>NZ_JAURVJ010000103.1 GCF_030655615.1 Nocardioides sp.
CCTCGCGCGCGACGGCAGCCGCCTCGGCGACCTCGTCGGGGTGGCCGGCGTAGGTCACGGCCGCGCCCGCGGGGCGCTGGGCGCGCAGCTCGACGCTCGTGGAGCCGGTGCCGGCCAGGAGGGTGTTGGCGGCGGTGACGACCTGGGGCGTCGAGCGGTAGTTGCGGACGAGCTCGATCGAGGTGGTGCCCTGGTGCTTGGCCGGGAAGTCGCGCAGGTAGTCGGCGTTGGCGCCGGCGAAGGAGTAGATCGTCTGGGCCGGGTCGCCGACGACGCAGATCTCGTCGCGCCCGCCCAGCCACAGGTCGAGCAGGGCCGACTGCAGCGGCGAGACGTCCTGGAACTCGTCGACGACGAACCACTTGTACTGCCGGCGTACCTGGGCCGCGACGCGCTCGTCGTCGGCCAGCAGGCCCGCGGTGAGCAGCAGCACGTCCTCCATGTCCATCCGGCCCTGGGCACGCTTGACGTCCTCGTAGCCCGCGATGATGCGGCCGACCATGTCGGGCTCGACCTTGGCGACCGACCGACCGCGGGCGGCCGCGATCGCGGCGTAGTCGTCGGGCTTGACGTTGCTGACCTTGGCCCACTCGATCTCGGAGGCGAGGTCGCGCAGCATCGCCTGGTCGGGCCGCAGCCGCAGCGTGCGCGCGGCCCCCACCACCATCGAGATCTTGGACGCCGTGAGCTCGGGCAGCTCGGAGCCGTAGGTGTGGGGCCAGAAGTAGCGCAGCTGGCGCAGCGCGGCGGAGTGGAACGTGCGGGCCTGCACCGTGGGCGCACCGAGCTGCCGCAGCCGCCCACGCATCTCGCCGGCGGCGCGGGTCGTGAACGTCACCGCGAGCACCTCGGTGGGCGCGTAGACCCCGGTCGCGACGCCGTGGGCGATGCGGTGGGTGATGGCCCGGGTCTTGCCGGTGCCGGCGCCGGCCAGGACACGCACCGGCCCCCGGAGGGTCTCGGCGACCGCTCGCTGCTCGGGGTCGAGGGCGGACAAGAGGTCGGCAGCCATGGTGGAACAACACTCCCGGGCAGGTGGTTGGATCGGGTGACAGCCAGACCCTAGACGTCCGAGGGGACACTTCAGCGATGAGCAGCTTCACGATGTACACGACGCCCTGGTGCGGCTACTGCCACCGGCTCAAGAGCCAGCTCGACCGCGAGGGGATCACCTACGACATCGTCGACATCGAGCAGCAGCCCGACGCCGTCGCGATCGTCGAGACCGCCAACAACGGCAACCAGACGGTCCCCACGCTGGTCTACTCCGACGGCACCGCCCAGACCAACCCCTCCCTGGCCCAGGTCAAGGAGAAGGTCGCCTCCCTCGCCTGAAGGACGCTGACCCGTCGTAGATCTACGACGGGTCACCAGGAGCCGGGGAGCGGGGCGCCGTACCAGTGCTCGACGAGCGAGCGGCTGATGGAGACGCCGCCCGGGAGCACGAGGCTGCCGTCGGTGGCCTGGTCGCGCATCTCGGCGCGGGTGAACCAGCGTGCCTCCTCGATCTCGTCGTGGTCGATGTCGACGTCGGTCGACACGGCACGGCCGAGGAAGCCGAGCATCAGGCTCTGGGGCAGCGGCCACGGCTGGTTGCCGAAGTAGGTGACCTCGCCGACGACGATGCCGGCCTCCTCGGCGACCTCGCGACGTACGGCGTCCTCGAGCGACTCCCCCGGCTCGCAGAACCCGGCCAGGGTCGAGAACCGGCCGGCCGGCCACTGCGGCGAGCGGCCGAGCAGGCAGCGCTCGTCGTCGGCGCCGGGCTCGCCCGCGCTGATGAGCATGATCACCGCGGGGTCGGTGCGCGGGAACTGGGTGCGTCCGCACGAGGTGCAGCGCAGCTCGTGACCGGCTGCCTCGGGGACGAGGGTGCCGCCGCAGCGCGGGCAGTGCCGGGTCGCCCAGTGCCACTCGGCCAGGCCGAGGGCGTGGAAGACGAGCGGGGCGTCGCGGACCTGGTCGCCGGTGAGGGCGGGCAGCAGGCCGCGCAGCGGGTACCACTCGCCCTCCTGGGACGTGGCGACCTCAGGACCGGTGATGACCGCCCAGTGGGTGGCGCCGTCGCGCTCGCCGAGCAGCACGCGTACGCCGTCGGGCGCGTCGGCCGGGGCGACCCAGGGCAGCGACCCCTCGACCGGGCGCACCCGGGTGCCGGACACGACCAGGACCTGCGACCGGTCGTCGTCCCACCGGTCGGCCAGCCAGGCGTCGTCCTTGCGGTGGACCCCGATCCGGTCGTGGGCGTCGGCGCTCAGCAGGAGGTGCGGGTAGGTCACCCTTCGAGCCTAGGGGTGCCTAGAGTTCGCCAGGTGAGCACCCACATCGGCGCCGGGGCCGGCGCCATCGCCCCGTTCGTGCTGCTGCCCGGTGACCCGCTGCGCGCCCGCTGGATCGCCGAGACCTTCCTCGACGACGCGGTCTGCTACTCCGAGGTCCGCGGCATGCTCGGCTTCACCGGCACCTGGCGCGGCAGGCCCGTGTCGGTCCAGGGCTCGGGGATGGGACAGCCGTCGATGGCGATCTACGTCAACGAGCTGTTCCGCGACTACGACGTGCAGACCATCGTGCGGGTCGGCTCCTGCGGCGCGCTGAGCGAGAGGCTGCGGGTGCGAGACGTCGTCATCGCCTCGGGTGCGTGCACCGACTCCTCGATGAACCGGATCACCTTCGAGGGCCTCGACTTCGCCCCCGTCGCCGACTTCGCGCTGCTGCGCGACGCGGCCGCCGCGGCCCCCGACGCCCACGTCGGCCTGGTCTACAGCAGCGACTCCTTCTACGCCTCGCGGCCCGAGCTGCTGACCCGGATGGTCGAGCACGGGGTGCTCGCGATCGAGATGGAGGCCAGCGGGCTCTACACGCTCGCGGCCCGCTTCGGCCGTCGCGCACTGGCGATCTGCACGGTGTCCGACCACATCGTGACCGGTGAGGAGACGACCGCCCAGGAGCGCGAGCAGACCTTCGGCGCCATGGTCGAGGTCGCGCTGCGCGCAGGGCTCGGGGACTAACTTCCCCGGACCTCGCGTTCACCCGGCGTGGAGGTCCTCGAGAGCGTCGTGGTCGGTGCCGGTCAGGCCGGGCTGTCGGCGTCCTACCACCTGGCCCGGCGCGGGATCGCCCACGTGGTGCTCGACGCCGACGACGCCCCCGGCGGCGCCTGGCAGCACCGCTGGGACTCCCTCACCGTCCACGACGTCCACGGCGTTGCCGCGCTGCCGGACAGCTCGACGCCCGCGATGGATGCGGCGGCCCAGGCCAACGCCGCGGTGCCGGCGTACTTCGCGGCCTACGAGCGCGACCACGGCCTGCCGGTCGAGCGCCCCGTGCGGGTCGACCGGGTCCGTCACGCCGACGGCGGCGAGGAGGGTCTGCTGGTCGTCGAGGCCGGCGACCGGTCCTGGACCACGCACACCCTCGTCAACGCCACCGGCACCTGGTCGCACCCGTTCGTGCCGCACTACCCGGGCGTCGAGACGTTCGCCGGCCCCCAGTGGCACACGGCCGGCTACCCGGGCGCCGAGGCCTTCCGCGGGCTGCGGACCGTCGTCGTCGGCGGCGGGGCCTCGGCCGTGCAGCTGCTCGGCGAGATCGCACTCGTGACCGACACGCTCTGGGTCACCCGGCGGCCGCCGGTGTGGCGCACCGACGACTTCACGCCCGAGGTCGGGCGTGCCGTCGTCGCCCTGGTCGAGGACCGGGTACGTCGAGGGCTGCCGCCGGCCAGCGTGGTCAGCGTGACCGGTCTCGCGCTGCGCGAGCAGGAGCGGGCCGCCGAGGCGCTCGGCGCCTACGAGCGGCACCCGGTGTTCGCCTCCCTCGAGCCGACCGGGGTCCGGTGGGCCGACGGCACCTTCGAGCCGGCCGACGCGATCCTCTGGGCGACCGGGTTCCGACCAGCCGTCAACCACCTCGCGCCCCTGCGCCTCAGGAGCGCGGCGGGTGGGATCCAGCTCGACGGCACCACCGCGGTCGCCGACCCGCGGGTGCAGCTGGTGGGCTACGGGCCGTCGGCGAGCACCATCGGCGCCAACCGGGCGGGCCGGACCGCGGCTCGCGGGGTGGCGTCGTGGCTCGACCGGGAGCGCGAGGCGGTCACGGCCTGACGACCTGCTCGAGCGATGCGCGGTCGGGCAGGTCGGCGGGCTCGACGAGCTCGCCGGAGCGCACGTAGTAGAACCCGGCGCGCACCTGCTCGAGCGGCAGGTCGTGCAGCTCGGCCCACGCCAGGCGGTAGATCGCGAGCTGGAGCGGGTCGGCCGCCTGGTTGCGGCTGGTCTTCCAGTCGACCACGAGCACGGACGGGGTGCCGTCAGGACCGTCGGGCTCGCGGTAGACCGCGTCGATGCGCCCGCGGACGACCTGGCCGTCGAGCACCAGCGCGAAAGCCGGCTCGACCGCGAGCGGGACCCGGTCGGCGAAGTCGCCCTTCTCGAAGGCCTCGATGAGCTCGTGCAGCTCGACGTCGTCGGCGACGTCGGAGTCGCCGCGTCCGGAGATCTCGTCGGTGTCGAGCAGCGTCAGCTGGCCGAACCGGGCCTCGACCCAGGCGTGGAAGCGGGTACCGAACCGCGCCGCCGGCGAGGGGGGTCGCGGCATCGGGCGGGCCAGGTCGCGGGCGAAGCCCTCGGCGTCGTCGCGCAGCCGGGCGACGGCGGTGGCGGAGAGGCTCGACGGCATGGGGACGTCGACCACGTCGCCCCGGTCGCGACGCGCCTCGGTGAGCAGCCGCTCGATCTCGTCGTCCCAGTCGCCGATGCGGGCCGCGGTGAGCATGTCGAGGTCGGCGTCGTCGGAGAACGGGTCGGCCGCCGCCACCCGCGCGGCCGCGTCGAGGCGCAGCCGCGCCTCGTCGCTCGCGACGGTCGTCGGCCAGGGCACCGACGGGTCGTCGTCGGCGTAGGGGTGGGGGTCGCCCTTGACCGGCTTGTCCCGCCAGGGCGTCGCCTCCTCGCCCCACCGCTCGAGCAGCTCACGGAGCGTGGCCTGGTAGGCGGAGGGCCCGTAGGGGGTGGTGCGGGGGCCCCAGCAGTAGGACGAGACCGACAGCAGGTGGGCCGGGCGCGTGACGGCGACGTAGCCGAGCCGCAGCTCCTCCTCGGCGTCGTGGGCGCGGGTGGCCTTGCGGTAGTCGTCGAGCGCGGCCTTGTCGTGGCCGGCCAGCTGGGGCAGGTCGTCGGCGTCGCCGCGCAGCGGGGCCGGCAGCACCGAGGGTGACGACGTCCAGAGCACGCGCGACCGGTTGGACGGGAAGCGCGTCTCGCACACCCCCACCAGGAACACCGACGCCCACTCGAGGCCCTTGGCGCGGTGGACGGTGAGCAGCTTGACCGAGTCGGCCTCGCTCGGCGTCGCCAGGTCGAGCCCGTTGCCCTGGTCGTCCTCGGCGGTGAGGTAGGCCAGCAGGGCCGGCAGCGTGACGTCGCCGTCGACGGCCTGGAAGTCGGCGACCGCCTTGACGAAGAGGTCGAGGTTGTCGCGTCGGGCCGCCGCCGCGGGGCTGACGGCCGAGGCCAGCTCGACGTCGACCCCGCTGGCGTCCATGATGCGGCGGACGAGGTCGAGCAGCGGCTCGCCCACGTGGGCGCGGAGGTAGCGCAGCTCACCCGCGAGCAGGGCGAAGCGGTCGAGCGCCTCGGCGGAGTAGGCCCCCTCACCGGGGTCGGCGAGGGCGTCGTCGAGGGCAGGGAGCTCGGCGGGGTCGACGCCGTCGGCGATCTCGACGAGCTGGTCGGCGAGCGACCCGTCTGGCCCGCCGGCGCCCTGGCGGCCCGAGACCTCGACCGCGCGACGGCTGAGCAGCCGCAGGTCGCGCGGGCCGACCGCCCAGCGCGGGCCGGTGAGGAGCGTGAGCATCGACGGGTTGTGGGTGACGTCGTGGAGCAGCTGGAGGGTCGCGACGACCTCGGCGACCTCGGGGAGCCGCAGCAGCCCCTTGAGCCCGACGATCTCGACGGGGATGCCGGCGGCGGTGAGGGCGTCGAAGGCCCCCTCGGCGTGGGAGTTGTCGCGGGTCAGCACCGCGATGTCGGACCACAGCCCACCCGCCTCGCCGGTGTGGACCTCGGTGACCGACGCGACCAGCGCGTCGAGCTCGTCGGCGGCGGTCTCGTGGACGGCGACCCGCACCTCGCCGGGCGCGGCCCCGTCGGCCGGGCGGAGCGCCTCGACCTGGTCGTAGGCGGCGTAGAGCGGGGCGGCCAGGTGGTTGGCGGCATCGAGGATGCGGCGGTCGGAGCGGCGGCTGACGGTCAGGTGGAACAACGCCGGCTCCCCCGCCACCGGCGGGAACGTCTCGGCGAAGTTGACGATGTTGCTCACCGACGCCCCGCGCCAGCCGTAGATGGCCTGGTTGGGGTCGCCGACCGCGGTCACCGCGTGGCCCTGGCCCGTCGCGGGGTCAGGACCGGAGAAGAGCCGCGACAGCATCGTGGCCTGGGCGACCGAGGTGTCCTGGTACTCGTCGAGCAGGACGACCCGGAACTTGCCCCGCTCGACGACGCCGACCTCGGACCGCTCGGCGGCCAGCCGCGCACCGAGCTCGATCTGGTCGGAGAAGTCCATCAGGCCGAGGTCGGCCTTGAGCCGCCGGTAGTCGGCGACCAGCTGGAGCAGCTCGCCCCGGCGGTCGATGGCGAACACCGCCTTCTCGGGCGGCTCGCGATAGGTCTTGCGGTTCTTGCCGGCCTCCTCCTCGGCCACGGCCCGCAGGAACGCCGCCCGCTCGCGCTGGTCGAAGGAGCGCACGTCGTCGAGCGTGGCGAGGTGCTCGCTCATGGCGCCGTCGAGGGCGAGCAGGTTCTGGATGGCGGTGGGCGGGTGGTCGGTGAGGTGGTGGACGTCGCCGGTGAACCGGTCGACCACACGCGCACCGAGCTGGTAGCGGGCGGCGTCGGTGACGACCCGGGTGTCGGGCTCGTGGCCGATGCGCAGGCCGTGCTCGGTGAGGAGCTGGGCGGCGTAGGCGTTGTAGGTGAGGACGGTCGGCTCGAGCTGCTCCTCGGCCAGCCCGTCCGGCTCGTCGTCGCGGTCGCGGGCGGGGCGCAGGTCGCCGAGCGCCCCGGCCGCCACCAGCGCGTCGCGGATCTTGCGTCGCAGCTCGCTCGCGGCTTTGGTGGTGAACGTCAGACCGAGCACCTCGTCGGGTCTCACCTGACCGGTGACGACGAGGTAGACGACGCGGGCCGCCATGAGGGTCGTCTTGCCCGACCCGGCGCCCGCGATCACCACGGCCGGCTCGAGCGGTGCACTGACGGCCTGCCACTGCTGGTCGCTGACGGGGAAGGCGGCCTGCATGACGGCCTGCAGCTCGGCCGGGCTGCCGATCTCGCGGACCCTCATCCGGTCACCGACCCGGCGCTGCGGGCGGGGCAGATCGGGACGAACGAGCAGTCGCGGCACTGCGCACCCGGCACCGCGGGGAACTCCTCGTCGCGCAGCATCTGCGCGGCGCGGCCGAGCTCGTCGCGCAGCGCGCGACGCTCGGGCCCGTCGGCGGAGGGCGGGTCCTGCTTCTGGACGACGGCGGTGTCGCTGTCGTCGAGGCTCCCGAGCTGGACGAGCTCGGCCCCGCCCGCGTGGGCCGCACCCGGCTCGGGCAGCAGCGGGTCGACCGCACCGGCGTCGACGGCGTACTGGTAGAGCGCGAGCTGGCGGTGCTGCTGGACCCCGGTGCCGGTGGGCATCGAGCGGTTGGTCTTGAGGTCGACGACCACGACCGAGCCGTCGCCGGCCAGCTCGACCCGGTCGGCGAAGCCGGTCAGCCTGACCGCGACCGGCTCGCCGTCGGGACCGTCGACCGTGACGACGGCGGCGAAGTCCTGCTCGACGCCCAGGACCCGGCGGGTGTTGCCGTGGTGCCAGCGGAGGAACCGCGCCAGCGCCGCCCGCGTGCGGTCGTGCTCGCGCTGCTTGGACCACGGCGTGCGGAACTCGAGCCGGTCCCAGACCTCGTCGACGTGGGCCATCAGGGCGTCGCCGTCGTCGACCGACGCGTCGAGCTCGCCGCTGGCGACGCGCTCGGCGAGGGCGTGCACCATCAGGCCGAGGTTGGCGGCCTGGTGGGCGCGGGCCACCCCGCCCGCCTCTCGCTCGAGGAACCACTGCGTCGGGCAGACCATCAGCTGCTCGAGCACGCTGGCCGAGACCGGCACCGGCTTGTCGGCGTCACGCACCGGCACGGTCGACCACGAGCGGGCACGGGTGCCCCACCAGGTCGCGGGGTCGGCCTGCGGCACGAGACGTCGGGTGCCGACGGTCTCGCCCGCCAGGCGGGCCAGCCGGCGAGCGGCGGCCTGCCGCAGCGGCTCGGGGGTCGTCGGATCGGCGAGCGTCTGCCGCAGGTCGCCGACGAGGCCGGCCATCGACAGCGGGCGACGGGGACGACCGACCTGGTGGACGACGGGCACGCCGAGCTCGTCGACGAACCGGGACGGCTGCTCGCCCTCGTCGTCGGGCGACCGGACCGCGGTCACGACGAGCCGGTCGCGGGCGCGGGTGCAGGCGACGTAGAACAGCCGTCGCTCCTCCGCGAGCAGCTCGCGCGTGCTGGTCTCGGGCTGGAGCACCGGCACGGACCACTGCTCGGCCCCGATGCGGTCGGCGTGCAGCAGCGACGCCCGTCGACGCAGGTCGGGCCACGCACCCTCCTGCGCGTGGGCGACCACGACCAGCCGCCACTCCAGGCCCTTGGACCGGTGGGCGGTCAGCAGACGCACGGCGTCGCCTCGGACGCCT
>NZ_JAURVJ010000108.1 GCF_030655615.1 Nocardioides sp.
CGGCCCCGCCGGACCGACCGGACCCACCGGTCCTGCCGGCCCCGCCGGACCGACCGGCGCCGCGGGCACCGGTCGTTGGCTCCTGGTCGACCGCGACGGCACAATCATCGCCCAGTCGGGTGGCTTCTCGATCCGCACGGCCTACGACCAGGTCAACAACTCCGGCGCAGCCGTTCCGGCGGGCGCGGTGGGCAACGCCTACATCGACGCCAACGAGAACCTGTCCAACAACGGGATCACCGCCACGATCGCGCTGCAGAACCAGTTCGAGCAGAACAACAACGGCAACGTCAACGGCCGCGCTGCCGGCGCCGACTCCAACCCGGAGTTCTCCGGCGAGATCACCGCGACCGCCTGCGCGATCACCGGCGTGGTGGCCTGCGCCCCGACCGGTGCCAACACGCGCAACACGTTCGTGGTCAGCCCCCGCAACAGCGACGGCTCGTTCACCCAGACCGGTGCCATCCCGGCCGACGTGACCAACCCCAACACGCACAAGCGGTTCTACGTGATCATCACCGGCGACTCGAGCGACTACGTCGCCCCGACCCCGGCGATCCCGGCGGTCCCGCTGCCCGCCTCCTGACCGGCGGCACCAGCGCGACCAGCGACACCTGAGCGGGTGCCGGGCCCCATGGGGGGCTCGGCACCCTTTCGCCGTCCCGGGAGGAATGCCGGCCGTCGCGCCCCGGTTGTCGAGGAGATGACCTCCCTGCCTGCGCTCTCCGTCCTCGACCTCGTCCCCGTGCGGTCCGACCAGACCAGCGGCGACGCCGTCCGCTCGTCGCTCGCCCTGGCACGGGTGGCCGACGACCTCGGCTACCGCCGCTACTGGGTCGCCGAGCACCACAACATGCCGGCCGAGGCGGCCACCAACCCGCCCGTCCTCATCGCGATGATCGCCGGCGCGACGGAGCGCATCCGGGTCGGCAGCGGGGGCGTCATGCTGCCCAACCACGCACCGCTGGTCGTCGCCGAGCAGTTCGCCCTCCTCGAGGCCGCCCACCCCGGCCGGATCGACCTCGGCATCGGCCGCGCGCCGGGCACCGACCCGGTCACCGGCTACGCGCTGCGCCACGGCGCCGGCGGGGTCAGCGACGACAACGTCACGAACTTCCCCGACTACGTCGACAACGTGATCGCGATGATGGACGCCGACGGCGTGGGCCTGCGGGTCCAGGGGCGCACCCACGTGCTCAACGCGACCCCCCGGGCGACGAGCGTCCCGATGATCTGGCTGCTCGGCAGCAGCGACTACTCGGCGCAGCTCGCGGCCGCGAAGGGCCTGCCCTACGTGTTCGCCCACCACTTCTCCGGCTCGGGCACCGCCGAGGCGCTCGACCTCTACCGCTCGCGCTTCCAGCCCTCGCCCGAGCTGGCCGAGCCCCGCACCTTCCTCACCGTCAACGCGGCCGTGGCGCCCACCGACGAGGAGGCCAGGCGGGTCGCCCTGCCCAACCTGCTCACCATGCTCGCCCTGCGTTCCGGGAAGCCCCTGCACGCCCAGGAGCTCGTCGAGGAGGCCGAGAAGCGCGAGCTGACGGCCGCCGAGCAGCAGCTGGTCGACACGATGGTCGCCCGCTGGGTGGTCGGCAGTCCCGACAGCGCCCGCGAGCAGCTGCTGGCCCTCGCGGCGGCCCACGGCGTCGACGAGGTGATGGTCAACCCGGTCGCCGGCGCCCACGTCGGCACCGAGCCCGACGCGGCTCCCGCCCGCGAGGAGACCCTCCGCCTCCTCGCCGGGTGAGCACCGTCCCGGCAGATTCGTGTTTCAGGGCCGCCAGACCCTAAACTGGTGTGTCGGCCCAACATGGGTCTGTTTCGTGACGCCTCGCGGCTGCTCGAGCCAGTGGTGACCACTCCAGCCAGAACGTTGGCAGAGGTGTTCAGCGCTGCGCCCGGGAGTGGCGTCCTGGGACGGCTGCATGAGGTCCACGGCTCCGCCGGAGTCGAGGTTCCCGGGTCGAACGGTAGAACACCACGACGCGATCGGATAGTGAGGCCATGCCAAAGAAAGAAGGCGTGATCGAAATGGAGGGCTCCATCACGGAGGCCCTTCCCAACGCGATGTTCCGGGTCGAGCTCAGCAACGGCCACAAGGTGCTCGCGCACATCAGCGGCAAGATGCGTCAGCACTACATCCGGATCCTCCCCGAGGACCGGGTGGTGGTGGAGCTCTCGCCCTACGACCTCACCCGTGGTCGCATCGTCTACCGCTACAAGTAGCCAAGCAGCCGAGAACAGAAGGTCCTGACATGAAGGTCAAGCCGAGCGTCAAGAAGATCTGTGACAAGTGCAAGACGATCCGTCGTCACGGCGTCGTCATGGTGATCTGCGAGAACCCGCGTCACAAGCAGCGTCAGGGCTGACCCAGCCCCTCGCTGCTGCACCACAACTCAACACACACCACCAACGCGATCGCTAGGCAGGTCCTGACCTGCCGAACCACCTCCGGAGCAGACGGCCGGAGCTGGGCCCCCACGAGGGGGAACACCCCAGACGCATCGCGCACGAAACCGCTGCAGAATCCGAAAGGCCATCACATGGCACGCCTCCTCGGCGTCGACCTCCCGCGCGACAAGCGCGTCGAGATCGCGCTCACCTACATCTACGGCATCGGCCGTACCCGTTCCCAGCAGCTCCTCGAGCTCACCGGTGTCGACCCCAACACGCGGGTGCACCAGCTGGGTGACGACGAGCTGGTCAGGCTCCGCGACGAGGTCGAGCGCCTGGACTTCAAGATCGAGGGTGACCTCCGTCGCGAGGTCCAAGCCGACATCCGTCGCAAGATCGAGATCGGCAGCTACCAGGGTCGCCGCCACCGCCAGGGACTCCCTGTCCGTGGACAGCGCACCAAGACCAACGCGCGCACCCGCAAGGGCCCCAAGCGCACGGTTGCCGGCAAGAAGAAGGCCAAGTGACGCGTCGCCCTCTGCCTTCGCAGGGTGCGCCCGCACTGCCCTCTCACCTCACAGACCAGCTCACAAGGAGATAATCGATGCCTCCCAAGGCTCGCGCGGCCGGTGCCAAGAAGGTCCGCCGCAAGGAGAAGAAGAACATTGCTCAGGGCGAAGCCCACATCAAGAGCACGTTCAACAACACGATCGTCACGATCACCGACCCCACCGGGGCGGTGATCTCGTGGGCCTCGGCCGGCACCGTCGGCTTCAAGGGCTCGCGCAAGTCGACGCCCTACGCCGCCCAGATGGCCGCCGAGGCCGCTGGCCGTCGCGCCATGGACCACGGCATGAAGAAGATCGACGTCTTCGTGAAGGGTCCCGGCTCGGGTCGTGAGACCGCGATCCGCTCCCTCGGTGCCATCGGCCTCGAGGTCGGCACCATCCAGGACGTGACCCCCGCCCCGCACAACGGATGCCGCCCGCCCAAGCGCCGGCGCGTCTGACCCGAGACAGAACAGGAGACTGACCCATGGCCCGTTACACCGGACCCATGACCCGGAAGTCGCGCCGTCTCGGTGTCGACCTCGTCGGTGGCGACGCAGCTTTCGAGAAGCGTCCCTACCCGCCCGGACAGCACGGCCGCGCCCGCATCAAGGAGAGCGAGTACCGCACTCAGCTGCAGGAGAAGCAGAAGGCTCGCTTCACCTACGGCGTGATGGAGCGCCAGTTCCACAACTACTACGTCGAGGCCTCGCGCCGCACCGGCAAGACCGGCGAGAACCTCCTGCAGCTGCTGGAGTGCCGCCTCGACAACGTGGTCTACCGCGCCGGCTTCGCCCGCTCGCGCCGCCACGCCCGTCAGCTCGTCGTCCACGGACACTTCGTGGTCAACGGTCGCAAGGTCGACATCCCGTCGTTCCAGGTGACGCAGTACGACATCATCGACGTCCGCGAGAAGTCGCTGCAGATGACGCCGTTCATCGTGCAGCGCGAGACGTTCGGCGAGCGCATTGTCCCCGCCTGGCTGCAGGTGCTCCCCGAGCGGATGCGCATCCTCGTGCACTCCGTCCCGGTCCGCGCCCAGATCGACATGCCGATCACCGAGCAGCTGATCGTGGAGTACTACTCCAAGAAGTGATCCACCCAGGCCCGTCGCGCGGTGATCCCGCGCGGCGGTCCTGAACCTTCCGTCACCACCGGCAATTGCAATCTGGGCCCTCATATAGCGGTAGGCCCGGGAAGGAAACAAACAAGTGCTCATCGCACAGCGCCCCACCCTGTCGGAAGAGACCGTCGGCGACTTCCGGAGCCGGTTCGTCATCGAGCCCCTCGAGCCTGGCTTCGGCTACACGCTCGGCAACTCGCTGCGCCGTACCCTCCTGTCGTCGATCCCCGGTGCCTCCGTCACCAGCATCAAGGTCGACACCGTCCTCCACGAGTTCTCGACCATCGAGGGCGTCAAGGAAGACGTCACCGAGATCATCCTCAACCTGAAGGGCCTCGTCGTCTCCTCCGAGCACGACGAGCCCGTCACCATGTACCTCCGCAAGTCCGGTGCCGGTGACGTCACGGCCGCCGACATCGCGCCCCCGGCCGGTGTCGAGGTCCACAACCCCGACCTCAAGATCGCGACCCTGTCCGACAAGGGCAAGCTCGAGATGGAGCTGGTCGTCGAGCGTGGCCGCGGCTACGTCTCGGCCGTCCAGAACAAGGGCAACGACAACGAGATCGGCCGGATGCCGGTCGACTCGATCTACAGCCCCGTGCTGAAGGTGACCTACAAGGTCGAGGCCACCCGTGTCGAGCAGCGCACCGACTTCGACAAGCTCGTCATCGACGTCGAGACCAAGCCGTCGATCCTGCCCCGCGACGCCATCGCGTCGGCCGGCAAGACGCTGGTCGAGCTCTTCGGCCTCGCCCGCGAGCTCAACGTCGAGGCCGAGGGCATCGACATCGGCCCGTCGCCCGTCGACGAGCAGCTCGCCGCCGACCTCGCCCTCCCGGTCGAGGACCTGCAGCTGACCGTCCGGTCCTACAACTGCCTCAAGCGCGAGGGCATCCACACCGTGGGCGAGCTCATCAGCCGCTCTGAGCAGGACCTCCTCGACATCCGCAACTTCGGTGCGAAGTCGATCGACGAGGTCAAGGCCAAGCTCGTCGAGATGGGCCTGTCCCTCAAGGACAGCGCTCCCGGCTTCGACCCGCACGCCGCCCTCGCCGCCTACGGCGACGACGACGACGACGCCTTCGTCGAGGACGAGCAGTACTGAGCTGAACTGCGCGCCGGACTGGTCGGCGGGGCCCGCCGACCAGCCGTCGCGCTGAGATCCCCGAGGGTCACCTCGGGTCGGTCTCGACCACATCCGCACCACCACCTCTAGCCCGGGTACCTCGTACGGCCCGGGAGGATCGAGAAGCACGATGCCCGCACCCAAGAAGGGCGCCCGTCTCGGCGGCAGCCCGGCCCACCAGCGCCTCATCCTGGCCAACCTGGCGACCCAGCTCTTCGAGCACCGCCGGATCACGACCACCGAGGCCAAGGCGCGCACGCTGCGTCCGCACGCCGAGAAGCTGATCACCAAGGCCGTCAAGGCGCACAAGGGCGACAACCCGCTCCACCAGCGTCGCGAGGTCCTCAAGGTCATCCGTGACAAGGGCGTCGTGCACGAGCTCTTCACCGACATCGCGCCCGTCTTCGCGGAGCGTCCGGGTGGCTACACCCGGATCACCAAGCTCGGCCCCCGCAAGGGCGACAACGCGCCGATGGCCGTCATCGAGCTCGTGACCGAGGCCTACGAGCCGAAGGCGTCGAACAAGAAGGCCAAGCCGGCCGCTGCCGCCCCGGCCCCCGTGGTCGAGGAGCCCGTCGAGGACGAGGCCGTTGAGACCGAGGCTCCGGCCGAGGAGACGACCGACGAGGCCGCCGCCGAGCCGACCACCGAGTCGACCGAGGCGACCGAGGACGAGCCGAAGGCCTGACCTCACCGCACCACCCGGTGCCCCGCAGCACCCGAGGGCCCCGTCACCAGCAGGTGACGGGGTCCTCGTGCGTCTACGGTGTCGCCATGAGCCTGGCCGACCACGCTGCGGCCCGGGACGCCGCGACGTTCGTGGGCCGTACGGGCGAGCTCGCCGTGCTCGAGGCGCTGCTCGCCGACGTCTCCCCCCACCGCGTCGCGGTGGTCACCGGCGCGGCCGGGATGGGCAAGACCGCCCTGCTGCGCGAGCTGGCGCGGCGCTCCGACCGCGACGGGTTCGACGTCACCTGGCTCGATGCCCGCGAGCTCCGGGGCGGACGCACGACCGAGGACGCGGTGGCGGCTGCGGCTGGGACGTCCCGACCGTTCCTCGTCGTGGACTCGGCCGAGGAGCTGGGGACCGACGAGGCCTGGCTGCGCGAGCACGGCCTCGCGGTCCTGCCCGCCTCCGCCCGGGTCGTGCTGGCCTCCCGTCGCCCCCTCGAGCCCGGCTGGTGGGGCTCGGCGTGGGCCTCGTCCCTGGTGTCGGTGCCGGTAGGACCGCTGGTCCCGGCGGCCGCCACGACCTTCCTCGCTGCCCGGGGGATGCCGGCGGGGCCGGAGCGCGACGGGATCGTGGCCTGGGCCGAGGGGCACCCGCTGTCGCTGACGCTGGCGACCGCCGTACGCGGGTCCCGCGGCGCCATCGGGCCCGGCGAGCTCGCGGACCTCGAGACCGACCTGCTCGACCTGCTGACCGGGGGCCGTCTCGCCGGCCCCGACCTGGTGGGCGACGACCGGCTGGTGCTGGCCGTGGCGGCCATCGCCCCCGCCGTCGACGCCGACCTGCTCGACGCCGTCATCGGCCGCGGGAGCGGTGACCGGGCCGAGCGCTGGCTGCGGACGCTGCCGTTCGCCGAGCGGCTCGGCCACCGGGTGACCCTGCACCAGCGCGTGCGCCGCCTGCTGTCTTCCCGCCTGCGCGACACCGAGCCCGAGGTCGAGCGGGCGCTGCGGCTCCGGGTCATCGACCACCTCACCGCGCCAACCCGTGGGTCGCGCCCGCAGCTGGTCCTCGACGTGCGCGAGCTTCTGGCCCCGCCGCAGGACGGCGGCGTGACGCCGTCGCGGGCCCTGGCGTCGCCGTGGCGGGTCACCGACGCCCAGCCCGACGACCTCCCGAGGCTGGCGACGCTGCTGGCCGGCCAGGACCCGGCGTACGCCGCCTGGGTCGCGCGCTGGGTGGCCGAGGCTCCCGAGCACGTCGTGGTCGTGCGCGACCCGGTCGACGCCGACGTCGTCGTGGCCGTCTCGGTGTGGGCGACCGACCAGCGGGTGCCGGCGGCGCTCGCCCACGACGCGGTGCTGCGGCCCTGGCTCGACGCGACCCGCTCCTGGCGGGGCGGCACCCTCCTCAACCCCGTCACCGAGCTCGCGGTCGCCGGCCCCGACCTCGCCGAGGTCTCGGCGCTGGTGCTGCACACGGTCGTCCAGCGCTGCGGGCTCGCCGACTTCCGCCGGTGGGTGGTGCCGCGCAAGCCGCCGGCCCCCGACCCGTCGCACTGCGGTGGGGTCGCCGACCCGTCCCTCGACCTGGTCGTCGGCCGGCTCCGGCTGCCCGTCCACGTGATCGACTACGGCCCCGGCGGGGCGGTCGGCGCGATGCGCGACGAGGCGCGCGAGGTGCTGGCCCCGCCGGAGGCGCCGGTGTCCGCGCTGCCGGCGTCGCCCGCCGCGGAGGCGACGACCGAGGACGTCCGCGAGGCGCTGCGGCAGTTCCACGACCCCGTCGCCCTGTCGCGGTCGCCGCTGGCACGGGGTGTGACGCCCGCGGACCGGGCGGCCTCCGTGCGTGACCTGCTCCGCGCGGCCATCGCCACGGCGTACGGCGACAGCCCCGACGCGCGGCTCCTCCGCGAGGTCCTCCAGCGCGGCTACCTCGACCCCGACGCCAGCCACACCCGGGCCATGCACGCCCTCCACCTCAGCCGGACGACGTACTTCCGCCGGTTGCGCGAGGCCACGGGGACGCTCGCCACGTGGCTCGCGGCGACGCCGCGTCGATGACGGGCAACCATCGGACTGGTCCGGGTCGTAGACACCGACATGACCACCGACACGGCGCTCACGCCAGCGTCACCGAGGAGCGGGGACCCCGTGCCGGCCGGGGGTGAGCGGCGTGTCGACTTCGACGAGTTCGTCGTCGCCCGGTCCGGCGCCCTGCTGCGGACGGCGTACCTCCTCACCCGTGACCACCAGCTCGCCGAGGACCTGCTCCAGGCCTCGTTGACCAAGGCGTGGTTCGCCTGGGGCCGGACCCACGGCAACCCGGAGGCCTACGTCCGCAAGATCATCGTCAACACCTACAACTCGTGGTGGCGGCGCAAGTGGAACGGCGAGCTCGCCACCGAGGAGCTGCCCGAGGCCGGCGTGCCCGACGGCACCGCCGCCGTCGACGCCGGCAACGACCTGTGGGAGGCGATGGGGCGACTGCCGCGGCGGCAGCGGGCCGTCGTCGTGCTGCGCTACTTCGAGGACCTGACCGAGGCCCAGACCGCCGAGCTGCTGGGTTGCAGCGTCGGCACGGTCAAGAGCCAGACCAGCAAGGCGTTCGCCAAGCTGCGGATCGACCCGGCCCTGGCCGACCCGGACCACCCCACCGCCGACCTGGAGGAGACGTCATGAACGGCCTCGACGACCTGCGCACCACGCTCGAGACCCACGCCGCCGACGTGGCCCAGGGCGACACCACCGTCCGGCGTACGGCGATCCACCACCGGATCGGGGTGGTCCGGCGCCGCCGGCGCGTCGTGGCGTCGGGCGCCGTGGCCGCCGTCGTGGCGGTGGTCGGCGCGGTGTCCCTGCTGCCCGGGGACGACGCGGCCGGGCCGGACGCCGCCGCCCCGTCGGTCTTCGGGGTCGACGTGCCGCGCGAGATCGACTCGCTCGGCTTCCCCTACGACTACCAGGACCACTCCGCCGGCGAGGGTCGCACCACGCTCGAGCTCGGCGACTCCGACCGGCCGCGGCTGATCTCGTGGGGCACCTCGACGGCCGACCGCGTGGAGGTCGCGGTGGGGGAGGGCGACGCGCCGCAGGTCTTCGACGGGTCCGACTTCACCGACTGGACCTACCTGGCCCCCGGCGACGCGGTCGAGGTGACGGCCCGGGTGGCCGACGGCTCGGTGGCGCTGGCCGTCTACACGCTCGGCGAGGGCCGGCCCGACGGCGTGACGGCCGACGGCGTGACCTTCCGCGCGACCCGGGCCGGTTCGCCGCTGCTGGGCGCGACCATCGGCGAGCCGGGGCAGAACGACATCGTGGTGGAGCCGACCGAGCGCGCCGACCGGGTGTTCTACGCCTACTACTGCGCCGGCGGTCCGGCCGACGCCTGGGTGACCGTCGAGACGGGCAGCGGCGGGTTCGCCCAGGGTGCGTGCGACGGCAGCGTGCCCGTCGACCCGGCTGCCCTCGGCGGCATCGGGAGCCGGGTCCTCCCCGAGGAGAGCATGACGACGCGTCTCTACGTCACCGACGGCGAGGACGGGCCACGGGTCGAGAGCGACACGCTCCGGATCGGGCTCGGTGTGTACGCCGACCCGGCGGGGCGAGACGTCGGCGACGGGGTCCGACTCGCCGGGACGGTCGAGCACGGCGGGCACACCTGGCGGCTGGTCGACACCGTGGTCCCGGCCCTGGACCCCGACGGCGCCGTCGTCCAGGTGCCCGACCGCGAGGAGCGGATGATCGCCCTGGTCACCTCCCTGCGGACCCGCCAGACCCTGGTCTCCTACGCCGTCGACGGCGACCAGAGCAGCGGCACCCAGTCCGTCGGGGGCGGAACGTTCACCGTCGACCTCCCGGTCGACGCCCAGGAGGTCGCGTTCGAGCGCCGGGGTGGCGCCCCGCTCTCCGACCGGGCCGCCGTCGGGTTCGGCTTCTACGTCAGGGCCGACTGACCCCGAGCTCGGCCAGCAGCCCCGCCGCGGACACGGTCTGCGGCGGGGCTGCTCGGCGTACGAGGTCGTTGACGGTGCGCCGGGCCAGCTCGTTGGCCGGCGTCAGTAGGCCGTGCAGCCGGCCGAGCAGGACGATCTCGCCGTTGAGGTGGTCGGCCTCGACGTCGCCCGTGCCGCGCTGGACGCTCTGCCACGACGAGGAGCCGACGCCGTCGCGGTCGACGAGGGGACGAAGCAGCTCGCCGCGCCGCTCGCGGTCGTCGGCCTCGCCGGTGACGGGGATGCCGGCGGCGGCGAGGACGCGCTCGCCCTCGTCGCGGACGAGGCGGACCAGCTCGGTCGCCTCGTCGCCGGGCGGGCAGGAGGCGTTGACGGCGTTGCCGAGGTTCATCAGCAGCTTGCGGTGCTTCCACGCCATGACGTCGTCGCGCGGCACGCTGGCGAAGCCGGCCCTCTCGAGGTCGGCCGCGACAGCGCGCGACGTGTCGTCGACGCCGGACGGGAACCGGCCGACGTCGAGCAGCCCCGGCTTGCCGGCGGAGTGGATCGTAACCCGACCGGGCGACAGGTGGCTCGCCGGCATCATCACCACGATGCCCTGGACGTGCTCGACGTGGCGCAGGAGCGTGCGCTCGTTGGAGACGCCGTTCTGCAGGGAGACCACGGGCGTCGCGGGCGGCAGGTGGGGCGTCAGGTCGGCGAGGGCCGCCGCGGTCTGCTGCGACTTCACCGCGAGCAGCACGACGGTGTCGTCGTGCCAGACGACCTCGGCCGCCGAGGCCGCGGTCGGCACCGTGAGGGCGACCTCCCCGTCGTGGCCCACCGTGAGGCGGAGCCCGTCGTCGCGCAGCGCGGCGAGGTGGTTGCCGCGCGCGACCAGGGTCGTGTCGATCCCGGCGCGGTGCAGCAGGCCACCGACACCGCCGCCGATCGCGCCGGCACCGTAGACGACGTATCTCATGAATCCACTGTCTACCAGTGCCTCTCGTAGACTCGGCCCATGACCACCGACGTCGGCATGCCCGCGATCCTCAGTCCCGAGGAGGCCGAGCGCGCCGTGCTGCTCGCCGCGCCCCGCGGCTACTGCGCCGGCGTCGACCGCGCGGTCGTCACGGTCGAGAAGGCGCTCGAGCTCTACGGCGCCCCCGTCTACGTCCGCAAGCAGATCGTGCACAACAAGCACGTCGTCGCCGACCTCGAGTCGCGCGGCGCCGTCTTCGTCGAGGAGATCGCCGAGGTGCCGCACGGCGCCACGGTCGTGTTCTCGGCCCACGGGGTCTCGCCCGAGGTGCACCGCGAGTCGGCCGAGCGCGAGCTCAAGACCATCGACGCGACCTGCCCGCTGGTCACCAAGGTCCACCACGAGGCCAAGCGGTTCGCCGCCGACGACTACGACATCCTGCTCATCGGCCACGAGGGCCACGAGGAGGTCGAGGGCACCGCCGGCGAGGCGCCCGACCACATCCAGCTCGTGCAGAGCCCCGCCGACGTGCCCGGCATCGTCGTCCGCGACCCCGCCCGGGTCGCCTGGCTGTCGCAGACCACGCTGTCGGTCGACGAGACGCTCGAGACCGTCGCCGCGATCCGCGAGCGCTTCCCCCTGCTGCTCGACCCGCCCAGCGACGACATCTGCTACGCGACCCAGAACCGACAGCTCGCCGTCAAGGAGATCTCGCCCGGCGCCGACCTGGTGATCGTCGTCGGCTCCGCCAACTCCTCCAACTCGGTGCGCCTCGTCGAGGTCGCCCTCGACGCCGGCGCCCTGGCGTCCTACCGCATCGACGACGTCTCCGAGATCGACGAGGCCTGGCTCGACGGCGTCAGCACCGTCTCGGTCACCTCCGGTGCGTCCGTCCCCGAGGCCCTGGTCGACGGCGTCCTCGCCTACCTCTCCGAGCGCGGCTACCCCGACGCCCGCGCCGTCCACTCCGCCGAGGAGTCGCTGATCTTCTCGCTCCCCAAGGAGCTCCGCCGCGACCTGAAGGCCGCCGGCCGCTCCTGACCACCAGCGTCGGTCAGGCGGTGGCGGCGGTGGTCGCGGGCCAGACGACGTAGCGGTAGGCCGCGAAGTTGGCGACGAACGAGACGCCGATCGAGAGCACCTTGACGACGAGCAGCTCGTCGGCCACCTGGAGGAACAGGTGGATGAAGAGCGGCTGCAGGGCCCACATGACGGTTCCGGTCGTGGCGAGGAACAGCGCCGCGTGGCGCAGGGTCAGCCGGCCGGCCTTGAACGTGACCAGGCCGTTGACCACGAAGCTGAACGTCATGCCGGCACTCGTGGAGACGAAGTTGGCGAGCACGATGCCCAGGGCGTCGTGGAGCAGCAGGAACAGCCCGAGGTCGAGCAGCGTGTTGACGACGCCCACCCCGGCGAACCGGACCACGGTGGGCGACAGGGTCGGCCTCAGCGCCGGCCCCGTGGGGTCGCGTCGCCGTCACGGGGCCCGCGGGCGGTGAGGGCCAGCGAGTAGAGCGGACGGTCCTGGGCCTCGACGTAGACCCGGCCGAGGTAGCTGCCGATCACGCCCATCATGATCAGCTGGAGACCGCTGAGCAGGAACATGCCGACCCCGAGGAACGCCCAGCCGGGCACGGACTCCTCCGGCCGGAAGATGCGTACGCCGAGCACGTAGACCGCCAGCAGCACCGAGAACGCCGAGATCGCGAAGCCGAGCCGCGAGATCCACCGCAGGGGAGCGGTCGAGAACCCGACGATGCCGCTGGCGGCGAACCGGATCATCTTGCGCAGCGGGTAGCCCGTCTCGCCGGCGAAGCGCTCGTCGCGGTCGAAGAGCACCGCCTCCTGGCGGAACCCGACGTGGGCGACGATGCCGCGCAGGAACCGGTCCTGCTCGCGGTAGCGGGAGACCTCGGCGACGACCTTGCGGTCCATCAGCCGGAAGTCGCCGACGTTGCGGGGGATCTCGATGTCGGCCATCCGGTCGAGCAGCCAGTAGAAGCCGAAGGCGGTGGCGCGCTTGAAGCGCGAGTCGCGACGGCTGCGGCGCTGGGCGAAGACGACGTCGACGCCGTCCTCCCACATCTCCACCATCTCCATGCTGACCCGGGGCGGGTCCTGGAGGTCGGTGTCCATGACGACCACGGCGTCAGCGGTGGTGCAGGCGTCGAGCCCGGCGGTGACCGCGACCTGGTGCCCGAAGTTGCGCGAGAAGCTGAGCACGGTCACCCGGTCGTCGTCGCCGCGCAGCTTGAGCAGGTGGGCGAGCGAGTCGTCGCGGCTGCCGTCGTCGACGTAGACGAACTCGTAGTCGAGGTCGGCGCGGGTCGCGGTCGCCTCGACGAGCGCGGCGTGGAACGCCGCGATGTTGTCCTCCTCGTTGAAGACCGGGAGGACGTAGGCGACGGTGGCGCGCCCGGCGGCGGGGGTGTGGGTCACGCTGCTCCTCCTCGTGCGGTCCGGCGGGACCGTGCTGCACCTGTGCTACCACCGGACGTCCCGGCGTCAACTGTGCATCACCCAGGTGTCGGCTGGGAAACCGGGACACGCCCGCCCTGCGGCCCCGTCTGGAAGGATCGGGACATGGCCAGGTTTGTCGACATCCACCCCGAGAACCCGCAGCCCCGGTTGATCCGGCAGGTGGTCGAAGCCCTGCACGACGACGCGCTGATCGCCTACCCCACCGACTCGGGCTACGCCCTCGGGTCGCGGATCGGCAACCGCGACGGTCGCGACCGGATCCTGCGGATCCGCGGGCTCGACGAGCGGCACCACTTCACCCTCGTCTGCAAGGACTTCAGCCAGCTCGGGCAGCTGGTCCACGTCGACAACGCCGCCTTCCGCGCCATCCGGTCGGCGACGCCCGGTCCCTACACGTTCATCCTCCCGGCGATGCCCGAGGTGCCGAAGCGGCTGCTGCACCCCAAGAAGCGCACGGTCGGCGTCCGCATCCCCGACCACCGGCTGGTGCAGCTGCTGCTCGAGGAGCTGGGCGAGCCGTTGCTGAGCAGCTCGTTGATCCTGCCGGGTGAGACCGAGCCCCGCACGCAGGGCTGGGAGATCAAGGAGGACCTCGACCACGAGGTCGACCTGGTCGTCGAGGCCGGTGAGACCTCGGCCGAGCCCACGACCGTCGTCGACTGGTCGAGCGGGACCCCCGAGGTGGTCAGACGGGGAGCCGGCGACCCGGACCGTTTCGAGTAGCGACCTCGGAGCCGTCGACGTCGGGCTCGAGCGGCGGGCCGACCTCGTCGCGCACGCGGGCCACGCGCTGGCGCACGGCGAGCACCCCGAGCGCCAGGACGTAGGACAGCACCAGGGCGATGCTGTGGTGGGACAACCCGGACACGACCGCCTGGAGCAGACCGTCCTCGGCCTGGGCGATCGCCTCGGAGCGCGACATCGCCAGCAGCAGGAACGTCGACAGCATGAGCAGCGGCGGCAGGACCCCGACGGTGAAGAAGTCGGTCAGGCGTACGGCGAGCGCGAGGCCGACGCACAGGGCGACGAAGGCGAGGTCGAAGAGGACGCCGACGCGGCCGGTCAGCAGCAGGTCGACGGCAGCGGCGGTCAGGGCGAGGGCGACCCCGAGCGAGGCCACCTCGCGGCCGGGCTCGTGACCTTCCTCCCACAACGTGCGGTTGCCAGGCAGGCTCACAGTCCGACGGTACGGGGCGGAGGGGGCTCGCGGGCGTCGGCGCGCCGGGGGAGCGCGGACCCGTCGGTGCGGTCCGGGCGCTCGTCACGGTCGACCGCGCGCAGTTCCACCGCCCGGGGCGGGGTGAGCGGGACGGTGGCCGGTCCGGTGACCCCGAGGTCGTCGAACCGGCGGGCCTGGACCAGCACGCGTGACTCCAGCGACCCGACGGCGCTGTTGTAGTGGCCGACGGCCGCGTTGAGGGAGCGACCGACCTGGTCGAGGTGACCGCCGAACGTCGCGAGCCGGGCGTGGAGCTCGCGCCCGAGCCGGTGGATCTCGTCGGTCTGGGCCGACAGCGCCTCGTGGCGCCAGCCGTGGCTCACCGTGCGGAGCAGGGCGATGAGGGTGGTGGGCGTCGCCAGCACGACCTCGCGGCCCGCGGCGTGCTCGAGGAGCGACGGGTCGGCCTCGAGCGCGGCGGACAGGAACGACTCGGCCGGCACGAAGAGCACGACGAACTCGGGGGAGTCGGCCAGCGACCGCCAGTAGGCCTTGCCGGCGAGGACGTCGACGTGGGTGCGGAGCTGCCGGGCGTGGCGAGCCAGGTGGGCGTCGCGGGCCTCGTCGTCGTCGGAGGCGGTCGCGTCGAGGTAGGCGTCGAGGGGGACCTTGGCGTCGACCACGACCGAGCGCCCGCCGGCCAGGTGCACGACGAGGTCGGGCCGCAGGGCGCCGTCGTCGAGCCGGACCTGCTCGGTGAAGTCGCAGTGCCCGACCATCCCAGCCAGCTCGACCGCCTTGCGCAGGTGGAGCTCGCCCCACCGACCCCGCACCTGCGGCCGGCGCAGCGCGGTCGAGAGCGACCGCGTCTCACGTCCGAGGCTGTCGGTCGAGGCCCGCATGTCGAGGACCTGCTGGTGCAGCTGGCTCTGCCAGGCCACCCGACCGTGCTCGAGGTCGCGCATCTGGTCGTGCAGCCGCTCGAGGCTCTCGCGCACGACGGCCTGCTGGTCGAGCGCGTCGGCGATCCGGTCGTCGGCGGCGACGGGCTCGGGCGCCGGGACGGGTGTGCGCAGCACACCCGCGGCGTAGCCCACGGCCGCCCCGGCGGCGAGGCCGATCAGCAGCCCCAGGGCCAGGGTGAGAGCGGTCGAGATGTCCATGCCGCCCACTCTGACCTTCACCACCGACAGTTTCGCGGAGGTGGTTGGTGGGAGTTCTGTCGGAGGAGGTGGAGATTCACCGCCTCAGCGGAGGATTTCCACGCGGTGCGGCGCCGAGGGTTCTGGGACGGAACTCCCGCTTCTGGGCCGAAGTTTCGTCGGAGAAGGAGGAGATCCACCGCTGCAGCGGTGAATCTCCACCGCATCCCGCGCCGCTCACCCCTCAGGCAGGTACGTCGGCCCCTTGGCGGCCAGGTGCGCGAGGACCGACTCGGCCGGGGCGGGCGGGGCGAAGTAGGTGCCCTGGGCGAGGACGAGCCCGGACTCGCGGACGGCCTCGAGCTCGGCGGGGTTCTCGACGCCCTCGGCGACCGCGGTGCGATCGAGGTCGGCGAGCATGTGGGCGACGTGGCCCAGGACGGTGCGGCCGCCCTCGGTGCCGGCGTCGGCGACGAGCGCGCGGTCGACCTTGACCCACTCCCAGTCCCAGCCGGTGAGCAGGCTGATGGCGGAGAAGCCGGTGCCGAAGTCGTCGACGGCCAGGCCGACCCCGGCGTCGGCGAGCTCGGCCGCCATGGCGCGCTGGGCGGGGCTCCAGCGGGCGACGTGACGCTCGGACATCTCGAGGATCAGGTGGACGCCGCTGCCGCGGACCCGGTCGGGCAGCGAGCGCAGCAGCCGGCTGTCGGCGCGGAGCTGCTCGAACTCGATGTTGACGCTGAGGGCCACCTCGCGCCCCAGCTGGGCGGCGGCCGAGCCCATCACGCCCATCGACGCCTCGAGGACGACCTCGGTCAGCTCGTCGAGCATCTGGAGCTTGGTGGCCGCACCGACGAGCATCATCGGCGAGACGGGCCCGAACTCGAGGTGGCGGCCGCGCACGAGGGCCTCGTAGCCCAGGGCCTCGCCGACCCGCAGGTCGACGATCGGCTGGTAGGCGACCTCGACGCGGCCCTGCTCGAGCATGTCGCGCAGCACGGTGCGGTCGTCGTACCAGCGGGGCGGGAGGGCGTCGGGGCTGCGCGAGCGCTTGGCCTGGCGCATCCGGCGCTCGGCCTCGCGGAGCAGGTCGTCGGGGTCGTCGGCGCCGGAGACCGACAGGGACTGACCGATGCTGACCTCGATCGAGACCATGTTGTCGTTGACGGTCACGGGCTCCCGGAGCGTCTCGTGCAGACCGGCGACGATGCGGTCGAGGTGGCCGGCGTCCTCGAGGTGGCGTACGACGACGGCGAACTCGTCGCCGCCCATCCGGGCCGCGAACGACCCCTCCGGGAACACGTCCGAGCGCAGCCGGCTGCCGACCTCGCGCAGGACCTCGTCGGCGTCGAGGTGGCCGAGGTGCTCGTTGAGGCGCTTCATCCCGTCGACGTCGAGGAACAGCACCGCCAGCGTCTCGCCGAGGCGGGTCTCGGCCACCGTCTCGAGCAGCTCGCGGAAGTAGGCGTGGTGCCAGAGGCCGGTGAGGTCGTCGGCGTGCGCGGCCAGCTGCAGCCGGGCCTCGCGACGCGCGGCGTGCCGCGACGCGGTGGCCATCGTCGTCAGCGCCGCCAGCAGCCGCCGGTCGAGGTCGCTGAACGGCGTGTCGAGGAGCGAGCGACGGGCGACGAGATAGGTGCTCGTCCCGAACATCAGGCTCACGTCGGGCGGCGGCGCGGGCAGCATGCTGACCGAGACGTGGCCCTCGACCGCGCGCCGGGCGTAGCGGACCAGCCACTCCTCGATGGAGTCCTCCGGCCACGGCATCTCGATCGCGGCCTCGGTGAGGACCTCGATCAGGACCTGCTCGTCGCGCGTCATCCGTGGTCCCCACCGTCGAGATCGAGGTCGACCACCACCGGGGCGTGGTCGGAGGCGCCGGTGCCGGCGCGCTCGTCACGGTCGACGAACGCGCCCGTCACGCGCCCGGCGAACGGCGGCGAGCCCAGCACGAAGTCGATGCGCATGCCCCGGTTGCGCTCGAAGCGCTGCCGGTAGTAGTCCCAGTAGGTGTAGACCCCCGGGCCGGGTGTGTGGGGCCGGACCACGTCGGCGTACCCGTCCTCGAGGAACGCGGCGAACGCCGCCCGCTCGGGCGGGGTCACGTGCGTCGAGTCGGCGTAGGCCGCCACGTCGAACACGTCCTCGTCCTGCGGCGCGATGTTCCAGTCGCCCACGAGGGCGGTCGGGGTTTCGGTCCAGGTCGAGGCGGCCTCGCGCAGCCGCCCGAGCCAGTCGAGCTTGTAGAGGTAGTGCGGGTCGCCGACCTTGCGGCCGTTGGGGACGTAGAGCGACCACACGCGTACGCCGCCGCAGGTCGCCCCGATCGCCCGCGCCTCCGCCGCTGCGGGGTCGCCCCAGGTCGGCATGTCGGGGAACCCGACCTCGACGTCGTCGAGCCCGACCCGGCTGATGACGGCGACACCGTTCCACTGGCTGTAGCCCGCGGACGCGACCTCGTAGCCCAGGGACTGCAGGCCCATCAGCGGCAGCTGGTCCTCGCGGGCCTTGGTCTCCTGCACCGCGAGGACGTCGACGTCGTGGCGCTGCAGGAACGCCTCGACCCGGTCGATGCGGGCGCGCAACGAGTTGACGTTCCAGGTGGCCAGCCGCATCCGGCAACCGTATCGGCTGGGGTCGCTCGTCCGGGACGTCGTCCGGCCATGTCGCGCGCGGGGACCGCGAGCTCACGCGCGCGGCGTGAGCAGCTCCTCGAGCTCGGCGGCGGGGGTGCCGATCTCCTTCATCCGCACCGCGTAGGAGCGGTAGGCGCGACGGGCCTCGCCGTGGCGGCGCGCCTCGTGCAGGGCCGTGATCAGGTGGTGGTGGGACGGCTCGTCGTAGGGGTCGTCGGCGATGAGGCCGACCAGCCAGGGGATGGCGCGCTGCTGGTCTCCGCCGGCGATGAGCGCCAGCGCGAGCTCGCGCTTGACCTCGAGCGACAGCGAGAGCAGCTCGTCACGCACGTCGACGGTGAAGTCGCTGTAGGGGTCGTCCTCGAGGTAGTGGCCGGTGTACATCGCCGCCGCCCGCTCGAGCTCCTCGACGGTGCCGGGCTCGGTGTGCTCGCCGTGGTCACCCGACCGCAGCGCCCGCAGCGCGCTGGTGGCGGTCTGGGTGAAGACGACGGCGTCGACCTCGACGTGGTCGGTGTCGAGCCGCACGGCCTCGCGGTCGGCGCGCAGGTAGTGGTCGGACGGCTGGGCCTTCTTCGGGTCGAGCACGGACCGCAGGGTCGAGAGGACGACCGACAGGCGGTTGCCGCTGCCGTCGGAGTCGGGCCACAGGTGCTCGGCCAGCGCGTCGCGGGTGATCGGCCGCCCGCGCTTGCCGGCGAGGATCTTGAGCGCGTCGCGCGACTTGCGGGACTGCCAGGCCGACGCCGGCACCGGCTCGCCGTCGCAGAGCACGGCGAACGCGCCGAGCGTGCGGATGCTCACCCGGGCGCGGTCGGCGGTGCCGAGGGCCTGGAGGGGACCGGCGATCCGCGTGGCGTCGTCGCGTACGCCGAGCGCGCGCAGCCGCCGCCGGGCCGCCTGCTCCTGCACCGTGTCGCCGGTGGCGCGGGCCCGCAGCGCCTGGTTGGTCGCGATCCCGACCGCGTTGGCGGTGCTGCGCCACAGGGTCCCGGCCTCGTCGAGCAGGTCGAGGGCGCGGGGGCCGGTGATGAGCAGCGACTGCAGCTCGAGCGCCTCGGCGAGCCCGCGCGCGTCGTGGCGGCGTCCGGCCTCACGGACCGCCAGCCGGGAGAACTCGCCCGCGTCGTCGCGGTTGCCGATCGCCAGGCACACCCAGCCCGCGGCCAGGAGTGGGTCGACCTGGCCCACCGCGGCGGGCTGGTCGAGCGCCCGCTTGACCAGCCCCAGGGCCTCGTCGACGTCGTCGACCACCAGGGCCCGGGCCAGGCCGGAGGTGGCGGGCACGGCGATCTGCGCGTTGCCGGTGCGCTCGGCGATGACCAGGGCCTCGCGGTAGGCGATGGCGGCCTGGGTGGCGTTGCCGCAGAGCCGGTTGGCGTCGCCGATGCCGACGACCGCCAGGCCCAGCAGGGGACTCTCGGAGGTGCGGGTGAGGGCGCGGGCGAGGTGGAGCTCGGCGAGGCACTCCTCGACGCGACCGAGGCCGAGCAGCGAGTCGGAGCGGGTGATCAGGCTGAGGGCCCGCACCGGCGGCGGCGCGGAGACCGACTCGGCGAGGGCGATCGCCCGGTCGAGGTGGGGGAGCGCCTCGGTGTAGCGACCCTCGGAGTTGCAGCGCGAGCCGAGGTTGTTGTGGACGCGGGCCTGGGTGAGCACGTCGCCGGCGCGCTCGGCGGCGGCCAGGCCCTTCTCGTAGGCCACCAGGTTGGCGTCCAAGTCGCCCTCGAGCACGCAGACCAGTGCCTGGCTGACCCATGCGGCCGCGACCGCCGCGTCGTCGCCGCAGGCCTGGGCCGCGGCGAGTGCGGCGTCGGTCGCGGCCCGGCTCGCCTCGGCGTCGCCGGTCGCCCAGAGCGAGGACGCCTTGCTGGACAGCAGGAACGCCCCGTCGACGGGGTCGGGGTCGGGCTCGTCGTGGTCGGCGCGCGCATAGACGACCAGGGCGGCGGCGAAGCTGCCCGACTGGTGGAGGGCGTAGCCGAGACGCCACGCGAGGGCGACGGGAAGGGGGCCGCCGTCGGGGGCCACGAGGGTGGCCGCCCGATCGAGGAGAGCGACCTCGCCGGGGCGGAGCGACTCGTCCGAGGGGCCGGAGACCGCACGCAGCACCGCGTCGACGTCGCCGTCCGCGACCGCCCGCTCGAGCCCGCTGCTGGTCATGACCGTCCCGAAGATCCAGGTGAGATGGCGCTGGTGCCCCCGCCACAGACTAGGCGAGGACGTCGGTCCCGCCAGTGTTTCTCCGGCTACTTCACGAGTTCGTCACCTGTTGCCAGCCTGTGCCCGAGGTGTGCCCGGGGCCGGGTCGACCGGCGCCGGACCCGCGGGGCCGGACGGCGGGTACGACCGCCGTAGACTCGCCCCCCGTGGCACTCACCATCGGCATCGTCGGCCTGCCCAACGCCGGCAAGTCCACCCTCTTCAACGCGCTGACCAAGAACGACGTGCTCGCGGCCAACTACCCGTTCGCGACGATCGAGCCCAACGTCGGCGTCGTCGGCGTACCGGACGAGCGGCTCCCCCAGCTCGCCGAGGTCTTCAGCAGCGCCAAGATCCTGCCTGCGACCGTGGAGTTCGTCGACATCGCCGGCATCGTCAAGGGCGCCTCCGAGGGGGAGGGGCTGGGCAACAAGTTCCTGGCCCACATCCGGGAGTCGTCGGCGATCTGCCAGGTCACCCGCGTCTTCCGCGACGAGGACGTGACCCACGTCGACGGCGAGGTCAACCCCGGCAGCGACATCTCCACCATCCAGACCGAGCTGATCCTCGCCGACCTGCAGACGGTCGAGAAGGCCATCCCGCGGCTGGAGAAGGAGGCCCGGACCCGCAAGGACCTCGCCGCCAACCTCGACGCCGCCAGGCAGGCGCTGACCGCGCTCGAGGGCGGTACGCCGATCATCTCGACCTCCATCGACCGCGACCTGATCCGCGAGCTGTCGCTGCTGACGGCCAAGCCCTTCATCTACGTCTTCAACTGCGACGCCGACGAGCTCGCCGACGAGGCGCTCAAGGACCAGATGCGTGCCCTCATCGCGCCGGCCGAGGCGATCTTCCTCGACGCCAAGTTCGAGGCCGAGCTCGTCGAGCTCGGTGACGACGCCGAGGCCCGCGAGATGCTGGCCGAGATGGGCGTGACCGAGCCGGGCCTCGACACCCTGGCCCGCGTCGGCTTCGACACGCTCGGCCTGCAGACCTATCTCACCGCCGGCCCCAAGGAGTCGCGTGCGTGGACGGTCAGGAAGGGCGCCACCGCCCCCGAGGCGGCCGGCGTCATCCACACCGACTTCCAGCGCGGCTTCATCAAGGCCGAGATCGTCTCGTTCGACGACCTCATGCAGCACGGCTCGATGCAGAAGGCCAAGGAGGCCGGGCGGGTCCGCATGGAGGGCAAGGACTACGTGATGGCCGACGGCGACGTCGTGGAGTTCCGCTTCAACGTCTAGGCACGCCCAGACCTGCCAGGCACGACGCCGCTAGCGTTGCCGGGTGATCCCGGCTCCCACCGCACGTCTCCGGTTCCGCGAGATGGCCGACACCGACCTCGACCGGATGGCCGACCTGCTCGGCGACCCGGACGTCATGCGGTTCTACCCCCGGACCAGGACGCGCGACGAGGCGCTCGCCTGGATCGAGTGGAGCCAGCGCAGCTACGCCGAGCACGGCTACGGACTGTGGATCGTCGAGACCCACGCGGGCGAGTTCGTCGGTGACTGCGGGCTCACCTGGCAGCCGGTCGGCGGCCGGCAGGTCCTCGAGGTCGGCTACCACACCGTCCCGGCGATGCAGGGCCGTGGCTACGCGAGCGAGGCGGCACGGACGTGCGTCGACCTCGCGCTCGGGCCGGTCGGCGAGACCCACGTCGTCGCCATCATCAACCCCGCCAACGTCCCGTCGCGGCGGGTCGCGGAGAGGATCGGCCTGCGGGTCGAGCAGGAGACCGAGGTCCGTGGCCTCCCCGTGGTCGTCTACGGACGCGTGACTGACTGACGTCGTGCTCGTGGGTGAAGACCCACCGGCGTCGCACCTGCGAGGCTCGGGCCACCGCGGCCGACCCCCGGCGACGTCGTGGTCAGGTAAGTTGACTGGTTCGCACCAGATATTCGGGTCCCAGGCAGGCGGAGCAGTGACAGCACAGACAACGAGGTCGTGGCTCGCACGAGCCGCAGCGCTGGTGATCGTCGTCCTCGGCCTGGCCGTCGTCGGTACGCCGGGCGCGACGGCTGGCGACGAGCAGGACCGGCCGGTGCTGCGGGTCGGCACCGAGGGGACCTACCCGCCGTTCAGCTATGAGGACGGCGGTGACCTCACCGGCTACGACATCGACGTCATGAAGGCCGTCGCGGACGAGGCCGGCTTCGACGTCGAGTTCGTGGAGGCGCCGTTCGACGCGCTCTTCCCGGCCCTCGACTCCAAGCGGATCGACGTCATCGCCAACCAGGTGACGATCAACGACGAGCGCGAGGCGCGCTACCTGTTCACCGAGCCCTACACGTTCTCGCGCGGCGTCATCGTCACGGCGACCGACACCGACGACATCACGACCCTCGACGACATCGAGGGCAAGGTCGCGGCGCAGTCCGAGACCAGCAACTGGGCCCAGGTGGCGCGCGACGCCGGCGCCGAGGTGCAGTCGGTCGAGGGCTTCGCGCAGGCCGCCGAGCTGCTGGTGCAGGGGCGCGTCGACGTCGTCGTCAACGACAACATCGCCGTGCTCGACTACCTCGCCTCCACCGGCTCGACCGAGATCGAGATCAAGGGCCAGGTCGACGACGAGATCAGCAAGCAGGCGCTGGTCTTCCGCCAGGCCGACGGCGACCTGCGCGACCGCGCCGACGCCGCGCTCAAGAAGCTCGCCGCCGACGGCACGCTGGCCGAGATCTCCGAGGGCTACTTCAAGGCCGACGTCTCGGTGGAGGACGGCGGGGACGTCGAGGTCGAGGGCTCGGGCGGTGGTCGCAGCACCTGGGAGGTCCTCCAGGACACGGCAGGCCCCATGCTCGTGGGCGTCCTCAAGGGCACGATCCCGCTCACGATCATCAGCTTCGTGGCCGGCCTGGCCATCGCCCTCGGGGTCGCCCTCGCCCGGATGTCGTCGGTCAAGGCCCTCCGCCTGCCGGCGCGCTTCTACATCTCGCTCATCCGCGGCACGCCGCTCCTCGTGCAGCTGTTCGTCATCTTCTACGGGCTCCCGCAGATCGGCATCAAGCTGCCCGGGTTCCCCGCGGCCTGCCTCGCGCTGAGCCTCAACGTCGGCGGCTACGCCGCCGAGATCATCCGCGGGTCGATCCTGTCGGTGCCGCGCGGCCAGTTCGAGGCGGCGACGACGATCGGCATGCCCTACCGGCAGCTGATGCGCCGGATCGTCCTGCCGCAGGCCGCGCGGATCGCCGTACCGCCGCTGTCCAACACCCTGCTGTCACTGGTCAAGGACACCTCGCTCGTGTCGGTCGTCCTCGTCACCGAGGTGCTCCGCGAGGCCGACAAGGCCGCCTCGCTGACCGGCGAGTTCCTGCCGCTCTACTGCCTGTCGGCGCTCTACTTCTGGGTCATCTGCTTCGCGCTCTCGATCGGCCAGGACAAGCTCGAGAAGAAGCTGGGGAGGTATGCCGTATGAGCACCACCGGACACCTGATCGAGGTCGAGGGCCTCCGCAAGTCCTTCGGCGACACGGCCGTGCTCGAGGACGTCGGCTTCACCGCGTCCTCCGGGACCTGCACCGTGCTGCTCGGGCCGTCGGGCTCGGGCAAGACCACGGTGCTGCGCTCGCTCAACGTGCTCGAGACGCCCGACGCCGGTGTGGTCCGGATCGGCGAGGCGGCGGTCGACTTCGGCGAGCTGCCTCGCGACAAGGGCCTGCGCCGCAAGGAGATCCGCGACCTCCGGGCGCGCAGCGGCATGGTCTTCCAGAGCCACAACCTCTTCCCCCACAAGACCGTGCTCGGCAACATCGTCGAGGGTCCGGTGCAGGTCCAGGGCCAGTCGCCGGAGGAGGCCGAGGCCGAGGCGCGCCGCCTGCTCGAGCAGGTCGGGCTCGCCGGCCGCGAGACGGCCTATCCGGCCCAGCTGTCCGGCGGCCAGCAGCAGCGCGTCGGCATCGCCCGAGCGCTGGCGCTCAAGCCCGACGTCGTGCTCCTCGACGAGCCCACCTCCGCCCTCGACCCCGAGCTCGTCGGCGAGGTGCTCGCGGTCATCCGTGACCTGTCGCAGCAGGGCTGGACGATGGTGATCGTGACCCACGAGGTGCGCTTCGCCCAGGACGTCGCCGACCAGGTCCTCTTCCTCCACTCCGGCGTCGTCGCCGAGCGCGGAGGCGCCGAGGTGCTCACCGACCCGCAGCAGGAGCGGACGCAGCAGTTCCTGCGGCGCGTCCTCGAGGCCCGCTAGCGAGCGGGAATGCCTGCCCCGCCCGGGTGTTGAGGTGACATGACGCCGTACGAGCTCTACCACCGTGCCGACCGCCAGTTCGACCTGCGGGACTACCTCGGTGCCGCCAAGACGCTCGAGACCCTGCTGACCGACCTCGCCGCCGACGACGAGGGCCCCGGCCACGGGACCGCCCACGCGCGGCTCCTGCTCGCCCGTGCCTACTACCACTCGGCCCAGCTGGGCCGGGCCGAGACCGCCGCGCGAGCAGTGCTCGCGGAGTCGCCGACCGACGCCTACGCCGCCCTGCTCCTCGCCCGGACCCTCGAGCGCGGCTCGCGCCACGACGGGGCGCGCGACGCCCTGCGTCTCGCGACCGCGCTGGGTGCGCCCGGCACGTCCACCGACGCCGCCTGAGCGCCGCTGCCAGCCGTTGCCAGTCGTGCGCGACCACACCACACTGGGCGGATGAAGGTCCTCGCGGGGCTGGTCGTCGTCCCGCTCCTGCTGGCGCTGGCCGCCTGCGACGGCGACGAGGGGCCCACCGACGTGGAGGCACCGTCACAGACGGCGGTCGAGACCGCGACCGCCTCGGACGCCCCGAGCGACCCCGCCCTGCGCGACGAGCTGGTGGCGATGCTGCAGCGCGACCAGGACGAGCGCACCGGCATCGACTCCGACGACGAGACCGACCAGGACCGCGCCGACCGGCTCGAGGAGATCATCGCCGAGCGGGGCTGGCCGGGCTACGACCTCGTGGGCAAGGAGGGCGCCGAGGCGGCCTGGACGATCACGCAGCACGCCGACCTCGACCCGGCGTTCCAGGCCCGGGCCGCCGGGCTGCTGCGCGCGGCCGTCGAGGCCGGGCAGGCCGCGCCCGGCAACCTGGCCTTCCTCGAGGACCGGGTCGCGGTCGCGCGGGGCAAGGCGCAGACCTACGGCACGCAGGTCGACTGCGGGCCCGACGGACCCACGCCGGCGACCCCGGTGCGCGACCCCGACCAGGTCGACGCGCGGCGTACGGAGGTGGGTCTCGGCACCTACGAGGACTACCTCACCGAGATCTCCGAGGCCTGCGCCTCCGGCAGCTGAGCCGTCAGGACGCGAACACCGCCAGCGCCGGGAGGTACGACGCCACCGAGGCCGCGCCGGTCTCCGAGGACGCGGTGATCGCGGCGTCGTCGAGGTGCCCCGGGCGGAAGAACGTCTCGACGTAGACGGCGTTGCCGACGCGGGCCACGGTGACGAACGGGTCGCGACCCGAGGTGTCCTCGCCGCCGACGTCCTCGCTGAGCTCGTAGGCCTGCCAGGCCTCGTCGGCGCCGTCGACCGTGGCCGTGCGGACGAACCACTCCACGGGCTCGCCGGTGTGCGACTGCGGGCCCGCAGCGCCACAGGTCGCGGTCGCCTCGCGCCAGTCGGCCACCGCCTCGGTCGCGGCCGCCGGGTCGGCGTACACCCCGAGGGACTCGCTGGGGGAGGCGTCGGTGCCGTACTCGTAGAACGCCCGCCCGTCGGTCGGCGCCGGGTCGCGCAGACGCTGCGGCGGGTCGACGCAGATGCCGGGCATCGGGGACAGGTCGTCGCCGTTGCCCTTGACCTCCCAGCGGCCCTCGTGCGGCAGGCGGAGGTCGTCGGGGATGGTGGTCGGGACGGCGCTCCCGGTGGCGGGGGACGTCGGCTCGGCGGCGACCGGACGCGTGTCGGGCTCGGCGCCGGACCGGGTGTCGGTGCTGCTCCCGCAGCCGGTGACGAGCAGGGCGATCGCGGGCAGGGCCAGGAGGGCGTGCTTCGTGGTCTTCATGCCACGTGTGATGCCGCGCGGAGCCGGACGGTTGCGGGGATCGGGGATCCGCGGGTCAGGACGGCCGTTCGAGCGAGACCCCGGGCGGCCAGCCGGTAGGGGTTGGTCGCGACCAGCGCACCGACCACCCGCCGCAGCCGGGAGACCTCGGCCCGGGCGGTGACGACGTGCTCGGCGTCGCCGTAGAGCGCGGTGCTGAGGGCCGCGGCGCCGACGCCGGTCGGCCCGGCGGTGGCCAGGATGCCGAGGATCTGCGCGTGCCGCCGGGTCAGCGTGGTCCGCCAGGGGGCGTGGTCGCCCGAGGTGACCTCGAGGACGCCGTCGGCGCCCAACCGGGCCACGATGCCGATCGGACCGGACGCCGGCCGCACCAGCCAGCCGTGGGCGAGGCGCTCGGGCAGGCACAGCCCGAGGCCGGGTACGGCGACCGCCCGGTCGGCCTGGGGCGCCTCGATCCGGTCGCGCGCGGCCACGCCCGACTGGTGCGCGACCCACCCGTGGTCGTCGACGACGAGCAGCGGGCCGTTGCCGACGAGCGGGGCGGCCTCGCGGCGGAGCCGGTCGAGCCCCTCCTGGTGGTGGCGCCACAGCGCGGCCTCGGCGAGGCGTACGGCGCTCTCGACGAGCACCACGAGCGCGGGGTGCAGCGTCAGCGCCGGCCCGCTGACGTCGACGACGCCGAGCAGGTCGCCGGTGCGCGGGTCGTGGATCGGGTGGGCGGTGCAGTACCAGGGGTGCTGCTGCTGCTCGAAGTGCTCGGCGGAGAAGAGCTGGACCGGGGCAGCCTCGGCGAGGGCGGTACCGATCGCGTTGGTGCCGACCCGCTCCTCGGTCCAGGTCGCGCCCTCGGAGAAGCCGAGCCGGTCGGCCTCGAGCCGCACCCGCGCCGCACCCTCGCGCCACAGGATCACGCCGTCGGCGTCGCAGACGACCATCAGGAACAGCGACGCGTCGGCGACGCTGGTGAGCACCCGGCGCAGCTCGTCGGCGACCAGCCCGAGCCGCGACTCACGGCGGCGGCGCTCGATCTCGTCGACGGGGAACGGGTCACGAGCGTTGCCGCCCTCGGGGTGGATGCCCATCGCGAGCACCCGGCGCCACGACCGCGCGACGACGTCGCGCGGCTTGTCGCCGCTGCTGCCGCCGAGGAACGCGTCGTGCACCCGCACCAGCTCGCGGGCGCGCACCGACAGGTCGATGCCGGGCTCGACCGCGCCGTACGCCGCCATCAGACCTCCCCCGGTGCTCACCCCTACGAGTGGTGTTCGTCACATCATGCTCGCCCTCTCCAGGTTGCGGAACCGTTGGGAGGTGCGGGACGCAATCGCGTGCAACGGTTCCGGCCGGGCGCGGATGGGTGTGCCCTGGCTCACATGACGCAGACGATCGACGCTCCCGTGACCACGGACGACCCGCAGGCCCGCGCCGCCGCCTGGTTCGCCTCGTTCGAGGCGGCGCTCGCCGCCCGCGACGTGCCGGCCGCCGCCGGCCACTTCGCCACCACCAGCTTCTGGCGCGACCTGGTCGCCTTCACCTGGAACATCGTGACGGTGGAGAACCCCGAGGGGGTCGCCACGATGCTCGACGAGGTGCTCGACCGGGTCGACCCGAGCGGGTTCGGTCTGGCCGAGCCGGCCGACGAGGCCGACGGGGTCATCACGGCGTGGTTCGACTTCGAGACCGCGGTCGGCCGCGGCCACGGGCTGGTGCGGCTCGTCGAGGAGGACGGCGACACCAAGGCGTGGACGTTCCTCACCACGCTGCCCGAGCTCAAGGGTCACGAGGAGCCGCGCTCGGAGCGCCGGCCGATGGGCGCCAAGCACGGAGCCGACAAGGACCGCCAGACCTGGCTCGAGAAGCAGCAGGCCGAGGCCGAGTCGCTCGGGTCGACGACGCAGCCCGAGGTGCTGGTGATCGGCGGCGGCCAGGGCGGGATCGCGCTCGGCGCCCGCCTGCGCCAGCTCGGCGTACCGGCCCTGGTCATCGACAAGCATCCGCGACCGGGCGACCAGTGGCGCAGCCGCTACAAGAGCCTCTGCCTGCACGACCCGGTCTGGTACGACCACCTGCCCTACCTGAAGTTCCCCGACAACTGGCCCGTGTTCGCGCCCAAGGACAAGGTCGGCGACTGGCTCGAGTCCTACGTCAAGGTGATGGAGGTGCCGTACTGGTCCTCGACGACCGCGACGTCGGCCTCCTACTCCGAGGAGGCGGGGGAGTGGACCGTCGAGGTCGAGCGCGAGGGCAAGCCGCTCACCCTGCGGCCGAAGCAGCTCGTCCTCGCGACCGGCATGTCCGGCAAGCCCCACGTGCCGGAGCTGCCGGGGCAGGACGTGTTCCGCGGCGACCAGCACCACTCTTCGGCACACCCCGGACCGGACGCCTACCGCGGCAAGAAGTGCGTGGTGATCGGCAGCAACAACAGCAGCTTCGACATCTGCGGCGCGCTCTGGGAGAACGACGCCGACGTGACGATGGTGCAGCGCTCGTCGACCCACATCGTCAAGAGCGACTCGCTCATGGACCTCGGGCTCGGCGACCTCTACTCCGAGCGGGCGCTGGCCGCCGGGGTCACGACCGAGAAGGCCGACCTGATCTTCGCGTCGCTGCCCTACCGGATCCTGCACACCTTCCAGATCCCCGCCTACGAGGCGATGGCCGAGCGGGACAAGGACTTCTACGAGCGGCTCGAGGCGTCAGGCTTCCGCCACGACTGGGGCGACGACGGGTCGGGCCTGTTCATGAAGTACCTGCGCCGCGGCTCGGGCTACTACATCGACGTGGGCTCGGCCGAGCTCGTGGCCGACGGCCAGGTCAAGCTCGCCCACGGCCAGGTCGACCACCTGACGGAGGACTCCGTGGTGCTGGCCGACGGCACCGAGCTGCCGGCCGACCTCGTCGTCTACGCCACCGGCTACGGCTCGATGAACGGGTGGGCCGCCGACCTCATCAGCCAGGAGGTCGCCGACGCCGTCGGCAAGGTCTGGGGCCTCGGCTCCGACACCACCAAGGACCCCGGCCCGTGGGAGGGCGAGCAGCGCAACATGTGGAAGCCGACCCAGCAGGACGCGCTGTGGTTCCACGGCGGCAACCTGCACCAGTCGCGCCACTACTCGCTCTACCTGGCGCTGCAGCTCAAGGCGCGGTACGAGGGGATCCCCACGCCGGTCTACGGCCTGCAGGAGGTGCACCACCTGTCCTGAGCCGGCCCGAGGGCGCTGAGGGCGGTGCTCAGGGCAGTGCTCAGGGCAGGGCACCGGGGAGCAGGTGCTGGGACACGTCGCCGACCAGGTCGAGGTGGGCCTGGCGGCTGCGGAACCACCAGGCGCCGTCGAGGCGGTGGAAGGTGTCGCGGTAGCGGCCGGCCACGATCACCTGCAGCGGCAGGATCTCGGTGGCCTGCAGCACCTGGAAGCGCGAGCGGCACGACGCGGTGCCGGCGGGCTCGTCGACCTCGACGACCGCGTTGGTGACGACGTGCTGGGTGAGCGGGGTGCCCGGGCCGTGCGGGCCGTCGGGGCCGTCCGTGCCGGCCACCGGGTGGCGGCGCGTGGTCTGCTCGAAGAGCGCCGCCACGGCGTCGGCACCTGCGACGCCGAAGAAGGCGCCGTGCTCGAAGAGCGCGCCGACCCCGGCGAAGTCGCCCGCGTCGACGCGCTCGGCGTACGTGTAGAGGAGGTGCTCGATCGCGCGGGCGCTGTCCACGGCGTCAGCGTAGGAGCACCGGGGTCGGGCGGAACCCGGGTGGACCCCTCGCGCGTCCACCAGTCATGAGCACCGACCGCAACGCCGAGTTCGGCGACTACGTCGCCGCCCGCTGGCCGCGCCTGGTGCGGGCCGCCGTGCTGCTCGGCTGCTCGCCCCACGAGGCCGAGGACGTCGCCCAGACCGCGCTGACCCGCTGCCTGGTCAAGTGGGGCCAGGTACGCCGGGCCGACGACCGCGACGCCTACGTCCACCGCGTCCTCGTCAACAGTTTCACCGACTCCCGACGCCGGCGCTGGACCGGGGAGCGGCCGACCGACGCGCTGCCCGACCACGGTGAGCAGGCCACGGACGAGACCGAGCAGGTCGACCTCCGCGACGGCGTCGGCCGAGCGCTGGCCCACCTCTCCGACGACCAGCGGGTCGCGGTGGTCCTGCGCTACTACCTCAACCTCACGGAGGTCCAGATGGCCGAGACCCTGCGGGTCGCGCCCGGCACGGTCAAGAGCCGGCTGTCGCGGGCACTCGCCGCCATGGCCGTGGACCCCGTCCTCACCGACGTCGCCGACAGCCAGACCGGAAGGGGAGCCTGATGAACGAGCACGACCTGGTGGACGCGCTGGAGGACCACGCGGCCGACGTCACCGTCGGCCCGGCCCCGGTCGACTCCATGACCCGCACCGCCACCCGCACCCGGCGCCGCCGCGGCGCCCTCGGTGGGCTCGTCGCTGCGGCCGTCGTGGCGGTCGCCGCCGCTGGCGCCGTGCAGGTGCTGCCCGACGACGGGGCCGGTCGGGACGCGGGTCGCGACACCGGACGTGACGCGGCGGTGCCACCGGCCGACACCGACGTCCCGCCCGCGGGCCACGTCTACGTCGGCATGGGTGGCGCCGCGATCGCCGTACCCGAGGACTGGGCGGCCGGCGACGTCGAGTGCAACGGCGTTCCCAGGCAGAGCACCTACGTCGTCGACCCGCCCCTCGCCCAGTGCATGATGTTCTCCGTCTTCCCGGACGACACGGACACGGTGTCCCTGAGCATGGGCGGCGTCGACACCAGGGGCTGGACTCCGGTGGAGGTCGACGGCACCGAGGCGCTGCGCTCGCCCACCGAGACCGGTGAGCCCGACCCGACCACCGGCGGCGGTCCCGTGACCGGGGCGAGCGTCTTCCTGCCCGAGCAGGGCGTGGTGTTCCGCGCGCAGTCGACCGTGTCGCCGGCCAGCGTCGACGACCTGCTCGCCGGGATCGTCGTCCTCCACGACCACGCCGGGGTGCCCGGGTTCGCCGACCTCGCGACGGTGTCGAGCGACCCGCGGACCGACGGCCGCTACCTGCAGCGACTCGACGACGCCGGCCTGGTGGCCGAGGTCGTCCGACGGTCCGACCCTGCTGCCGCGCCGGGGACGGTGCTGGGCGTCGAGCCGGCGCCGGGCACGGTCGTCCCGGCTGGCTCGACGGTGCGGGTCGAGGTGTCCGACTAGGGCGGGGCGGTCAGGCGAGGACGGCGTCGAGCGCGGCCTGCAGGTCGCCGGGCCGCAGCGGTCGATCGACCACGACGACCGGCGCCACCCCGTCGTACGACGCCGCGAGACGGGCCTCGGCGACCACCACGTCGTGGGGCTCGGCGGGGTCGGTCACCACGACGTGGCCGAGGTGCTCGACGATCCCCTCGGCCACGAGCTGGTTGACGTGGCCGTCCTCGACCACGAGAACGCGTGGCGGCAGCACCTCCGCCACGCGCTCGAGCTCGAGGTCGAACCAGAACCGGCTGCCCCGGCCGAGGACGCTGGTGACCTGCAGGGTGCCGCCCATCGCGGTGACCAGCCGGTGGCTGATCGACAGGCCGAGCCCGGTGCCGCCGTACTCCTGCGTGGTCGAGGCGTCGGCCTGCGCGAACGGCTCGAAGACCCGGTCGAGGTCGCCCTCGGCGATGCCGATGCCGTGGTCGCGCACCTCGAAGCGGACCGTGGCGGTGTCGTCGGTGGCCGTGTCGGTGTTCGCGTCGTCGGACCCGACGGTCGCCGACAGCAGCACCTCGCCGCGTGACGTGAACTTCACGGCGTTGGCGGCCAGGTTGATCAGCACCTGACGCAGGTGCGCGCCGTCGCCCAGCACGCGCCCGACGTCGCACGTCACCCGGATCCGCACCTCGTCGCTGCGCTCCGGGTCGACGACCAGGGCCGCGACCTCGTCGAGCAGCCGGCGCACGTCGAGGAGCGTGCTCTCGGTGTCGATGCGGCCGGCCTCGATCTTCGAGAAGTCCAGGAGGTCGTTGATGATCGTCATCAGGGCTCGCCCGGTGCTCTGGACGCCCTCGGCGTAGGTCCGCTGTCGGTCGTCGAGGTCGCTCGCCAGGAGCAGCGACGTGAGGCCGAGGACGCCGTTCATCGGGGTGCGGATCTCGTGGCTCATCGTGGCCAGGAACTCCGACTTGGCCCGCGACGCGGCCTCCGCCTCGTCGCGGGCCCGGGCCTCGGAGCGCAGCAGCCGGGCGGTGCGCGTCACGGCGAGCGCGAGCAGCGCCACGGTCGCGGCGAGGATCGTCGGGCGCGTGACGTCGGTGCCGGAGTGGTCGAAGAGCAGCAGGGCCGGCGGCACCGAGAGCGGGAGGATCGCGACCATCACCCGTCCCACCGTGGTGCTGTGGGACGAGCTGGTCTCGGGCCCGTGCTCACCCGGCGGCCACGGCGCCTGCGCGAGCAGGACGGCGCCGAGCATCCAGCCCAGGTTGAGCCACCGGTCGTCGGCGTTGACGGCGACCTCGAAGAGGACGAGCACGTCGGAGACGAGCCAGCAGCCCAGGCCGGCGACCACCCAGAGGCCGCCCCAGGCGTGGCGGCGCCGGGCGAAGGCCACCCGCAGCAGCAGCCCGAACGAGACCGCGTCGAGGACCGGATACATCGTGAGCACGACCTGGCCGAGCCCGCCGGCCCCTCCGCCGCCCGGGACGAAGCGCTCGTGCAGGTCCCACAGGACCAGGGCGGCGACGACGATGACGCTGAGCGTGTCGATGACGGCGTCCACGTCGCGTCCGCGGCCTGGCCCCTGGGTCGCCGCCAGGAAGAGCGCCGACGCGAGGACCATCACGCTGACGACGTAGAGCGCATCGGCCGGCGAGGCGTCGGGGACCGTGCGCCGGGTCGCGTCCCAGGCGTAGACGAGGTCGCCGCAGGCACTCAGGGTGAGTCCGGCAGCGACCAGCACCGCGACGACGCGCTCGGGCCCGCTGCGCCGCCGCGCTCCGATGATGCCGAGGACGGCCGCGCCGCCGTTGACAGCGGCGTAGACCGCGTTGCGCCAGCCGTCGCCCAGGTGGGGCATCAGCGTCGTCACCACGGCCGGCACCAGCAGCACCAGGCCGACCACGAGGGGCAGGCGGCTGCGCTGGGCAGGCAGGACGGCGGACACTGGTTCTCCGGTGGAGGGTGGGGGGACGGCGCCCCAGTCTGACCCACCGGGCGCGCCCGCCGGTCGCTATCCCAGCAGGACGACGGCCAGCCCGAGAGCGGTGCCGACCAGCCCGGCCGTCACGACCAGTCCGAGCGTGAACGCCGGCAGCGGCTCGTGCAGCCGCATCGCGCGCTCGATGCGGGCCCAGCGCAGGAACGCCGACACCGTCATCACGACCCCGAACAGGAGCAGCGCCAGCACCAGGACCGTGCGCACGTCGTCCCGCTCCGGCAGCTGCAGCGACTCGAGCGCCACCGCTCCGGCGACCACCGCGAGGGTCGTGCGGACCCACGCCAGGAACGTCCGCTCGTTGGCCAGCGAGTAGCGCGGGTCGATCTCCTCGCCCACGTAGACCCAGCGGGGCCGTCGCGTCTCGCGGTCCGTCACGACCACTAGCGTGGCAGAGGTGACCTCCGTCTTCGATGCCGCCACGGCCGTGACCAGCGACGACAGCCACCAGGGTCGCTGGGACGCCGACCTCAGCGACGGCTGGCTGATCGGCGGCGGCCTCAACGGCGGCTACCTCCTCGCCACCGTCGGGCGCGCCGTCCGCGCCGCCCTCCCCGGCAAGCCCGACCCGCTCGCGATCAGCGCCCACTACCTCTCCGCGTCGCGCCCCGGCCCGGCCGAGGTCGACGTCCGCGTGCTGCGCGAGGGCGGCTCCGTCGCCACCGCCGCGGCCGAGCTGCGCCAGTCCGGCGCGACCCGGATCAGTGCGCTCGCGACGTACGGCGACCTCGCCCGGCTCGCGGCCGGCGCCGACGACGTCCGCACGACCGCCTCGCCCCCCGACCTGCCGCCCCCCGACGACTGCGTCCCCAACTCCGTCGCCCCCGTCGACCTCGAGGCCGCGTCGCTGCTGCAGCGCTTCGACATGCGCTTCCACCCCGACGACGTCGGCTGGGCCGTCGGAGAGCCCAACAACAGCGGCGTCATGCGGGCGTGGTTCCGCCTCGAGGACGACCGCGAGCCCGACCCGCTGTCGCTGCTGCTCGTCCTCGACGCCCTGCCCCCGGTCACCTTCACCTACGGCGCCATGGGCTGGGCCCCGACCATCGAGCTCACCGCCCACGTCCGCGCCGTCCCCGCCCCCGGCTGGCTCCGCGTCACCCACGCCAGCCGCAACATGGCCGGCGGGCTGTTCGAGGAGGACTGCGAGGTCTGGGACTCGGCGGGACGGCTCGTCGCCCAGTCGCGGCAGCTGGCGCGGATGCCGCGTCCGGTTGGTTGAGGTGTCGCGCGGCGACCCGACGCGGGGGTGCGTGAGCCACCGTTCCGGGCAGTCGGAGGGCCTTGTTCGGTGGCTGACGCACCGCCGGCCGGGGTCGGGAGGAGTTCGAGGCGACTTCCTCACCGGCAGCACGACTTACCCGCCCGAATACGGGCGGGTAAGTCGCACCAACGGTGAGGTAGTCGCGTCCGGCCGCCTCGACCTCCGTTCTCGCCGATATCCGGACCAAGACCGCGTACCAGGCCCGCAAGGTGAGGTTCTACGACGAAACTCCCGGTTCTAGCCCGAAGCTTCGTACGAGAACCGGGAGAAACGTCGGGTCAGCGTGACGGGTGGGACACGTGAGGGCTGTCTGCGCATGGACGAGGGCGCGGCGGAGCCCGCCCTTGTCTGCGCCATCAAGCATCCCGGGAGAGGCTCGCTGTCAGGATCGCGCAGCGACCGCGTAGCGGCGCCGAAGGCGTCCTTGACAGGGAGGCCCGGGATGCTAAGCGCGCGGACAGCCCGACCCCGAATGACTCAAGGCCAGCAAGGACCGTGCCGAACGGGACGACCAGGATCAGATCTCAGTCGAACCAGGACCGCTTCATGGTGAACAACCACCGCACCATCGGGTGCTCGGAGACCGAGTAGAGCAGGTCCTCGTCGGGCCAGTAGGCGATGTCCTCGTTGCCCATCGGGGTGGCGTGGGGGTGGTGGGTGAAGTCGTCGGGGGTGCCGGCATAGACCGAGCCGCGCTCGCGCCGGCCCTGCGAGACGGTGAGGTAGAGGCGGCCGTGGGCGTGGACGGCGCCCTGCATCCGGCGGGGTCCGTCGCCGAGCGTCTGCAGCACGGCGCGGTCGTCGTCACCGGTCTCGAGCAGGCCGGTGGTCGGGTCGATGGCGAAGCGCGCGAGGCGGCGGGTGCGGGTGGGGTCGTTGGTGTACTCGCCGGCGAGCAGCGCCGGCGGCTCGCAGCCGCGGTCGAGGGAGAGGAACGAGTAGCGGAAGCCCTCGAGCCCCTCGTCCTTGCGCGCCTGGTAGTGCCACCTCGCGGGCAGCACGTAGCGGTAGCCGTAGGCCGCGTCGCGGCCGCGCACGCGGAGCAGGTCGTCGATCCGGAAGGTGTACATGCCCTTGCCGGTCGCGGCGACGTGGAGGTGCTCGCCGTGCCAGACGACGCCGCCGGCGTGCACGTGCAGCGGCTCGAGCCCGCCGTCGGCGGTGGGACGGACGAGCAGGACGTGGCGGTAGGCGAGGGAGTCGAGGTCCATCACGGTCACCCGTGAGCCGTGCTTGGTGTCGTCCCACGGCAGCTTCTTGGCGTACGACGACATGACGACGAGCCGGCGGCCGTGGGTGTCGTCCCTGCCGGCGTCGGCGGCGGTCGTCACGCCCTGCGGCCACCACCGCAGGTCGAGCTGGTCGCGCAGGTCGAGCCGCCACGCCTCGTGCACGGCGCGCCCGGGCGCCCAGGAGCGGGTCAGCCTCCGGGGCAGGTCGCCGAGCAGGCCGTCGAGCCCAGCCCGGCCGTCGCTCCGTGCGACGAGCGCCTCGATGGCGTCGGCCTGGTCGTCCACGCGCTGGAGGTAGAGGCCCCTCGCCTCGCCACCTGCCTCACCGCTCGTCGGGCTGGTCATCGGGCTAGTCTCGCCGACGTGAGCAGGAGGGTCGTCGTCGGTGCCGCGGTGCTGCGTGAGGGTCGGCTGCTCGCGTGCCGGCGTACGACGCCCGCGGCCGCCGCCGGCCGGTGGGAGCTCCCGGGCGGCAAGGTCGAGGACGGCGAGACGCGCGACGCCGCGCTTGTCCGCGAGGTCGCCGAGGAGCTCGGGGTCGACGTCAGCGTGACGGGCTGGCTCGAGGGCAGCGCCCCGATCGCCGACACCCACGAGCTGCGCGTCGCGACCTGCACGGTCGCCGTGTGGACGCCCTACCCCGTCGAGCACGACCGCCTGCGCTGGCTTGGCGCCGCCGACCTCGACGAGGTCGACTGGCTCGAGCCCGACCGGCCCTTCCTCGGCGAGCTCAAGGGGCTGCTCCCGTGATCGGCCCGACCCGCGGCCGGGGCATCTTCTTCGACGAGGACGACGCGCGTGCGGTGGCCTCGCGCCTCACCGCCGAGGGCTACGCCGTCGACGTGACGCGCGAGCGGCTCGCCGGCGAGGACGACGACGAGGACCACCCGTGGGCCGTCGTCACCGACGCCCCCGCGGTCGTCCTGGAGCTGCTGGTCGACGAGCACGACGGCTGGTACGACGTCGAGGAGCCTTCCGAGCCGGCGCTGCCGCCGCTCGTCCTGCCGACAGCGCCGAAGCGGCTCAAGCGCGACTGACCGGCTCCCCGGAGAGCCGGGTCAGGGCGTGCAGGCCAGGAAGCCGTCCTGCTGCTGGGCGGCGGCCAGGCTCGCGGTCGGTTCGTCGAGGTCGAGGTCGACCCGGACCACCGAGCCCTCGCGGGAGAGGTCGAACGAGCCGAGGTCGGACACCGGCTCGCCGGTGGCGGCGAGGTCGCCCTCCTCGAGATAGGTACGGCGGGCGTCGAGGTCGGCCTCGGCGGCGTCGTCGTCCTCGAGCTCGATCCGGGCGCGCAGCTCGGCGTCGTCGCCGGACACCACGAACGCCGTGGCCTCGGGGGTGCCCAGGTCGGCCACGCCCGCGGCCTCGAGCTGCTCGGGGGTGGCGCGGGTGGAGCCGCAGGCGGGCGGCCGTCCGACCAGGGCGTACTGCACGTCGCCGGCGTCGTCGAGGAGGTCGTCCAGCGCGTCGGTGTCGGCGAGCGACTCGGCCTCGTCGTCGACGACCCGCAGGATGCCCTCGGCCGAGCCGACGACCAGCAGGTGCTCGTCGGGGTCGACCGTCACCTCGAGCCAGTTCGACGGGTAGAGCCCGCTGGCGTCGTCCGACGCGTCGAGGACGAGGTGGCGCCGGCCGCGGAGGTCGCTCTCGGCGTAGCCGGAGTCGGCGAGGGCGTCGGCCACCGCGCCGAGGTCGACCTCGTCGTCGAGCCGGTAGGCCGTGAACGCGCCATCGTCGTCGAGACCGCCCACGCTCCACCGGACGTCGAGCTCGCTCATCTCGGCGTCCTGCATGGCCACGACGAACTCGGTGAGCAGGTCCTCGGCGTCGGTGGGGTCGCCGTCGACGGCCTCTGCGTAGCGCCGCAGGTCGTCCTCGCTCGCGCCGTCCTCGACGTCGTCGACCCCGAGCCGCTCGGCGATCGCCTCGCGGTCGCGGAACACGAGCCGGGTCGCGCTGTCCGGCGTGATCTCGAGGGCGTCCCCCAGGTGGTCGTCGCCGCCGAGCAGCGCGCAGGAGGTGAGGGACGGCACGACGAGCGCGAGCGCCACCGACGTCGCCAGGACTCTCCGCATGGGCCCATCATGTCCCGCGCCGCGACCGCCGGCGGGACGAGGGTCGGGACCGTGCGAGCGGCCGTGCGCGGCGTCATTACGCTGGAGGACATGAGCGAAACCCCGGCACAGCGTCTGCTCCTCGTGCACGCCCACCCCGACGACGAGTCGATCGGTCAGGGCGCCACGATGGCCAAGTACGCCGCCGAGGGACGTGGCGTGACCCTGGTGACCTGCACGGCCGGCGAGATGGGCGAGATCCTCGTCCCCGAGCTCGAGCACCTCGCGGCCGACAAGGAGGACAAGCTCGGCGAGCACCGACGCGGTGAGCTCGACGCGGCGATGGCCGAGCTCGGCGTCACCGACCACCGGTTCCTCGGTGGGTTCGGGCGGTTCCGTGACTCCGGGATGAAGTGGCACGACGAGGGCTACGCGATCGCCGCCGACGACACCCACGACAACGCCTTCTCGCGGGCCGACCTCACCGAGGCCGCCGACCTGCTGGTCGCGGTCATCCGCGAGGTGCGCCCGCAGGTGCTCGTCACCTACGACGAGTTCGGCGGCTACGGCCACCCCGACCACATCCAGGCCCACCGGGTCGCGACCTACGGGGCCGCGCTGGCCGCGGTGCCGTCGTACAAGCCGGAGCTGGGGGAGGCGTGGGACATCGCCAAGATCTACTGGGGTGCGATGTCGGAGAGCCGGATGCGGGCCGGGCTGCGGGCGCTGCGCGACGCCGGTGACACGACGAGCTTCGAGGGCATGGACCCCGACGGCCCGCTGCCCCACTTCGTGACCCCCGACGAGAACCTGTCCGCGGTCGTCGACGCCGGCGACCACGTCGACCAGAAGATGGCGGCGCTGGCCGCCCACAAGACGCAGATCACCATGGACGGCCCGTTCTTCGCGCTGTCCAACAACGTCGGCTCCAACGCGTGGGGCGCCGAGTTCTACCGGATCGCCAAGGGCGACCGCGGCCCGGTCGGCGACGACGGCCTCGAGCCCGACCTCTTCGCCGGGCTGGCGATCTGAACGGGACCACCGCGCTGCACCTGCTCCGGGGGCTCGGCCTGGCGGTGCTGGGTGCGCTGGTCGGGTCCGCCGCGGTCCTGACCCACGGGCGCCCGACCGGGCTGGTGCTCGGCCTGGTGGCGAGCGCGGCCGGGGCGTACGCCCTGCGCGGCGGGTGGTCGCTCCGCTTCTCCTTCACCACCGGGTGGGTCGCCGTGCTCGCCTACGCGCTGCTGCCGCGCGCCTCGGGCGGCTACCTCATCGGCTCCGACGCCCGCGGCTACACGCTCCTCGTCTTCGGCCTCGTCCTGATGCTGTTCGGCATCGTCACCGTTCGGCCCCTGCGGCCCCCCGCGGCCACCACGGCCGGCGGTAACACCAGATCCCTAGACTGACGCGGTGGAGAACCGCGACGAGCGACCCGAACGCGCCCGGGGCCGCGTGGTCCTGGTGGTCGCGCTGGTGCTCGTCCTGCTGGTCGGGGGCGGGTACGCCGCCGCCTACGGGCTCGCCGGCGACAAGCTGCCCCGCGGTGCGTCCGTCGCGGGCGTCGACGTCGGCGGGCTCTCGCCGGCCGCGGCCGAGGACGCCCTGCGCGACGGCCTCGCCGACCGCGTCGCCGGGCCGATCGAGGTCTCCGTCGAGGACCGCACCGGCGAGGTCGACCCGGCCGAGGCCGGCCTCGAGGTCGACTACGCCGCGTCCGTGGCCGCCGTCGGCGGGGGTCGGTCGTGGAGCCCGGGCACCCTGTGGGACCACTACGTCGGCGGCGAGGACGACACCGACGCCGTCGTCCGCGTCGACGACACTGCGCTCGACGCCGCTGTCGCCGAGCTCGCGACCGGGCTCGGCACCGACCCCGTCGACGGTGCGGTCGCCTTCGAGAGGGGCCGTGTCGTCGTCACCGACCCCGTGCCCGGACGCGGTCTCGAGCCCGACTCCACCCGGGAGGCCCTCGTGGCGTCCTACCTCACCGGCGAGCGTGCCGACCTCGAGATCACCCAGCTGACGCCCGACATCGACGACGGCGACGTCGAGGAGGCGGTCACCGCCTTCGCCGAGCCCGCGCTGTCGGGCCCGGTCACCCTGCGCATCGGCTCGGCCGGCGTACGGCTGCGCCCACGCCAGTACGCCCGGGCGCTGTCGCTCGTGGCGACCGACGGGGCCCTGGTGCCGACCGTCGACGCCGACGTCCTCGTGCCGCTCGTCGAGCGGGCCACCGCCGGCGAGGGCGCTCCGGTCGACGCGCGCATCGAGCTCGTCGACGGGCGGCCCCGGATCATCAAGGCCAAGCCCGGCGTGACGTTCGAGCCCGACGGCGTGGCCGACGCGTTCCTCGAGGCCGTCGTCAAGTCCGACGGCGAGCGCACGGCCAAGGTCGCGGGCACGGTCCAGCAGCCCGACTTCACGACCAAGGACGCCCGCGCGCTCGGCGTACGGCGTCAGGTCTCGGAGTTCACGACCTACTTCCCCTACGCCGACTACCGCAACGTCAACATCGGCCGGGCCGCCGAGATCGTCGACGGCACCCTGCTCAAGCCCGGCGAGGTCTTCTCGCTCAACGACGTCGTGGGGGAGCGGACCGTCGAGAACGGCTTCACCGAGGGCACGATCATCAGCAACGGCATCTTCGTCAAGGACCTCGGCGGCGGCGTCTCGCAGATGGCGACGACGACGTTCAACGCCATGTTCTACGCCGGTCTCGAGGACATCGAGCACAAGCCGCACTCGGTCTTCATCGACCGCTACCCGGTCGGCCGCGAGGCCACCGTCGCGTTCGGCTCCGTCGACCTGCGGTTCCGCAACGACACCGACTACGGCGTCCTCATCAACGCCGAGCTGACGCCGTCGACCCCGTCGTCGCAGGGCGTGCTCACCGTGCGGATGTTCTCGACCAAGGTCTGGGACATCTCCGAGGTCACCTCCGACCGCTACGCCTACGTCTCGCCGGGCACGCAGACCCTCGACACCACCAACTGCGTCCCCAACACCGGCTACTCCGGCTTCCAGGTCGACGTCACCCGGATCTTCAGGCGCCCGGGCTCCGACGAGGTGGTGCGGCGCGAGAAGTTCCACACCGACTACATCGCCAACGACACGGTCATCTGCCGCCCGCCGGGCTCGCTGCCCTGACGCGGCGCGTCGCGGAAGCCACGAGAACGGGTGGGCTCCGGTGTCGGTGGCCCGGTCTACAGTCCCGTGACATGCGCCACACTCTCGGACCCCTCGTCGTCGTCCTCCTGCTCGCGGCCGGTCTGACCGCGACCGCCCCCGCCCCGGCCACGGCCCTGCCGACGCTGCCGACCTCGCCCCTCGGCGACCCGCCGGGGGCCAACGACTGGAGCTGCCGGCCGACCGCGTCCCACCCGACGCCGGTGGTCCTCGTCCACGGCACCGGCGGCGACCGCACCAACCTGCTGCAGCGGCTCTCCGCCGGCATCAAGGCGGCCGGGTTCTGCGTCTACTCCCTCGACTACGGCAACCGCGGGCTCGACGACATCGCCGCCTCCGCCGGCGAGCTCAAGACCTTCACCCAGCGCGTGCTGCGCTCGACCGGGGCCCGCAAGGTCTCGATGGTCGGCCACTCGCAGGGCGGAATGATGCCGCGCTACTACATCAAGTTCCTCGGAGGCGACAGCGTGATCGACGACCTCGTCGGTCTGTCTCCGTCCAACCACGGCACCCGCATCACCGCGGGCGACAACGCGTTCACGCGGCTCGTCGGCTTCGCCTGCACGTCGTGCGTCCAGCAGGGCGCCGGGTCCCCGTTCCTCACGCGCCTCAACGCCGGCGACGAGACCCCCGGTGCCGTGAGCTACACCCAGGTCACCACCCGCTACGACGAGGTCGTCGTCCCGCACACCTCCGGCTACCTCGCCGCCGGACCCCGCACCACCAACATCACCCTGCAGAGCAAGTGCCCGCTCGAGCTCACCGAGCACCTCGGCACCCCGCTGGCGACCCCCTCGCTGTCGATCACGCTCGACGCGCTGACCCACGTCGGTCCGGCCCGACCGGCCTTCCAGCCCCGCTGCCTCTGAGCGCCGGCACCCGCCGTAGCGTCATGGCGTGACGCAGCCACCCGCCGACGCCCAGCCCGAGGTCGACCAGGACGTCAAGCAGGACTCGCTCGTCACGGTCGTGGTCGCCCTGGTGGCCAACGGTCTGCTGGCGATCGCCAAGACGGCTGCCGCCGCCCTGACCGGGTCGGCGGCGATGGTGGCCGAGGCGGCGCACTCCTGGTCCGACACCGGCAACGAGGTCTTCCTGCTCGTCGCCGAGCGCCGCGGCAGCAAGCCCCGCGACGCCTCGCACCCGCGCGGCTACGGCCGGGCGACCTACACCTGGTCGCTGGTCGCGGCGTTCGGCCTCTTCTCGGCCGGCGCGGTCGTGTCGGTGTGGCACGGGCTCACCGAGCTCACCGCCGAGGCCGGCGAGGAGAGCTTCACCGTCAACTACGTCGTCCTCGGCATCGCATTCCTGCTCGAGGGCACGTCGTTCCTGCAGGCGACCCGCCAGGTCCGCGGCGCCGCGGGCCGGATCGGCCTGCACCCGCTGCGCTACGTCTCCCGCACGTCCGACCCGACCCTGCGCGCCGTCTTCCTCGAGGACTTCTCCGCGCTGCTCGGCATCCTCCTCGCCGGCACCGGCATCGGCCTCCACCAGCTCACCGGCGACCCCGTCTGGGACGCCGTCGGGTCGATCGCGGTCGGCGTCCTGCTCGGCGTGGTCGCCGTGTTCCTGATGCGCCGCAACATGGAGTACCTCGTGGGCGCCGGCACCAGCCCCGAGCTCCAGGACCGGGTGCTCACGCTGCTGCTCGGCCACACCGAGGTGCAGCGGGTGACCTACCTGCACCTCGAGTACGTCGGCCCGCGGCGGCTGTTCGTCGTGGCCGCCGTCGACCTGGTCGGCGACGACACCGAGGACCACCTGGCCGTCCGCCTGCGCCGCGTCGAGAACGACACCGAGAAGGACGACCTCATCGAGGACGCCGTCCTGACCCTGTCTCAGCCCGACGACGCCGACCTCGTGCCCGCCGGCACGAGGTAGCGGTAGCGGTGGTGGGTGCGGAAGCCCAGCCCCGCATAGAGAGCGAGAGCCGCGGCGTTGTCGCCCAGCACCTGCAGGTAGGCCGTCGTCGCGCCCCGTTCGGCACCCCACCCGAGCAGGGCGGCCATCACCTGCAGCGCGAGCCCCTGGCGCCGGTGCGCCGGGTCGACCTCGATCGAGCGGAAGCCGACCCAGTCGTCGGCGTAGGCCGCCACGCCCGACGCCCGGTCGCCGACCCGCGCCGTCACCAGGCCGCCGTCCTCGACCAGGGAGACGCCGGCGTCGTCCACCGAGCGCACGGCCCGCGCCACCTGGGCGGTGCCGGCGACCTGGAAGAGCGTGTCGGACTCGTGCGACTCCGGCACCCAGCCCATCCCGGTGAGCAGGGCGTCCTCGTCCGACCCGGCCAGCACGGCGGCGACCGGGCGGCGGTAGTGCGCGACCACCTGCTCGACCGCGTCGCCCACCCCGGCCGGCCCGAACGCCAGCACCGAGTTGGCTCGTCGGGCCGTCGCGGTCGCGGAGTCGCGCAGCACCCAGTCGCCCAACGGGGCCGTGACCAGGTCGGGGAAGAGCGCGAACCCGCGAAGCTGCGCCTCCCGCGCGGGCACCCGGTCGCGCACCGACGGCCGGGGCGGGACGGGCTTTCCGGACACGACGTCAGCGAACGGGATCGCGACGGGAGGCCCCGTCTCGGGCCGCACCACGACCACGCCGTCGCCGAACGCCTCGCAGACGCCGAGGAGGTCGGTCAGCGCCGGCCCCCCGCTCGGCCCGGTCTCGCCGCGCACCAGACGGCGCACGACGATCCGCTGCCCGACGACGTGCGGACCGAGGCCGTTGCCCACAGTGTGGGGTTCCTGCGCCTCGGCCACACCCACACACTAGGCTGAGCGTGCTCTCGCACCGACCTGCTGGACCCATTGGAGGAACCCCGATGACCTACGTCATCTCGCAGCCCTGCGTCGACCTCAAGGACCGGGCCTGCGTCGACGAGTGTCCGGTCGACTGCATCTACGAGGGCAAGCGGATGCTCTACATCCACCCCGACGAGTGCGTCGACTGCGGCGCCTGCGAGCCGGTGTGCCCGGTCGAGGCCATCTTCTACGAGGACGACGTCCCGGAGGAGTGGAAGGACTACTACACCGCCAACGTCGGCTTCTTCGAGGAGCTCGGCTCCCCGGGTGGCGCCGCCAAGATGGGCGAGATCGACCACGACCACCCCATCATCGCTGCCCTGGACCCGGTCGAGCACGACCACTGAGCGTCTTGGTCGCTTGCCGCCGGCCTCGCGCGTGAAGGCCGGCTGGCACGCGGGGGTTGCTGCTCTTCGCGCGCGGGCGGCGGCCTCCGGGCTCCCCGTCGTCGACCTGTCGGTCGGTGCGCCCGTCGACCCGACCCCCGAGGTGGTGTCGCGGGCGCTGATCGAGCACGCCGACGCGCCGGGCTACCCGCTCACCATCGGGCAGCCGGGTCTGCGGGAGGCCCACGTCGGCTGGCTGGAGCGCGTGCACGACGTGCCCGGGCTGGCTCCCGAGCAGACACTGCCCACGGTGGGCAGCAAGGAGCTGATCGGCACCCTGGCGCTGCTCGCCCTCGACTCCGAGCGACCCGGACCGGTGGCGATCCCGGCGCTGGCCTACCCGACGTACGCCGTGGGCGCCCGGCTGGCCGGTCGTGAGGTCGTGGCCGTCACCGGCCTCGACGACCTCCGTGCGCTGCCCGTCCCGCCCGCGCTGCTGTGGCTCAACTCGCCGAGCAACCCGACCGGGCAGGTCGTCCCGGTGCCGGAGCTCGCCGCGATCGTCGAGCACGCCCGCGCACACCGGACCCTCGTGGTCTCCGACGAGTGCTACCTCGACCTCGGCTGGGAGGTCGAGGCGGCCACGGTGCTCCACGCCGACCTCAACGGCGGCTCGACCGACGGGCTGCTCGCAGTCCACTCGCTGAGCAAGCGCTCCAACCTGGCCGGCTACCGCTGTGGGTTCGTCACGGGCGACGCCGCGATGATCGCCCGGCTCACGGCCGCCCGCCGCGACCTCGGCCTGATCCTGCCCGCCCCGCAGCAGGCCGCGGCGATCGCCGCCCTCGGCGACGAGATCCACGTCGCCGAGCAGCGCGCCCGCTACGGCGCCCGCCGCGAGGTGCTGCGCACCGCGCTGGCGGCCGGCGGGTTCCGCGTCGACCACAGCGAGGCCGGCCTCTACCTGTGGGCGACCCGCGACGAGCCGAGCGACGAGACCACCGGCTGGCTGGCCGACCGGGGCG
>NZ_JAURVJ010000111.1 GCF_030655615.1 Nocardioides sp.
CGCCCCGCCGACCTGCCGGCCGAGCTGGGCGCCGAGCTGCGCGCGTGGTTCGCGCCGGAGTACGCCGTGCTCGACCAGCTCGGCGACGACGGGCAGTGGGCACCGCCGCCGGGCTACCGGCCCCCCGGGCTCGACGATTAGCCCGACGACTGGCCCGACGACTGGCCCAACGACCGGTCCGACGACCGGGTCGCATCAGGCGGCTCGGCCGTCGCTCCCACCCGGGTCGCCCGGGTCGCCCGGGTCGCCGGGGCCACCGGGGAGCGGCGGCGCCCACGAGACGTAGACGTGCCCCGTGGGCGTGGTGGTCTCGGTGCCGTGCACCGGCCCGGGCCGTGGTCGTGACGACCACCCCAGGGCCTCCTTGGCGTAGTTGCAGCGCTCGCACAGCCCCTGGAGGTCGTCGGCGACCGTGTGGCCGGTCTCGCGGTGTGGCCGGACGTGGTCGACGTGGCGCACGGGGGCGCCGCACCACGGGGTCCGGCAGAGCTGGTCGCGGTCGGTGACGAAGTCGGTCAGGCCCGGCGGCGCCTTGCGTCGACGCGAGTCGGCGGCGAGGAGCTGGTGGGTGCCCGGCGCGGTGTAGAGGCGCGTGATCCAGACCCCGGTCTTGCCGAGGGCGCGCTTGACCAACTGGCGTGCCCACGCGGCCGGGACGATGCCGTAGCCGTGCAGGAATGCGGGTTCGGAGTCACCGGCGAGAAGGGCGCGGTCGGTCATCACCAGGCGCAGGTCGACCGGAGGGGGCGCCTCGGCGCGGCGGCCGGTGACGAGCTCGACCATCGTGTCGGCCATGACCTGGCCGCGCCCGCGGTCGTCGTCGGGGTCCTGCTTGGCCCGGTCGGCCTCGCGGCTGAGGGCGGCATACATCGCGACGCCCTCCGCGACGGGCACCAGGGCGGTGAGGTAGGCCATCGTGTCGGGCGCCGGTCGGAGCGTCACCCGGCGGTCCTTGACCGCGAGAGCCTGCCGTTCGGCCACGCCGGCTGCGTCGAGGCGGGCAGCCAGCCGGTGGGCCTCGGCGACGAGCTGCTTGCGGCTGAGCCGGTCGGCCAGGTCGGTGCCGCAGATCTCCTCGTCGATGGTGGCGCGGTGCTCGACGGCGAGACACGCGGTCTCGCGAGCGAGCAAGGTGGCGGCGTACTCCGAGATCCGTCCCTCGCCGAGCGCCCGTGCGGTCTGGGGCATCTCGGTCGCCAGCACCCGGTTGAGGCCCAGGAACGTGGCGGCCACGCCGGGGCTGACACGCCGGGCGAGCGCGACGGCGGCGGCGATCCCCTCACCGATGCGGGACGCCGGACGGCCGGCGGCCCGTTGGGCGGCACGCTGCGACTCCTCGTAGTCGTGGGCAATACGGCCCTGAGCACCGGCCAGCGCGTTCTTGAGCCGTTCGAGCAGGGCGATCTGGTCGATCCGCTCCGCGTCCGTGGGCCCGACCTCGCCCGGCCCGGCGGGCAGGCCGATCTCGCCGGTGGCGTCGAGCCACCCGGCGAGGTCGGCCAGGGTCGGGGCGGTCATGGGCAGGACGCTAGGACGCGGCGGCGTCAGTCGTGCCGTCGTGCCCGAGCCCTGTGGACGACGTGCCGAACAGGGCTGCCTGTGGACGACTCGTGGTCGTTTCCACAGGCCGCGGGCCACAAGCCTCAGCCGAGGATGACGACCAGGCCGACGAACGTCGGCACGAAGCCGAGCAGCAGCCACGGGCTCACGAGGGCGCGCCGGTGGATCGCGAACGCCGCGGCGATCGCCACGACCCCGAACGCCCCGCCCAACAGGCAGAGTCCGACCTGCGCCACCCGCTCGGAGTCGTCGATGACCACCGCCGCGATCACGAGCCCGACCGAGAGGTGGAAGATCGTGGTGCCCACGAGGACCGACATGACGGTCCGCTGCACGCGCTCGAGCCGGGCGAGGTCGTCGGGGCTCGTCTGCTTGCGCGGCGCCGTGGGGTCGATCAGGTGCTTCGCACGCCTCGGTACCGGCTCTTGGGTCACTCCTGCAGCCTAGGGCCGGATAATCAGTAGCCCGGCTTCGTCGCATGCGTGATGCTCGTTGCTCGTGGACATCCGACGCTTCGACCCCGACGACGGCGACGCTGTCCGCGGGTGGGCCGCGGTACGCACGGCGTCCTCGGCGCACGACGCTCCCTGGGAGCACGAGCCGACCGAGCACTTCACGCTCGGTCAGCTCCGGCACGGCTGGGACGGCGAGCCGCAGGTCCCCTTCCTCGGCACCGTCGGCGGCGTGCCCGTCGCCGCCGGCGCCATCTCGACCAGCGAGCGCGACAACCTGCACGTCGCGTGGGTGTCGGTCGACGTGCTGCCCGACCGCCGGCGCCAGGGGCTGGGTACGACGATGCTGCGCCACCTCGAGGCCGAGGCCGCCCGGATGGGCCGGACGTCGGTCGGCATCTCCTGCTGGGACGTGGACGGTCTCGAGGCGTTCGGGCTCGCGCACGGCTACGAGCGGCGGGCGGTGGGCGTCAACCGACGCCAGTACATCGCCGAGATCGACGCCCGCGCCCTCGACGTCCTGCACGACGAGGCCGCCGCGGCGGCCGCCGACTACGAGCTCGTGCGCCGCCGCGACCGCACGCCCGACGACGAGCTCGAGGCGCTGGCGGTGATGGCGTCCGCGATCAACGACGCCCCCAAGGAGGGGCTCGACATCGAGGACGAGGTCTTCGACGCGGCTCGCATCCGGGCCTACGACGACGCCCAGGTGTCCCGGGGCTTCGCGCTGCACCGGCTCGTGGCGCGCCATCGCCGCACCGGCGAGCTCGCCGGCCAGACGGTGGTCGTGGTCGACCTGGAGCGTCCGCACCTCGCCGACCAGCACGACACCTCGGTCGTGGCTGCCCACCGCGGCCACCGGCTCGGGGCGCTCCTCAAGACCGGGATGCTGCAGTGGCTGCGCGAGGACCAGCCGCAGGTCGCCGAGATCGACACCTGGAACGCCGAGTCCAACGGCTTCATGATCGGCGTCAACGAGGCGCTGGGCTATCGCGTCATGGGGCGCGAGTTCGACCTGCAGCGCTCACTCTGACGGGCTGACGGCCCCCATCACCAGGTCGGACGTGTCGTCGTCCGTCATCTCGTGCCACCGAGCCGTCAGACGACGTACGACGCCCCGCGACGCAGCTCGTCCGCCGCCCGGACGACGATCCGGTCGATCAGCTCCTCGCAGGTCGGCAGGTCGTCGATGACCCCGACGACCTGGCCGGAGGCGAGGACGCCGGCGCCGGTGTCGCCGTCGACGAGGCCTGCCTTGAGCATGACCGGGGTGTTGGCGGCGAGCGCCATCTGGCCCAGGCTGCGGCCTTGGGTCTTCTTCATCGACCGGCCGTCCTGGGCGAGCTGGACCCAGCTCATCCCGGAGTCGCGCTTGAAGTCGAGCGTGCGTCGCATCGTCGGACCGAGCCGCCTCACCGCGCTGGTGCCCTCGAGCGACTCGACCAGGTCGGTGCGCAGCATCCGGTGCGGCATACCGTCGACCTTGGCGGTGACGACGGTGCCGGTGAGATCGTGGGAGAGGTAGAGCTCCTTGACGGCCTGGGGCACCGCGGAGTCCTGCGTGAGCAGGAAGCGGGTGCCCATGCCGACGCCGGCGGCGCCGTAGGACAAGGCAGCGGCGAGCCCGCGTCCGTCGAAGAAGCCGCCTGCGGCGATGACGGGGATGTCACTGTGCGCATTCTTCAGGGCGTCGAGGACGGTCGGGAGCAGCAGCGTCGTGGGGACGGCGCCGGTGTGGCCGCCGCCCTCGCCGCCCTGGACCATCACGGCGTCGGCGCCCCACGAGGCGACCTTGACGGCGTGCTTGGCCGCGCCGATGGACGGCATCACCACGACGCCGTGGTCCTTGAGCTTGGCGATGAGCTCCTTCTTGGGCGCCAGGGCGAACGACGCGACCCGCACGCCGTGCCTGATCAGCAGGTCGCAGCGGTCGCCCGCGTCGCCGGCGTCGGCGCGCAGGTTGACGCCGAAGGGCTGGTCGGTGCGGGCCTTGGTCTCGACGATCGCCTGCTCGAGCTCGGCGAAGGTCATCGTGGCCGAGGCGAGGATGCCGAGGCCGCCGGCGTTGGCCGTCCCGGAGACCAGGCGGGGCCCGGACACCCAACCCATGCCGGTCTGCACGACGGGGTGGCGCACACCGACCAGGTCGGTGAACGGCGTACGGATCAGCTGCTCGATCACGGCGCGGGAACCTCCTTGAAGCGGTAGCCCTTCGGGTCGAGCACCTCGCCGATGAGGACGAGCTCCTCCGTGGTCGGCCCGCGGGTCTCGGGGACCGCGGTGACATCGCCGAGGTCGAAGCCGGTCGCGTCCTGCACCTCGGCGACCGTGACCCCCGGGTGGACCGACAGCAGCCGCACCGTGCGGTCGGGGCCGTTGACGTCGAGGACGGCGAGGTTGGTGACGATCCGGTGGATGTCGTTGAAGCGCGACGCCGCCGGCCCGGCCTCGGCCGCCCGTTTGGGTCCGACGCCCGAGACGATGTCGACGGCCTCGACGAAGACGCGCGGCGAGTGCTTGGGCACCCAGTAGGACGTGCGGTTGTTGACCGTGTTGCCGGGCGCACCGCGCGATCCGAGCAGCTGGCGCTTGGGCTGGGCAAAGGACCCGATCGCCGAGATGTTCTGGTTGCCGTCGCGGTCGACCTGCGTGGCGCCCATCATCACGTGGCGCTTGCCGTGGGCGACCACGTCGAAGACCTTGCGGAACGGGATCCAGCCCTCGACCACGTCGGCCTGGGCGAAGATCGGGGGAGTGCCGCCCAGGAACAGCGACTCGCCGTCGCTGATCACCAGGTCGGGGTTGGACGTCAGCCGCGCCAGCCGGACGCCGAGCATCGGCATCGTGCCCATCGGGCTGGCGAAGATCTCGCCGTCGTCCTTGAACGTGTCGGCGACCGCGGCCGCGCACACGTCGGCTCGGGTGGTCTCGCTCATGCCTGCTCCTCGCTGAACGCCTGGACCGCCGCCTGGTAGGCCGCCTCGTCACCGGACAGGAAGCGCTCCTCGAACGCCGCCCAGTCCTCGTCGCTGCCGCCAGCCGCGGCGGCGTAGGCCCGCTGGAACTTCTCGTCGCGCGGGTAGTCGGGGCGGCAGTCGGTGAAGTGGGCGCCGTTCGGCGTCTCGACGACACCGGTGACGAGCATCCGGCTCAGCAGCAGCCGCTGGACCGGGGTGTCGACGGTCAGCCCGGCGGTGTCGACGACCTCCTCGACGCAGAGGTAGGTGCGCTCGGCGGCCATCGCGAAGAGGTCGTCGAAGTAGGGGTCGGGGCCGAGGTAGGTCGCGTTGCCGTGCTTGTCGGCGCGGTTGAGGTGCACCAGCGCCACGTCGAGGGTGAGGGCCGGCACCGCGACGAACGTCTCGCCCGGGCCGTCGGGGGTGGCGTACGGCGATGTCACCGTCTTGATCCAGGGGTTGTTGACCAGCACGTCGGAGCCGAGGCCGGCCCGCATCGGCAGGAACGGCAGCCGCTCGGAGGCGGCCTTGAGGCCGGTCTGGAACATGCCCTCGTCGAGCTCGACGACCTCCGGGATCGTGCCCGCCTGGCGGGCCCGCTGGAAGTTGGGCTCGAGGGGGACGGTGTCGAGCGAGACGAACGCATAGACGAGCCGCTTGATCTTGCCGGCCCGGGCGAGCAGACCGACGTCGGCGCCGCCCCAGCTGACGATGGTGAGGTCGGCGAGGTCGGAGCGCAGGATCGCGCGCACCAGGGCCATCGGCTTGCGCCGCGGTCCCCAGCCGCCGATGCCGATCGTCATGCCGTCCTCGAGGGAGGCGACGACCTCGTCGATGCTCATCCGCTTGTCGCGGGGGGCCTTGGTCACGACGTTCCCTTCCTGGACTTGTCGGTGCCCGCGAAGGTGTCGCGCAGCTCGTCGCTGACGCCCATGAGGTTGAGCTCCATCGTGAAGCCCTGCTCGTAGCGGTAGCTCTTGTTGACGTCGATCGGGTCGATGCCGTTGAGGCACTCCTTGGCGGCGCGGATGACCCGGGTGTCCTGGGCCGCGATGTCGGCCGCGACGCGCATCGCCGCGTCGTCGAGCTCGGTGCGCGGCACCACCTCCAGGACCGAGCCGAACTGGACCAGGTCGGCGGCCTGGATGGTGCGGGACGTGAAGTAGAGGGTGCGCATCAGGTGCTGCGGCACGAGCCGCGCCATGTGGGTCGCGGCGCCGAGGGCGCCCTGCTTGACCTCGGGCACGCCGAAGAACGCGTCGTCGCTCGCCACGACGCAGTCGGCGTTGCCGACCAGGCCGACGCCGCCGCCGAGGCAGAAGCCGTTGACCGCGGCGACGACGGGTACGGCGCACTCGTAGACCGCCTTGAACGCCGCGAAGCAGCCCCGGTTGGCGCCGAGGAGGGCGTCGAACCCGGTGGTGCTCTGCATCTCCTTGATGTCCACGCCCGCGTTGAACCCGCGCCCCTCGGCCCGGAGCACCACGACCTTGGTGTCGAGGTCGGCGGCGGCCTCGTCCATCGCGGCAGCGACGTCGTACCAACCCTGGACCGTGAGGGCGTTGACCGGCGGGTGCTCCATCGTGACGACGCGGATCCCGTCGTCGCGCAGCGTCGAGGTGATCGTCATCCGGGCTCCTGTCGCGCCTACCAAGCCAACCAAGCAAGTGCTTGGTAGGGTAGCAGCCATGTCCCTCGTCCTCGACCTGTCCGGACGCGTCGTCCTGGTCACGGGCGGCGCCAAGGGGATCGGTCGTGGCATCGCCGAGGCGTTCCTGGCCGCGGGCGCCACCGTCGTGACCTGCGCGCGGTCGGCGACGCCGACGGTCGACGGCGCCGAGCACCGGGTCTGCGACGTGCGCGACCCCGACGCCGTCCAGGCGCTGGTCGACGCCGTCGTCGCGACGCACGGCAGGCTCGACGTGCTGGTCAACAACGCCGGCGGCGCGCCGGCCACCGACGCCGCCACGGCATCGCCGCGCTTCCACGACAAGATCGTCGGCCTCAACCTGCTCAGCCCGCTCCTGGTCGCCCAGGCGGCCAACCGGGTGATGCAGCAGCAGGAGGGGGGCGGGTCCGTCGTCAACATCTCCTCGATCTCCGCCCACCGGCCCGCGCCGACCATCGCGGCGTACGCCGCCGCCAAGGCCGGGCTCGACTCGCTCACCTCCTCGCTGGCCATGGAGTGGGGTCCCGCCGTGCGCGTCAACGCGATCGACGTGGGCCTGTGCCACACCGAGCAGACCGACGACCACTACGGCGGCGACGAGCGCGTCGCCGCGATCGAGCGCACGATCCCGCTGGGCCGGATGGCGACCCCGCTGGAAGTAGGGCACGTCGCGGTGTTCCTGGCCAGCGACCTGGCGTCCTACGTCTCCGGCGCCAAGGTCGCCTGCGACGGCGGCGGCGAGCCCCCGGTCTTCCTGCACGTCCCCTGACCCATCCCTGACCACCCGAGGAGCACGCCTTGTCCGGACTCTTGGAAGGCCGCGTCGCCATCATCACCGGCGCCGGCCGCGGCATCGGCCGGGCCCACGCGCTCGAGCTCGCCTCGCACGGCGCGAAGGTCGTGGTCAACGACTACGGCGTCTCGCTGGCCGGCGAGGCTCAGTCGTCGGGGGAGTCGCCCGCCGACGAGGTCGTGGCGCTCATCCGCGAGGCCGGGGGCGAGGCGGTCGCCAACGGCGCCGACGTCGCGGACTTCGCCGATGCCGAGGCCATGGTCCGGCTGGCCATCGACACCTTCGGCGGGCTCGACGTGCTCGTCAACAACGCCGGGTTCGTGCGCGACCGGATGCTCGTCAACACGTCCGAGGAGGAGTGGGACGCGGTCGTCCGCGTCCACCTCAAGGGCCACTTCGCACCGCTCCGCCACGCCGGCGCCTACTGGCGCGCCGAGGCCAAGGAGGGCCGCCAGCGGTCCGCCCGGGTCATCAACACCTCGTCGGGCGCAGGCCTGCAGGGCTCGGTCGGGCAGGCGACCTACTCCGCCGCCAAGGCCGGCATCGCCGGGCTGACCCTCGTCGCCGCCCAAGAGATGGGGCGCTACGGCGTCACCGTCAACGCGATCGCGCCGGTCGCCCGCACCCGGATGACCGAGGGCGCCTTCGACACCTCGGCCATGGCCCTGCCCGAGGACAACTCCCCGGTCGTCGCCTGGCTCGCCTCGGTCGAGGCCGCCGACGTCACCGGGCGCGTCATCGAGATCGACGGCAGTACCATCACCGTCGAGAACGGCTGGGCCCACGGCCCCTCGCGCGACAACGGCGCCCGCTGGGACGCCGCCGCCGTCGGGCCCGCGCTGCGCGAGCTGCTCGGCGAGGCACCGATGCCGGAGCCGGTCTACGGCGCCTGAGCCGAGGTTTCCGCGGGACCGCCCCGGGAAGGGAGGCGTCGTGACCGACCCCGACCCGTGGCCCTCCCACGAGGACCCGTCGGAGCTGGTCCCCGAGCTGGCTCCCGACCCGGTCCTCGAGCCGCCCGCCCCCGTCGACGAGCGCGTCGCCCTCTGGGAGCTCCCGATCGTCTGGACCGTGGCCGTCTGGGTCGCGGTGACCGACGGGGTCAAGGCCCTCGGCCGGGCGCTGCTCCGGGGACTGCTCGCACCGGCACGCCTGCTCGGCCGCCTGGTCTCGGCGGCCGGGCGTGGCATCGCCGCGTCGGTGGCCGCGCTCGGCCGCCTGCTCCTCGCGCCGGCCCGGCTCGTC
>NZ_JAURVJ010000124.1 GCF_030655615.1 Nocardioides sp.
TGGTGTGTGGCCCACGCCCGGCCCTGGTGGAACAGGTGGAACAGGTGGAGCAGGTGGATCAGGCCGGCCAGGTCGCCTCGGTGACCTCGCCGCCGACGACGTCGACCTCCAGGGTCACGTCGTCGGTGCCCTTGAGCAGCAGCCGGTAGCGACCCTCGACGACCTCGGGATAGACGAGCGTCGGGATCTCGCGGCCGTCGGGCAGCGGTCGCCGTACGACGGCCACGTGCGGTCGATGGCCGTGGCCGTGGCCATGCCCGTGCCCGTGGTCGTCGTCGTGGTCGTGGTTGTCGCCCTTCCCCCAGGTCGCCAGGTCGACGTCCGACGGCACGATGTCGACCTCGACCCCGACCATCTCGACCGGCATCGTGACGATGACGGCTCCGACGTCGCCGCCGATGTCGAGGACCACCGGCCCGCTGCCCGCGTCGGGGTTCTCGGGCGAGTCGGGCCGGCGCTCCTCGGTCACGGCGCGGACGTCCCGGGGACCGTGTTGTAGCCGCTGCCGGGCAGCGGCATGAACGGGAACGCGTCGAGCAGCTCGGGGCGGTTGTCGTCCGTCGTGCCGTCCTCGAGCAGGGCCGCGGCCCCGTCGGGGGTGAAGCTCGGGTCGACGAGCGGGATCGTGGCGCCCGCGATGGCCTTGAGCTCGATGGCCACGACGTCGTCGCCGAGGCGACGGCCGTTGGGATAGCCGGCGAGGTCGTTGCCCAGGATGCCGAGCTTGTTCTCGGTCGCGGACGGCGGGATCGCCATGTTGAGGCGCAGCATGTCGGCCTTGACCGGTCCCGTGTAGTTCTGGAACCGGATCGGCTGGCCCTCGGCGTCCTTGAGCACGCCGTAGGGGATGCCGGTCAGCAGGATCGCGTTGAGGTCGGCCCGCGGCTTCGTGTAGGCGCCCAGGTTGGGGAACACGTTGGGGTAGAGCGCCGGCAGGAGCGCACCGAGCTCGGGCTTGTTGACGTACTTCTCGTAGGCCACGTCGCCGTTGGGCGGCTGGGTGTTCCAGTAGTCCTTCTCGGCCATCGGGACGACGACCTCGTTGAACAGCGGGTTGCCGAGACGCGAGACCTGCACGGCCGGACCGGAACCGGCGTACTTGCCGGTCTTGGCGTTGAAGACGCGCGCCGAGCGACGGCTGGTCGAGGACCAGACGCCGATGACGTTACGGCGGTTGAGGGCCGCGCCGTCCTGGTTGGCACCGTTGGCGGTCAGGTCGCTGGACGGCACCTGGATCGCGATCGTGTGCACGTTGTAGGACTGCACGGCGTTGACGCCGTCGGTCGCGGCCTGCGGGTAGGCGTGCAGGTTGCCGAACGGCCGCAGTGCGCCGAGGTCGAAGATGCTGCCCAGGTCGACCTGGAACGCGTCGGTGCGCTGACCGGCGAAGAACTTGCGACCGGACACGGTGCGGGTCGCCTGGTTGGCGAGCGCGGCGTAGTTGGGCGTGCTGCGCACGCCGACGTTGCACGGCGGCACCGGCAGGTTGCCGGTGATGGCCGTGGACTGGCCGTTCTTGACCCGGACGACGCTGTAGGTCTGCGGGCGGTTGTAGGACGTGCTCGTGATGCTGGTGATCGGCCCCGTGTTGTAGAGGAACGTGTTGGGGTTGCGGATCGCCGTCTTGAACCGGAACTGGTACTTGACGTTGGCCTCGGCCTTGTTGCCGTTCGAGACGTTGATCTCGTAGAGCACGTCGTCGGCGAACTCGTAGAAGTTCGGCCCGCCGTTGGGCTGCTGCAGCGGGATGAAGTTGCAGATGATGACGACCTGGTTGGCCTCGGTCGGGTGCATGAACGCATAGACGTCCGTGCTGTCTGCCGCCGGGTCCTTGGCGATCTCCGGTGCTTCTCTGTGGGAGCTCATCTCACTGGCCTCCCGCCGCGTTGAGGAGGCGGGTGGCGAGGTCGCGATCGTGGACGACGACCTCGCGCTCGCCGACGAGGAGTCGGACGGTGCCCTTGGTGTGGTCGTCGACGAGGGCGATGACGGGCTCCTTGGCGCGCTTGGCGCTGGGCTTGGCCTCGGCGGACGCCGCTGTGCCGAGCGCGGCGGCGGACGCGGCCGCGCCGACCCCGGCTGCGGCCAGGAACTTCCTTCTGCTGGTGTCACTCATGCGATTTGCCTCCCAAGGCAAGGTCGTCCGGCCCACGTGTAAGCCGGGTCACAGTCCGTTCGGTGCCACCGGCCGGACGGATGGGCCCCGGACGGGACGAACTTCACGCCGTTCCCACGAGGGTCGACCAGCGGCGGTCCCGGGCGCTTGTAGGCTGTGCCCCCGTCAGCCACGGGCGTGTAGCTCAGCGGTAGAGCCCCTCGCTTACAACGAGGTGGTCGGGGGTTCGATCCCCTCCGCGCCCACCACCAGAAGAGGGACCCGTGCGGATCGCGATCGCCCAGCTCCCCGTCACCGGCGACGCCCGCCGCAACGGTGCCGCCGTACGGCGGGCGATGCGCGCCGCCGCCGAGCAGGACGTCCGGCTGCTGCAGCTGCCCGAGGGCCTCCTGTCGGGCTATGCGCTCAACCCCGTCGAGGACTGGGCCGAGGTCGACTGGGACGTCGTCCGCGCCGAGCTCGAGGAGGTCGTCGCGCTCGCCGGCGAGCTGCGGCTCTGGGTGGTGCTCGGCTCCGCCCACCCGCTGACGCCCCCGCGCTGGCCGCACAACAGCCTCTACGTCATCTCCGACGAGGGCCGCCTCGTCGACCGCTACGACAAGCGGTTCGTCTCCCACACCGAGGTCACCCGGTTCTACACGGCCGGCTCGGAGCCCGTGGTCCTCGACGTCGACGGCTTCCGCTTCGGTTGCGCGATCTGCATCGAGGTCAACTTTCCCGAGGTGTTCGTCGAGTACGCCGGCCTCGGCGTCGACTGCGTGCTGCTGTCGGCCTACCCGGTGGACGCGACCTTCGCCGTCAAGGCCCGGGCCCACGCCGCGATCCACTGCACCTGGGTCGCCCTGGCCACGCCCAGCGACACCGCGTCCTTCATCGCCTCGGCGCTCTACGCCCCCAACGGCGACGTCGTCGACGAGGTCGAGGGGGCCGAGGGACTCCTCGTCGCCGACCTCGACCGGTCCGCCCCTGAGCTCGATGTGGCCCTGACCAAGGCCAAGCCGTGGCGGGCCATGGTGTCGGCCGACCCGGCCTACCGCAGCGGCGCCCCGGACGACCCGCGCAGCGTCGACCGCACCACCCTCTAGGAGCGCGACCCAGAGGGAGGGGGCGTGCCTGCGGGCATCGGGGTACCGGCCTCGTGGCCGACCTCCTGGCCCCGCGCCCACCGAAGGACACCACCTGATGCGCACCATCACGCAGCGACGCTCGGCGGCCGCCGTGGTCCTCGTCCTGACCGTCGTCCTGACCGTCGTCCTGACCGCCTGCGGGGTCACCGGAGACGAGAGCGGCCCCCGCAAGCCCACCCCGCCCGAGGGCACCGGCGGTCCCTCCACCGTCGGCACGCCGACCCCCACCGAGGAGCCCGCCGACGTGCGGCTCTTCCCCGGCGGCCGCTCGCTGGTCTCCTACGAGGGCGACCCGTCCTACCCCTGGCGCGTCGCCGTGGTCGACAACCGCTCAACGATCGACCGCGCCCTCGAGGTCGTCGGCTTCGACGACACCATGGACGTCCTCGACGTGGGGATCTACGACGACGTGATCGCGACCTGCGACGACCTCGACCAGGGCGCCGACGTCCTGGCCGGAGCCCGTCGTCACTGGGCCCGCGACCCCGCTTCCCCCATCGACGCCGCCCGGGCACGCCAGCTCGTGGAGGTCAGCACCCAGTACGCCTGCCCCGACCTGGCCCGCTGAGCCCGCGCCGCCAGCTCAGCCCGTCAGCTGAGCTTGCGGTCCGGGTTCTCCTGCTCCCACTGGCCCAGCTGCGCCTGCAGCGCCTTCATGACCTCCCACACCTGAGCCGCCGGGATCCGCACCCGCGTCACCACCTGCGCATCGATCCGCGCCACCGCACCCCCCTCGTCGGTCCGCGTCGGCGTCGGCGGCCGACTCATCGACACGAAGTCGAGGATGAACGTCTCGTTGTTGTGCCACACGCTCGCGAAGTCGGCGTAGTGCCCCTCCAGGTGCTCCGGCGGCACGTTGATGTTGAAAGCAGGCGACAGTGGCTCCTCGGTCATCCCGCCAGTCTGCCGTCACGGCGATCGACGCAGCACGCGAGCATCCCGACCCGACCTCACGAGGGGCGATCCGGGGCACAGGCGCCCGGGCCACACGACAGGCAACCACAGGGCGCACGTCGGGGCCGGCGGCCCGCCGCTCCGGTCGGGTCCGCCAGCCCGGGCCGGCGGCAGCGCTACCAGATGGAGCGGACCCGCGGAGCGAGGCCGCGGCTCCCGACAAGTCGGGATGCGCGGCAAAGGCGCCCGGGCCACACGAAGAAGCAACCACAGGGCGCATGTCGGGGCCGGCGGCCCGCCGCTCCGGTCGGGTCCGCCAGCCCGGGCCGGCGGCAGCGCTACCGGATGGAGCGGACCCGCGGAGCGAGGCCGCGGGCTCCCGACAAATCGGGATGCGCGGCAAAGGCGCCCGGGCCACACGAGGAAGCAACCACTGGGCGCACGTCGGGGGTCGGTGGCCGCCGATGCGGCCGTGCCCGCCAACCCAGACCGGCGGCAGCAACTACCAGGCAGTGCGGGCAACGCGCATCGAGCCACCGGCTCCCGACAAATCGACGGAGCGGAGCCCGCGCTGGTCACCCCCACGGAAGCCGGCGCGGGCTCCACAGGTCGTTCGGAGCAGTGCGAGGGCCGGATGGGGGCCCGTCAGAAAGAGGGAAAAATGAGTTGAACCGCTGGCGTCTCGGGTCACCAGCGGTTCAACGTGGAGAACATTACTGGCCGCCCGTCGGGCGTCAACACGTTCGGGCGAATGTTGGCCAGATTGGCCCCACCGGTCTAGACCCGGCGGCCGCTTTCCCCAGCCAGGTCAGGCGAGTGCGCGCAGCTGGGCGAGGTGCTCGTCGAGGTCGCGCGCCTGCGAGCTGGAGTTGTGCACGGCCCAACGGACGCGGCCCTCGCGGTCGATGACGTAGGAGGACCGCCGCGGGCAGCCGCGCTCCTCGTCGAGCACCTCGTAGGCGCGGCTGACCTCGCCGTGCGGCCAGAAGTCGCTGAGCAGCGGGAAGTTGAGACCGTCCTGGTCGGCGAACGCGCGCAGCGCGAACATCGGGTCGCACGACAGGCCGAGGACCTCGGTGTCGAAGGTCATGAACTCGTCGAGCCGGTCGCGGATGCCGGCCATCTCGCCGGTGCAGACGCCCGAGAACGCGTAGGGGTAGAAGAGGATGGCGACCGCCTTCTGCCCGCGGTACGACGACAGCGTGACGTCCTGGCCGAACTGGTCGCGCAGGGTGAAGTCGGGGGCGAGGCCTCCGAGCGAGAGTCCGCTCACTCGCTGTCAGACTGGGCGAGCTCGCGCTTGAGCACCTTGCCGGTCGCGTTGCGCGGCAGCTCGTCGAGGAACACGATCTCGCGCGGCACCTTGTAGCGCGCGAGGTTCTCCTTGACCCAGCCCTTGAGCTCGTCCTCGGAGACGTCGGCGTCGGCGCTGATGACCACGAAGGCCTTGAGTCGCTTGCCGAAGTCGTCGTCGTCGACGCCGACCGCGGCGACCTCGGTCACCGCGTCGTGGCGGGCGAGGCAGTCCTCGACCTCCTTGGGGAAGACGTTCTCGCCGCCGGACACGATCATCTCGTCGTCGCGGCCCTCGATGTAGAGGCGGCCGTCGTCACCGATCCGGCCGACGTCGCCCGACGACATCAGACCGTCGACGACCTCCTTGTGGCCGCCGCCGGTGTAGCCCTCGAAGAGCAGCCCGTTGCCGACGAAGATGCGCCCCGACGTGCCGTGGGCGACCTCATCGCCCTGGTCGTCGAGGATCTTGATCGTCGTGGCGAACGGCGCGCGGCCGGCCGTGCCGGGGTTGGCCCGCAGGTCGTCGGGGCCTGCGATGGCGGCGTAGGCCACCTCGGTCGAGCCGTAGGTCGAGTAGAGGTTGTCGCCGAAGCGGTCCATCCAGGTGGTCGCGAGGTCACCGGGCAGGGCCGAGCCCGAGCTGGCGACGACGCGGAGCCCGTCGAGGTCGTAGCGGTCCTGCGTCTCCTTCGGCAGGGCGAGGCAGCGCTGCAGCATCACCGGGATGACGGCGGCGGCCTGACAGCCCTCCTCCTCGATCGTCTGGAGGAAGCCCTCGGGGTCGAAGCGCCGGCGCAGCACGATGGTCGAGCCGAGCAGCATCGACAGGGCCATGTGGGCGTAGCCCCACGTGTGGAAGAGCGGGGCGGCCACGTGGACCTTCTGGCGGGACTTGAGCGGGATCGATCCGAGCAGCGCGACCGCCGCCTCGACGCCGGCCTCGCTGCGCGGCGCGCCCTTCGGCGTACCGGTCGTGCCCGAGGTGAGGATGATGATGCGGCCGTGCCGCGACGGCGGCTTCAGGTCGTGCGAGTCCTTGGACTCGATCAGCGACTCGAGCGTCGGTACGTCGCCCGCGTCGCCGTCGGTCCACGCCACGACCTGCAGGTCGACCGACGCCTCGGCGACCAGGCCGGCGAACTCCTCGTCGTAGATGAGGACCTTGGGCGCGTCGCGCTCGAGCACCTCGACGAGCTGCGGGCCGGCGAAAGCGGTGTTGAGGTAGATCGTGTCGGCGCCGAGCTTGGCGACCGCGATGCTCGCGTCGATGAAGCCGCGGTGGTTGCGGGCCATGATGGCCACGCCGTCGCCCTCCTCGACCCCGAGGTCGCGCAGCGCGTGGGCGAGCGAGTTGGAGCGAGCGTGCAGCTCGCCCCACGTGAGCTCGCCGAGCTCGTCGGCGACGCCGACGTCGTCGGGGACGCGGACGGCCAGCGACGTGAAGCCGCCGGCGGGGCCGGTGCCCCAGGACCGCAGGGTCCGGGCCAGCCGGGCCAGGGTGACCGGCGAGTAGGGACGGATGACCCCGGCACTTCCGAGGACCTTCAGGGAGGTGCCGGCGGCGACGGCGCCGGAGGTCAGCTTCTTGAGCACGGGGTCACCCTAGACCTGCCGGTCGCTGGGTCCGGAGCGACCTCAGCCGACGGTCTTGGGCGCCACGAGGCGGGTGGCCGACCAGTCCTTGCTCACCGCCGCGGACGTCGTCTGCGAGAGGCCGGCGATGGGCGCGGCCTCGGCGATGTCGGCGGCGTCGACGGCGTTGGGCCGACCGATCTTGGGCGTCAGCAGCCAGATCACGCCGCCCCCGACGAGGTCGGTCAGCGCCTCGACGAGCCCGTCGACCAGGTCGCCGTCCTCGTCGCGCCACCACAGCACGACCGCGTCGACCACGTTGCCGTAGTCGCCGTCGACCATGTCGGCGTCGATGGTGTCCTCGATGGCGACGCGCAGGGCGTCGTCGGTGTCGTTGTCCCAGCCGAGCTCCTGCACGACCATGCCGTTGGAGAGCCCGAGCCTCTCAGCGGGGCCCGTCTGGCCATTGCCTGTCTGGGTGGTGCCGCCACCGGCGGTCGAGCTCACGGGAGGTGCCTCCATCGTTCGGGGATGCTTCGGGGGTGCGTTCGGGTGGGGTTGTTGGGGCGTAGTCCATCGGAGAAGGGCCCAACCTGCAAGCGCCCGTTCGGGCGGACCACCCACTGGTCACCGCCGAGAGCCCTACTTACGGGTAGCCCAGCCGTCGATTCCACCACCCGCACGTGCGTGCAACGATGGTCGGGTGAGCGGCGAGACACCCACCTCCACCGACCAATCCGACAAGCCCGACCAGGGCAGCAGCACGAGCGGACCAGGCGACCAGACCCCACGGTCCACGGCCCGAGCAGTGATCCACGAGGGGCTGCCCACGCAGCTCCCCGACATCGACCCCGACGAGACGCAGGACTGGCTCGACTCGTTCGACTCGATGCTCGACGAGCGCGGCCGCGAGCGCGCGCGCTACGTCATGCTGCGCCTGCTCGAGCGGGCGCGCGAGACGCAGGTCGGCGTACCCGCCCTGCGCAGCACCGACTACATCAACACGATCCCGCCCGAGCGCGAGCCGTGGTTCCCCGGCGACTACGAGGTCGAGCAGCGGATCCGTGCGTTCCTGCGCTGGAACGCCGCCGTGATGGTCTCGAGCGCCAACCGCAAGGGCCTCGAGGTCGGCGGCCACATCGCGACCTACCAGTCGTCGGCCAGCCTCTACGAGGTCGGCTTCAACCACTTCTTCCGCGGCAAGGACGCCCCCGGCGGCGGTGACCAGGTCTACATCCAGGGTCACGCCTCCCCCGGCATCTACGCCCGCGCCTTCCTCGAGGGCCGGCTGTCCGAGCAGCAGCTCTACCGGTTCCGCCAGGAGGTCCAGCACGGACCCAACGCCGGTCTGTCGTCCTACCCCCACCCGCGGCTGATGCCCGAGTTTTGGGAGTTCCCGACGGTCTCGATGGGCCTGACCGCTCTCAACTCGATCTACCAGGCGCGCTTCAACCGCTACCTGCACAACCGTGGGATCAAGGACACCACCGAGCAGCGGGTGTTCGCGTTCCTCGGAGACGGCGAGATGGCCGAGCCCGAGTCGCTCGGCGCCATCCGGGTCGCGGCCCGCGAGGAGCTCGACAACCTCACGTGGGTCGTCAACTGCAACCTGCAACAGCTCGACGGGCCGGTCACCGGCAACGGCAAGATCATCCAGGAGCTCGAGGCCAACTTCCGTGGCGCGGGCTGGAACGTCATCAAGGTGATCTGGGGCCAGGGCTGGGACGCGCTGCTCGCGCGCGACGTCGACGGGGTGCTCGTCAACAAGATGAACACCACGCCCGACGGCGACTTCCAGACCTACTCGGTCGAGGACGGCGCCTACGTCCGTGAGAACTTCTTCGGACCCGACCCCCGCCTGCGCCGGATGGCCGAGCACATGAGCGACAGCCAGATCCAGAAGCTGCCCCGAGGCGGCCACGACTACCGCAAGGTCTACGCCGCGTTCGACGCCGCGACCAAGCACGTCGGCCAGCCGACGGTGATCCTGGCCAAGACCGTCAAGGGCTGGACCATCGACTCCCTGGAGGGCAAGAACGCCACCCACCAGATGAAGAAGCTGACCCAGGACGACCTCAAGCGCTTCCGCGACCGGCTCTACCTGCCGATCTCCGACCGCGACCTCGAGCGCTCCTACGAGGAGACCGGTGCCGCGCCGTTCTTCCACCCCGGCGCCAACTCCCCCGAGATCGAGTACATGATGCAGCGCCGTGAGGCCCTGGGCGGCTCGGTGCCGCGTCGCATCGTGCGCGCCAAGCCGCTGACGTTGCCCGGCGACAAGATGTACACCGAGCTCACCAAGGGCGGTGGCAAGCACGCGGTCGCCACCACCATGGCCTGCGTCCGGCTCCTCAAGGACTGGATGAAGGACCCCGAGATCGGCAAGCGCATCGTGCCGATCGCGCCCGACGAGTACCGCACGTTCGGCATGGACTCGATGTTCCCGAGCGCCAAGGTCTACAACCCGGGCGGCCAGCAGTACGAGTCGGTCGACCGCAAGCTGCTCCTCGCCTACAAGGAGTCGACGAGCGGCCAGATGCTCCACGAGGGCATCTCCGAGGCTGGCGCGATGGCGTCGGCGACCGCCGCCGGATCGGCGTACGCCACGCACGGCGAGCACATGATCCCGTTCTACATCTTCTACTCGATGTTCGGGTTCCAGCGCACCGGCGACTCGATCTGGGCCATGGCCGACCAGCTCTCGCGCGGCTTCCTCATCGGCGCCACCGCGGGCCGCACCACGCTGACCGGCGAGGGCCTCCAGCATGCCGACGGCCACTCCCCGCTGCTGGCGGCGAGCAACCCCGCGATCGTCCACTACGACCCGGCGTTCGCCTACGAGATCGGCCACATCATGCGGTCGGGCCTCGAGCGGATGTACGGCGAGGGCGGCGCCGACGGCACCGGAGAGAACGTGATCTTCTACATCACGGTCTACAACGAGCCCGTCGAGCAGCCCGCCCAGCCCGACGACGTCGACGTCGAGGGCATCCTGCGCGGCCTCCACAAGGTCTCGACGGGATCCGGTGACGAGGGTCCCCGCGTGCAGCTGATGGCGTCCGGCGTCGGCTTCCCGTGGATCAAGGAGGCTGCCCGCCTCCTCGCCGAGGAGTGGGGCGTCCAGGCTGACACCTGGTCGGTCACCTCGTGGAACGAGCTGGCCCGCGACGCCGTCGGTGCCGAGGACCACAACCTCCTCCACCCCGACGAGGCCCCGCGCGTCCCCTACGTCACCGACAAGCTCGAGGGCGCCAACGGCCCCTTCGTCGCCGTGTCCGACTACATGGCCGCCGTGCCCCTCCAGATCGCCCGCTGGGTCCCCGGTGACTACTGCGTCCTCGGCGCCGACGGGTTCGGCTTCGCCGACACCCGCCCCGCCGCCCGCCGGTTCTTCAACATCGACGCGCAGTCGGTCGTCGTCCGGGCCCTCCAGGCCCTCGCCGACGCCGGCGAGATCGACCCGGCCCTGGTGACCAAGGCGTTCCACCAGTACCGCATCGACGACCCCACCGCCGTGGCCGACGTGAAGCAGGAGGGTGCTGGGGCTTAGGCCGCTCGGTTTGTGGTGGCTTGGTCTCGGGTGGCCATAGGTCATTCGGGGTCGGGCTGTCCGCGCGCCTCGCATCCCGGGCCTCCCTGTCAAGGACGCCTTCGGCGCCGCTACGCGGTCGCAAAGCGATCCTTGACAGCGAGCCTCTCCCGGGATGCTTGAGGGCGCAGACAAGGGCGGGCTCCGCCGCGCCCTCGTCCGGCGCGGACAGCCCTCACCGGCACCACTGGTCACGCTGACCGGACGTTTCTCCCGGTTCTCGTACGAACCTTTGACCCGGAACCGGGAGATTCATCCCAGAACTTCACTCGTGGGGCTCGATCTGCGATCTCGGTTCGGATTCCGGACCAAGATCGAAGATCGAGACCGACCCGACACGTCTCCCTCACCGTTAGTGCGACTTACCCGCCCGTATTCGGGCGGGTGAGTCGTGCTGCCGGTGAGGAAGTCGCCGGACTCCCCCTGACCCGGGCCGGCGGTGCGTACGCCACCGAACCGGCACCTCGGACCGCCCGGAACGGTGGCTCACGCACCGCCGGGTCGGGTGGCCGCGCCAGCGGCGGCGAGCCGAGCTTGCGAGGCCTCGCCGTTGCGCGCCGAGCAGGAGACGCGGTCTGCTTCGCGCGCGGCCACCCGACCCGGACACCGCATGACCCCACGGAAGACACGTGGCTTCGAGGCTCGCTTCGCTCGCACCTCAGCCGACGTGGGCCCCACACCCCAGCCGAGGCGCCAGCAAAGCTCAGGCCGTGGTCGCCCGCGCCCGCGAGATCGACGTGACGCCGACCGGCGAGACCGGCCCGACCTGCCCGTTGCGCAACAGCGTGCGCCACTTGGCGCGCGAGTAGGTCGCGGGCTGCGTCGTACGGATCCAGTCGTGGACGATCTTGGCGAACCGCTCGGGGTGGTCCTTGTGCGGGAAGTGACCGGCGTTGGGGATGACCTCGACGCGCGCCTTGGGGGCGAGGGCGGCCGCGTTGCTGGCGTGGCGCACCGGGATCACGTGGTCGTCGCGACCCCAGACGACGGCCATGGGCATGGCGTCGGTGAGGTAGGCGCGGTCGGCCATGGTGACGATCTGGCCCTTCCAGTCCACGACAGCCTTGACCACGTGGCGGATCGCGGCGCGTGCGTGCGGGTCCTTGAACGACTCGTAGATGTCAGCGACCTCGCCGAGGTCGCGGGTGGCCTTGAGCCCGGTGGCCGAGGCGGCCTTGAGCCCGGCGACGCCGACGTGGCGTACGCCGGGCAGCGTGAGGAGGCCCATCACCTGGTGGAAGCCGGGGGTGGTGATCGCCCGGATGCCGGGGGTGACCTCGGGGCCGAGGCCACCGGAGGCGACGAGCATCATCCGCTCGGTGCGCTCGGGGAACTGGTAGGCGAACTGCATCGCCACGCCCCCACCGAAGCTGTGCCCCACGACGGTCACCTTGTCGATGTTGAGCACCGTGAGCAGGTCGCGCATGCCGTTGGCGTAGCCGCCGACGCTGTAGTCGGCGCGGGGCTTGGCCGACTGGCCGTGCCCGAGCAGGTCGGGGGCGATGACGGTGTAGCGATTGGCGAGCGCGTCGATGACCGGCTCCCAGGTCCGGTGGTCGCAGCCCAGGCCGTGGAGCAGCAGCAGGGCCGGGCCGGAACCGACCTTGACGTAGGCGCGTCGATGGCCGTGGATCGTGACATGCTGCACCTCGTGGCGCTTCTCGGTCATGCGACCTCCCCATCGACGACAGGTTCAGGATTCAACCAGAGGCGGATCCGCACCGTCCCGGTGTTGCGGGCAAACCGTCCGTTCGGGTGACATGCAAGCACCCGTTCGGTCACGTCCCGCACCCGGGTCGGACTACCGTTCCATCGTGTCCCCCCGACGGCCCCGCACCGACCGCGAGCGGGCCGCGACCGCACTGGTCCGGGCGAGCGGGTCCCTCAGCACCTCCGCGATGGCGCGGATGGAGGGCGAGAAGCCCTGGTTCCGCGACCTGAGCGCCGAGGAGCGCTCGTGGGTGGGTCAGATCGTCCAGGCCGGCATCCGGGCCTTCGTGGACTGGTACGGCGCCACCGAGGCCGATGCGTCGCAGTCCTTCGCCGTGGCCGCGTCCGTCTTCGGCGCCGCCCCGCGGGCCCTGGCCGGCACGATCAGCCTCCAGCAGACGGTCGAGCTGGTCCGACTCTCCATCGAGGTCGTCGAGCACGACGTGGACCGCATCGTCGACGCGGCCGACGTGCCCGACGTCCAGGCGGCGGTGCTGCGCTACGCCCGCGAGATCGCCTTCGCCACCGCCGAGGTCTACGCCCGTGCCGCCGAGATGCGCGGCGCCTGGGACGCCCGCCTCGAGGCGCTCGTCGTCGACGCCGTGCTGCGCGCCGAGGGCGACGAGACCATGCTGTCGCGGGCCTCGGCGCTCGGCTGGTCCGCCCGCGGCGACGTCACCGTCGTCCTCGGCAACCTGCCCGAGCGGCGTACCGACACCGACCTCTTCGACGCCGTACGCCGAGCCGCCCGCGACACGGGCATGGACGCGTTGTGCGCGGCGCAGGGCGACCGGCTCGTCGTGCTGCTCGGTGGGGTGGGCGACCCGCGTGTGGCGGGCGCTGCCCTCGAGGGGCTCTACGGCGAGGGACCGGTCGTCGTCGGTCCGGTGACCGACGACCTCCAGCACGCCCACGTCTCGGCCCGCGCCGCCATCGCCGCCCACCGCGCGGCCGCAGGCTGGCCCGACGCCCCGCGGCCGGTGCTGAGCAGCGAGCTGCTCCCCGAACGGGCCCTGGCCGGCGACGGCCACGCCCGCCGCCACCTGGTCGAGGACGTGTTCCTGCCGCTGGCCGGCGCCCGCGGCGGGCTCGCCGACTCGCTGGCGGCCTACCTCGCGCACGGCGGATCGATCGAGGGCACGGCCCGTGCGCTCTTCGTGCACCCCAACACCGTGCGCTACCGCATGCGCCAGGTCGCCGACCTGACCGGCTTCACCCCCAACCGCCCCCGTGACGCCCTCACCCTGCAGGTCGCGCTGATCCTCGGGCGACAGTCCGGTCGAATACCTGCCCCGGTATCGCCTGAGCCCGGGTGAATTTGTAGGAACCCGACAAACCTTCACCGGTCAGATTCGTGCGAGCCTGATGCGCGCCCGGAGCCGTCCGACCGGCAGAGTGATCCACGTGCTCGTGATCGTTGCCCCCGGACAAGGCGCCCAGACGCCCGGTTTCCTCGCCCCCTGGCTCGAGGACCGCGTCTTCGCGTCGCGCCTGCACTGGCTGTCGACCGTGGCCGGGATCGACCTCGCCCACCACGGCACGGTGTCCGATGCCGACACCATCCGCGACACGCGGATCGCCCAGCCCCTGCTGGTCGGCACGGCGCTCGTCGCCACCCTCGAGCTCTTCCCCCACCCCGGTGACGGCTTCAACCAGGTCGGCGCGGTCGCCGGCCACAGCGTCGGCGAGCTCGCGGCCGCGGTGGGCGCCCGGGCGATCAGCGCCGAGCAGGCCATGGTGCTGGTCCGCGAGCGCGGCATCGCCATGGCCGACGCCGCAGCGGCCACCCCGACCGGCATGACCGCCCTCCTCGGCGGTGACCGCGACGAGGTGCTCGCCGCCCTCGACAAGCACGGCCTGACCGCCGCCAACGACAACGGCCCGGGCCAGATCGTGGCGGCCGGCACCCTCGAGCAGCTCGAGGCGCTCAAGGCCGACCCGCCCGCCAAGGCGCGGCTGATGCCGCTGTCGGTGGCCGGCGCGTTCCACACCCACCACATGGCCCCCGCGGTCGACCACGTCGCCAAGCTGGCGCTCTCGGTCTCGACGCACGACCCACGCATCCCGCTCATCTCTAACCGTGACGGCCAGGTCATCCACGACGGCCGCGAGGTCCTCAAGCGCCTGGTGGGCCAGATCGCCAGCCCGGTCCGCTGGGACCTGTGCCTCGACGCGATGTCCGACCTCGGCGTCACGGGCATCCTCGAGATGCCGCCCGCCGGCACGCTCACCGGCATCGCCAAGCGCGCACTCAAGGGCGTCGAGACGTTCGCGCTCAAGACCCCCGACCAGCTCGACGACGCCCGCGCCTTCTGCGCCAAGCACGGCGAGGGCTCGCTCATCGACGTCACCCCGACCTGGCGGATGGTCGTCTCCCCCGCCAAGGGCACCTTCGGCATCGACCTGGCCGCCGCCGACGCCGACCTGCTCACCGCCGGCGCCGAGATCGGCGTCGTCAACAGCCTGCGCGACCGCATCCCCGTCCACGCCACCCACGGCGGCCAGGTCGTCGAGTGGCTCGTCGAGGACGGCGATCCCGTCGCCCCCGGCCAACCCCTGCTCCGCCTCCACCCCGAGGGCTCGGAGTGAGCGCCCCCGTGGGTCTCGCCACGGCGACCGGGTCGTCCTACGCCGCCCTGCTCGGCGTGGGTGCCTACCGCCCCGTCCGGCTCGTGCCCAACTCCGAGCTCGTCGAGGCCATCGACAGCAGCGACGAGTGGATCCAGCAGCGCTCGGGCATCAAGACCCGGCGCTTCGCAGGACCCGACGAGTCGGTGCAGATGATGAGCGTCGCCGCCGCCCGCGAGGCGCTGGAGCACGCCGGCATCGAGGCCGGGCAGGTCGACGCCGTCATCGTCGCGACCGTCAGCCACATGATGCAGACGCCGGCCATCGCGCCGGCGATCGCCCACGAGCTCGGCTGTGGCCAGCCCGTCGCCTTCGACATCTCCGCGGCGTGCGCCGGCTTCTGCCACGGTGTCGGCCTCGCCGCCGACATGGTGCGCGGTGGCAGCGCGCGCCACGTGCTGGTGATCGGCGTCGAGCGCCTCACCGACATCCTCGACCGCACCGACCGCGGCACCGCCTTCATCTTCGCCGACGGCGCCGGCGCCGTCGTCGTCGGACCGAGCGAGACCCCCGGCATCGGCCCGGTCGTCTGGGGCTCCGACGGCGAGCAGTTCGACTACATCCGGCAGACCGAGGACTGGCGCGACGTCATGACCTCCGACTCCCCCGTGATGCCGGCCCTGACCATGCAGGGCAGCGCCGTGTTCCGCTGGGCGTCCTTCGCGATGGCCAAGGTCGGGCTCGAGGCCGTCGAGCGTGCCGGGATCACCGTCGACGACCTCGACTGCTTCGTCCCCCACCAGGCCAACATGCGCATCACCGACGCCATGGCCCGCTCGATGAAGCTCCCAGCGACCGTCCGGATCGCCCGCGACGTCGCCGACCAGGGCAACACCTCGGCCGCGTCCGTGCCACTCGCCCTGCACCGCATGGTCCAGGAGGGCGACGCCCGCTCCGGCGACGTGGCCCTGCTCATCGCGTTCGGCGCCGGGCTGGCCTACGCCGCCCAGGTCGTCGTCGTCCCCTGAAGTTTCCACCACCCAACCCGTAGGAGAGAACCACCATGGCTACGACCGAAGAGATCCGCGCTGACCTCGCCGAGATCGTCAACGAGGTCGCGGGCATCGAGCCCGACGACGTCCAGCTCGACAAGTCCTTCGTCGACGACCTCGACGTCGACTCGCTGTCGATGGTCGAGGTGGTCGTCGCCGCCGAGGAGAAGTTCGGCGTCACGATCCCCGACGACGAGGTCAAGAACCTCAAGACCGTCGGTGACGCCGTCGCCTTCATCGAGCGCGCCACCGCCTGATGACCCCCAAGCGCGTCGTCGTCACCGGCCTCGGTACGACCAGTCCTCTCGGTGGCGACGTCCTCAGCACCTGGGAGGGCATGCTCGCCGGCCGCTCGGGCGTCCGTCACCTCGAGAACGACTGGGTCGCGGACCTGGCGGTGAAGATCGGCGCGCCGGTCGCGGTCGACCCGAGCGAGGTCCTCGAGCGGGTCAAGGCCCGCCGGATGGACCGCAGCACCCAGCTCGCCATGGTCGCCGCGATCGAGGCGTGGGCCGACTCGGGCCTCGACGCCGCCCAGGCGGCCGGCGACCTCGACGGCGACCGGGTGGGCGTCGCGATGGCCACCGGCATCGGTGGGGTCACGACCCTGCTCAGCAACTACGACACGATGAAGGAGAAGGGCCCGCGCCGGGTCTCCCCCCTCGCCGTGCCGATGCTGATGGCCAACGGTCCGGCCGCCAACATCAGCCTCCTCGTCGGCGCGCGGGCCGCGGTCAACACCCCGGTCTCGGCCTGCGCGTCGGGCAACGAGGCGATCGCGCTCGCGATCGACCAGATCCGGCTCGGCCGGGCCGACGTCGTCGTGGCCGGAGGCTGCGAGGCGGCAATCCACCCGCTGCCCATGGCCGCGTTCGCCAACATGATGGCGCTGTCCAAGAACGACGGTGACCCGACGACGGTCAGCCGTCCCTGGGACACCGCCCGTGACGGCTTCGTCCTCGGCGAGGGGGCCGGCGTGCTGGTCCTCGAGTCCGAGGAGCACGCCAAGGCCCGCGGCGCCCGCATCTACGCCGAGGTCCGCGGCGCCGGCATCACCGCCGACTCCCACGACATCGCTCAGCCCGACCCGGCCGGGCGCGGCGGCTCGCGCGCGATCAAGCGTGCCCTGCTCGAGTCCGACATCGACCCGTCGGCGATCAAGCACGTCAACGCCCACGCGACGTCCACGCCCCAGGGCGACATCGCCGAGGGCCTGATGCTCCACGCGACCCTGGGCTCGCACGCCAACGAGGTCGTCGTCACCAGCACCAAGTCGATGACCGGCCACCTCCTCGGTGGCGCTGGCGCGCTCGAGGCGGTCGCGACCGTGCTGGCCCTGCACCACCGGGTCTCGCCGCCGACGATCAACCTCGACGACCAGGACCCCCAGGTCGAGCTCGACATCGCCACCAAGGTGCGCGACCTGCCGCAGGGCGACATCGCCGCCCTCAACAACTCGTTCGGCTTCGGCGGCGCCAACGTCGCCGTCGTCTTCGCCTCGATCTAGGAGCACCACCCATGACGGTCCAGGCCCCCCAGAAGCCCGCCAAGCTGCCCCGGTCCGAGGACCCGCGCAACCCGGTCGCCCGGCTCACCGCGCTGCTCGACGAGGGCAGCCTCGAGCTGGTGACCGCCGACGACGACAGCGGCATGCTCGCCGCCGTCGGCACGGTCCACGGCGCCCGGGTCGTGGCGTTCTGCTCCGACGCCACCGTCATGGGCGGGGCGATGGGCGACGTCGGCTGTCGCGTCGTCGTCGAGGCCTACCACCGCGCGATGACCGACCAGCTGCCGATCATCGGTCTGTGGCACTCCGGCGGCGCACGCCTGGCCGAGGGTGTCCTCTCGCTGCACGCGGTCGGCCGCATCTTCCAGGTCATGACGCAGGCCTCGGGCAAGATCCCCCAGGTCTCGGTCGTCCTCGGCCCGGCCGCCGGCGGCGCGGCCTACGGCCCGGCGCTGACCGACTGCGTGATCCTCGGTCCCGAGGGCCGGATCTTCGTCACCGGGCCCGACGTGGTCCGCTCGGTGACCGGCGAGGCCGTCGACATGCTGCGCCTGGGAGGTCCCGAGCCCCACGGCCGGCGCTCCGGCGTCGTGCACATCCTGACCGACTCCGAGCAGGAGGCCCTCGACCGCGCCCGCACCGTCGCCTCCCTCCTCGGCGCCCAGGGCAGCCTCGTCGTCGACGACGTCGCCGACCGCGACCTCGAGGCCGTGCTGCCCGCGTCGCGCAAGCGTGCCTACGACGTCCACCCGCTCGTCGAGCAGATCCTCGACGACGGCACCGCTCAGGAGCTCCACGCCCGCTGGGCCCCCAACATCGTCACCGCCCTCGGCCGCTTCGGCGGTCGCACCGTCGGCGTGGTCGCCAACAACCCGCTGCGACTCGGTGGCTGCCTCGACTCCCTCTCGGCCGAGAAGGCCTCCCGCTTCGTGCGCACGTGCGACGCGTTCGGGGTTCCGCTCATCGTCGTCGTCGACGTCCCGGGCTACCTGCCCGGCGTCGGCCAGGAGTGGGACGGCGTCGTACGCCGGGGGGCCAAGCTGCTGCACGCCTTCGGCGAGTGCGTGGTCCCGCGGGTGACGCTGGTGACCCGCAAGACCTACGGCGGCGCCTACATCGCCATGAACTCCCGCTCGCTCGGCGCGACCAAGGTGTTCGCGTGGCCCGGCGCCGAGGTGGCCGTCATGGGCGCCGTCGCCGCGATCCGCGTGCTCCACCGTCGGCGCCTCGCCGAGGTCTCCCCCGACATCCGCCCCCAGGTCGAGGCCGAGCTGGCCGCCGAGCACGAGCGTCTCGCCGGCGGCGTCGACAAGGCCGTCGAGATCGGCGTCGTCGACGAGGTCGTCGCCCCGTCCCTCACCCGGTCGGCCATCGCTCGCGCGATCGACGAGGCCGTCCAGCGTGACGGCGTACGCCGCGGGGCCCACGGCAACATCCCGCTCTAGAACAGGCCCCAGGGCACCCGCTGGGGTGGGACCGCGTAACCACCGCCCATCCGGTCCGTTGGTAGTTTGACGAACGTCACACTGTCCACGGGAGGACGTCCCATGCTCCGCCGCTCGATCTTCACCACCCTCGTCTCGCTGCTGCTGGCCGCGGGGCTGATGACGGCGGCGCCCACGGCGAGGGCCGACGTGCCCTACGACAACAGCATCGGCATCATCAAGGTGCCCAACCAGGTGCGCAAGGGCAACTGCGCCAAGTACCGGCTGCGGTGGGACTTCAACCCGCCCTCGGACGAGTGGACGGTCATCGGCCGCATCCGCACTCCCAAGGGCTTCAGCATCGTCAGCCAGTTCTGGGACTCCAACTCGCCCAACAACCTCGGCCGCGAGAAGGGCCGACTCCGCATCCAGCTCTGCGGGTCGAGCGTCAAGCCGGGTCGCTACAAGGTCGAGATGCAGATGGTCTACAGCGTCGGTCGCAACACCTACACGGTCAACCGCCGACCGACCTACTTCCGGCTGCTGCGCCACCGCTGACCGGTCGAGCCGGTGGTCAGACCACCTGGTGCAGCCACCGGACGGGAGCGCCCTCGCCGGCGTGCCGGAAGGTCTCGAGCTCGTCGTCCCACGGCTTGCCGAGCAGCTTGTCGATCTCCACGACGAGGGTCGTGTCGCCGAGAGCGGCCTTGACGACGGCCGCCTTGAGGCGGTCCTCGGGGATCATGATGTCGCCGTGCATGCCGACGACGGCGTGGAAGACGCCGAGGTCGGGCGTGAACGAGTAGCGCGCCCCTTCGGTCGAGGCGGTGGGCTCCTCGGTCACCTCGAAGCGCAGGTGGTTCCAGCCGCGCAGCGCCGAGGCGATGGCGGCGGCAGAGCCGGCGACGCCGGACCAGGACAGCTCGGCGCGGTAGGTGCCCGACTGGGCCGGCTGGGGCGACCAGGTCGGGTTGGTGGGTACGCCGAGCACGCCGCCGACGGCCCATTCGATGTGCGGGCACAGCGCTGAAGGCGCTGAGTGCACGAAAAGGACGCCGCGGCTGGTGGTGCGGTCAGCAGTGCGTACGGTCACGACATCTCCTTCATCTCCGGCGCGAGCTACGCCTTCCCCAGCGGGCTCGTCAAGATGAGAGACAGTGACAGATGTGAAGTTAGACCTTCATTGTGACGCATGAGGCGCCTTCGCACCAGTGGAACGGGTGGAACGGGTGGGCTGGGTGGGCCGGGCCGCTGGCGGGCCGCCCAGGCTCATCAGCGTCGAGACGACCTCCTCGGCGATGCCGAGGCCGCCGAGGCGATGACGCTCAGTCGCGCGTCGGGCAGCCGGGCCACCACGTGCTCACCGTGCGAGAACGGGATGATGTGGTCGGCGTCGCCGTGCCACCACCGCACGGGCACCGTGACGTCGCGCAGCGCGAAGCCCCAGTCGCGGGTGAACAGGACCAGGTCGCTCAGGGGTGCGAGGGTCTGGAACCGCGCGCCGTTGAGGAGGTCGTCGAGGAACATCGCCTTGAACTCGGGCCGCGACAGCAGGTTCTTGTCACCGGACGGCTGGAACGCGGCGTAGAGGTCGAGCCCGGAGCCCGCGAGCGGCCGGACCAGCCGGATGGCGTTGGTGAGGGCGATGCCGAGGGGGACGCGGGTGGCGCGGAGCAGGGGCGCCAGCCGCACGGCGAGCTGGATGATGCCGCCCTCCGCGGCGTCCGGGCCGACCGTGGGAGCGACGCCACCCAGCACGCCGACCCCCAGCACGCGGTCGGGCAGCGCGGCACCTGCGGCCAGGGCGTAGGGGCCTCCCCCGGAGAGCCCCACGACCCGGGTGGTGTCGATGGCCAACGCGTCGAGCAGGAGCTCGAGGTCACCGGTCCAGTCGAGGATGTCGTCGTAGAGGTGGGGCGTGGACGACCCGATCCCGGGCCGGTCGATGCCGACGATCCGCAGCCCGTGCGCCTCGGCCTGGGCGCGGGCCTCGAGCGGGATCTGTCGCCGGGCACCCGGGGTCCCGTGCATCCAGATCAGCGCGTCACCGCGGGGTGAGCCGTACTCCGCAAAGCTGAGCCGCCGCTCCCCGCGCACGGCGACCGTGCCCTCGAGGGCTGGTCGCTTGACGTCGGTCATGGCCGGGATCATCGCACGCCACGCCGGCCCCGGTTGCGGATACATTGACCCGGTGTCGAGCATGGGGGCCCTCGAGATGTCGCGGCGTTCGCGGCTGCTGCTGGTCGGCGGCATCGTGCTGCTCGTGCTCGCCGGGCTGATGGCGTGGTGGCAGTCCACCGAGCCCGAGGCTCTTCCGCTGTCGGACACCCAGGTCAACGCCTCGACCCCGGTCGACCGGCCGGTCTATCTCGGGGTGTTCACGACCGGTGCCGGCTTCGGGCGCACCCTGCACGTCTCGGGCGTCAAGATCCGCGCGACCAGCAACACCGACGTCAGCCTGACCCCGCTGCTCTGCCGGGGCGGCAACATCGGGGTGACCACCGATCCCCAGGCGTTCTGCACGGAGCTGGTCGACCCGGAGGGCCAGGACCTCCAGGCGGGCGACAGCATCGTGCTCCAGGTCGTCAGCGACGAACCAGCCGTGGCCGTCGTCGAGCCGGTGCGGATCGCGTTTCGCGAGAGCCTGCGGTGGACGACGGTCCCGGCCGGCTCGAGCGCCGTGATCCGGGTCCTGCCGACGCAGTCCTAGACCTGGTCAGATCTGGTCGAGCCGGCGCTCGAGGTCGTCGGCGCGAGCCGCGGCGTCGGTGAGCTCCTCGGCGTCGATCGCATGCGTGCGGTGGAACCACGCGAGCGCGTCCTTCTCGCGGCCGGCGGCGACGAGCGTGTCGGCGTAGGCGTAGCGCAGGCGCACGACCCAGGCCTGACGACTGTTGCTCGTCAACGGAGCGAGCTCGAGGACCCGCAGGGCCGCATCGAGCTGGCCGAGGTCACGGCGGGCGCCGGACTCGACGAGCGTCATCTCGGCCTTGGGCTCCGGCGCGAAGTTGGCGACCGACGGGCTCTTGGCGAGCTTGATGGCCTGCTCGGGGTTGCCGAGCGCACGATGGCAGTCGGCCATGATGGGCAGGTAGGCCGTGGCTCCGTTCATCCGCTTGGCCGCACGCAGCTCGGCGAGCGCCTCGGCGTAGTGACCGGAGGCGTATGCCGCCTCACCGGTGGCCTCGCGGACCACCGCGAGGCGGGGGGCACGCGCTCGGGCGGCCAGGGTGTGCTTGTAGGCGGTCTCCGGGTCCTCGTCGACCAGCAGGCCGGCCGCAGCCAGGTGCCGGGCCACGCGGGCCGCCAGCTTCTCCGGGAGACCCTTGAGCTGGGAGGACACCGCGCGGTCGAGCTCGGCCCCGGTGACCTCGGGGGGCAACGGCGGACCGTCATAGATCGTCTGGTCGGTCGTGCGGGAGGCCTCGTGGCCGGCCGGACGCTTCCAGTCGTCGCGACGCGGGCCCCGGCTCGAGGAGCCGGCTCCGGGCTTGCCGCCACGGCTGTCGCCGCGGGCACCGCCCTTGGAGCCACCCTTCGCACCGCCTCGCGCGTCGGCCGGACGACCGCCGTCGCGGCGGGGACCGCCAGAGCCCTTGCCCTGGGGTCGTCCTTGGCCCGCTCCTGCGCGGGAACCACGCTCGTCGGCCACGATGGATCTCCCTCTTCACTTCGCTGACCCGCCCCAAGACGGACGGTGTGGAAAACAGAGTAGAGGCCACCTTTCGGTGGCCTCTACCCAATGTTTGTCCGGCGGCGTCCTACTCTCCCACAGCCTCGCGGCTGCAGTACCATCGGCGCTGGCAGGCTTAACTTCCGGGTTCGGTATGGGACCGGGTGTTTCCCTGTCGCTATGGCCGCCGTAACTCTGTGCACCCGCCT
>NZ_JAURVJ010000129.1 GCF_030655615.1 Nocardioides sp.
GGCACAGGTGGGCAGCACGCGCCAGATCGAAACCCCCGCCGGCGAATTCGAGGTGCTGCCCATCAAGACCAGCGGCCAGAGCCGGCAGACGCCGGCCACGGGCGCGCCGGGCCGGCGGTCGCGCCGCGTTCGGCGAGCGCCTTGAGCAGCCGGGGTCGGGACCGGCCGTGGGCGTCGGGCACGAGGAGCAGCACGCCGTCGTCGAGCCCCGGAGGGTCGGCGGCCTGCAGGGTCGCCGGCGACAACGCAGAGAGGAGCGGGCGGACCTGCGACTCGGGCACGACGACCGCGGTCAGGGTGCGCGGCAGGGGCCAGTCGGCGCGCTCGGCGGCGGCCCGCACGGTCTCCTCAGACGCGTCGGAGACGAGGTGGTGCGTCAGGCGCTCGAGCCGGCGCTGGCGGACCCGGCCGGTGGTCTCGAGCTCGTCGGTGTGGCCGGCGACGCTGGCCGCCGAGAGCTCGTCGATGTAGGCGAAGACCAGGGCGGCGAACGACGCGAGGGTCTCGGCGTCGAGCCCGGCCCGCACCGCCCCCGCCGCCATCTGCTGCCAGGAGACGCGCGCGCCGATGCGGTAGGCCGACAGAAGCGCCTCGGTCGACCGGCCGCTGCGGGCCTCGCCCCGGCCCAGCTGGTAGGCCCCCTCGACGGCCGGTGCGGTCGGCGTACGCGGGTCGGCGCCGCGGCGCCCGCTGGCCAGCGAGAGGAACCCGCCCAGCGCGATCTGCACCGCGCTGCGGATGGTCTCGCCCATCGGGCCGTGGAACGCGTCGGTGTAGCTCGGGACCTCCTCGAGGATCGCCGTCACCACCTCGTCGGCGACCTGGGGGAGGCTCTCGCGGATCGTGGTGGCGACCGCCTCAGGCAGGAGCAGCCCGTGGTCGGCGGTACGACGGGGCCTGGGCGGCATCTTTGTCTCCTGCGAACAAAAGTGACGCGAACCTTCACGTCATCAGGTCAGGAGTTTAGCGCGGCTAGCCGACACACTGGAGGACATGACCTCCCCCGCCCTGTACGCACCCGCCCCCCGTGGCGGCCTGCGCCAGCGCCTCCGACGTCTCGCCGACGCGGCCGTCACCCCGCTCGACCTCGACGACGTCCTCGACGTCTTCCACCCGCTGCGCGCCGGCACGGGCGAGTCGGGGCTGCGCGGCCGGATCGTCGAGGTCCGCCCCGAGACCGCCGACTCCGCCACCCTGGTCATCAAGCCGGGTCGCGACTGGGCCGGTCACCTGCCCGGTCAGTACGTCCGCGTCGGGGTCGACGTCGACGGCGTCCGCCTGTGGCGCACCTACTCGCTCACCCACGGCCCGCGTCGCGACGGCTGCATCTCCATCACCGTCAAGGCGATCCCCGACGGGGTCGTCTCCGGCTACCTCGTCCGCCGCGCCCGCGTCGGCCAGATGCTCCAGCTCGCCCAGGCCGACGGCGAGTTCGTGCTGCCCGACCCGCTGCCGGCCAAGCTCCTGCTCGTCACCGCCGGCTCCGGCATCACCCCGGTCATCGGGATGCTGCGCAACCTCTACTCCCGCGCCGTCGCCCCCGCTACCGACATCACGCTCGTCCACGTCAACGTGACCGAGGACAGCGCGATCTTCCGCGACGAGCTCCGCGCCCACGCCGCGGCCGGCCACCTCCGTCTCGTCGAGCGCTACGACGACCGCGACGGCATGCTCGACACCGCCGACCTGGAGACCCTGGTCCCCGACCTCGACGAGCGCCTGGCCTACGCCTGCGGCCCTGCCGGCCTGCTCGACGCGCTCGAGGCGCACCACGAGGCCCGCGGGCTCGACCTCACCACCGAGCGCTTCCGCCCCGTCGTCCTCGGCGAGACCGGCGAGGGCGGCACCGTGTCGTTCGCGTCCGGCCAGGTCGTCGACAGCGACGGCGCCACCCCGATCCTCGACGCCGGCGAGTCCGTCGGCGTCCTGATGCCGAGCGGCTGCCGCATCGGCGTCTGCTTCGGCTGCGTGCTCCCGCTCCAGTCGGGCGCCGTGCGCGACCTCCGCAACGGCGCGATCACCGTCGCCGTGCCCGGCGAGACCGGGCCCGAGGGCATCCCCGTCCAGACCTGCATCAACGCCGCCGCCGGCCCCTGCACGATCAAGATCTGATGCTTCGAGGCTCGCTCCGCTCGCACCTCAGCAACCCGCTTCGAGGCTCGCACCTCAGCAACCGAAAGGACATCCCCCGATGACCGTCATCACCAAGCAGGACGTCAACCCCACCGCCCACCTCACGCCCGAGGACGTCGAGCAGCTCGGGGTCGAGCTCGACGCGATCCGCCAGGACATCCTCGACGCCCGCGGCGCCAAGGACGCGGCCTACATCCGCAAGGTCGTCGACGTGCAGCGCAAGCTCGAGCTCGGCTCGCGTGCGGTGCTCCTCGGCTCGGCCCTGCCGCCGCTCTGGGTGCTCGGCACCCTCGGCCTCTCCGTGGCCAAGATCCTCGAGAACATGGAGATCGGCCACAACGTCATGCACGGCCAGTGGGACTGGATGCGCGACCCCAAGATCCACTCGACCACCTGGGAGTGGGACAACGCCTCGACCGCCGAGGGCTGGAAGCACTCCCACAACGAGATCCACCACACCTACACCAACATCGTGGGCAAGGACAACGACCTCGGCTACGGCATCATGCGCATCGACGAGGACCAGCGCTGGCACCCCTTCCACCTCGGCCAGCCGCTGTGGAACTTCATCAACGCCTGCTTCTTCGAGTACGGCATCGCGGCCTACGACCTCGAGCTCGGCAAGAACCTGTCGATGCCCAAGGAGAAGCGCAGCGACAAGTTCAGGTCCGACCTGTCCAAGACGCTGAAGAAGATCCGCAAGCAGGCGACCAAGGACTACGTCGTCCACCCCGCGCTCGGCCTGCCGCTGGGCTCCACGCTGCCGATCCTGGCCGCCAACTTCACCGCCAACCTCGTGCGCAACCTGTGGTCGCACTCCGTGATCATGTGCGGCCACTTCCCCGAGGGCGTCGAGACCTTCGAGCGCAAGTCGATCCCCGCCGACGAGACCCGCGGCCAGTGGTACCTCCGCCAGATGCTCGGCTCGGCCAACATCTCCGGCTCCAAGGCCATGCACCTGATGACCGGCAACCTCTCGCACCAGATCGAGCACCACCTGTTCCCCGACCTGCCGAGCAGCCGCTACGCCGAGATCGCCCCCAAGGTCGAGGCGCTCTTCGACAAGTACGAGCTCAACTACCACGAGGCGCCGCTCCCGCAGCAGGTCGCCAGCGCCTGGCACCGCGTCGTCCGCCTCTCGCTGCCCAACGGCTTCCTGGCCACGACCACCCCCAAGAACCTCCCGGCGCAGGCCAAGCTGCTGTGGGCCATGAGCACCAAGGGCCCCAAGATCCGTCGCGCCGCCCAGGCCCGCCTGGTCCAGCTCGAGAAGCGCCAGAAGGCCGCCCAGGCCGCCTGACCTGCGAGACCCCCACGGTGGTCGAGCCGCGGGGACGTAGTCACCGCGTGTCGAGACCTCCGCAGGTGCAGGTCGACTCGGCCACGTCGCCTGCGGGGATCTCGACACGGACTCGCCCAGGGGCTCGTCCGGCTCGATCACCGTGACCCGCAGGTCCGGCGTCAGAGCATCCGGCGCAGCCGTGCGAGCGACCGCCCGACCTGGTAGCCGAGGTCGGCGTTGACGCGGCGGATGCCGGTGTTGTGCTCGGCGTTGTTGGTGCGGCTGCTGGTCGCGCCGAGGGCCACGGCGTCGAGGTGGGCCTGCTGCTTGAGAAGGAGCGCCAGGCCGTGGCCGCGGAAGGCCGGGTCGACGCCGGTGTAGTCGATGAAGAGCCGGGCGTCCTCGACCCGGCCGACGGTGATGCCGGCGGGGGAGCCGTCCACACGGGCCAGGACCGCCACCGGGGCGTCACCGCCGCCGCGCCTCAGGTCGTCGAGGTCGGCCACCATCCCGGCGACCGCCTCGGGGTTGGTCTGGCTGGCGAGGAGCATCGCGGCGACGGCGTCGTGGTCGGCGAAGGTGAAGGTCGTCGCGTCCTCGAGGACGACGCCGTCCCCGGGCGCTGGCGCCGGGAGCGGGGTGGCGACCAGGTCGAGCTCGCTCTCGATGCTGACCTGGACCACCTCGAAGCCCCAGTGACCGGCGATGGCGACCGACCTCTCGTCGTCGGCGTCCACGGTGACCCGGAGCTGGTCGACGTCGTCCCGCACCCGGGCGAGCAGCCCGGCGTACAGCGCCGCGCCGACGCCGGTGCCCTCGGCCGCGCGCGCCACCGTGGCGTTGATGACGGCCCACGACCGGGGGAGCAGCACGGGGGTGGTCAGCCGGCCGACGCCGAGCGGGGTGCCGTTGGCGTCGCGGGCGACGAGCGTGACGAGGTCGGGACACTCCGCCGGGCTCGACCACATCCAGGCGACCTCGGCGCGGGGCGCCTTCGGCACGCGGGCGCAGATCAGGTCGACGAGTGCCGGGACCTCCGCCGGCTCGCCCTCGGTCAGCTCCACGGGGCCGCTCACGCGCCGAGCGCGGCGCCGACCACGTCGCGAGCGGCGTCCTGCACCTCGGCGAGGTGGTCGGGTCCGCGGAACGACTCGGCGTAGATCTTGTAGACGTCCTCGGTGCCCGACGGGCGCGCGGCGAACCACGCCGACGCGGTGGTGACCTTGAGCCCGCCGATCTTGGCGCCGTTGCCGGGCGCCTCGGTGAGCTTGGCGGTGATCTCCTCGCCGGCGAGCGACGTCGCGGTGACCGCGTCGGGGCTGAGCGCGGAGAGGGCCGCCTTCTGCTCGCGGGTGGCGGGGGCGTCGATCCGTGCGTAGGCCGGGGCGCCGTGCTGGGCGACCAGGTCGGCGTAGTGCTCGCTCGGCGTGCGCCCGGTCCTGGCGATGATCTCGGCGGCGAGCAGGCAGAGGATCAGCCCGTCCTTGTCGGTGGTCCACGTGGTGCCGTCGGTGCGCAGGAACGACGCCCCGGCCGACTCCTCGCCACCGAAGCCGAACGAGCCGTCGATCAGGCCCGGCACGAACCACTTGAACCCGACCGGCACCTCGACCATGGGCTTGCCCAGGCCCTCCGCGACGCGGTCGATCATCGACGACGACACGAGCGTCTTGCCGATCCGGGCGCTGTCGGGCCAGCCGGGACGCGCGCCGCCGAAGAGGTACTGGATCGCGACGGCGAGGAAGTGGTTGGGGTTCATCAGGCCGGCGTCGGGGGTGACGATGCCGTGCCGGTCGGCGTCGGCGTCGTTGCCGGTGGCCACGTCGAACTCCGTGCGCCGGGCGACCAGCGAGGCCATCGCGTCGGGCGACGAGCAGTCCATCCGGATCTTGCCGTCCCAGTCGAGCGTCATGAAGCGCCAGGTCGCGTCGACCAGCGGGTTGACCACGGTCAGGTCGATCCCGTGCCGGTCGGCGATCTCGCCCCAGTAGTGCACCGACGCGCCACCGAGCGGGTCGGCGCCGATCCGCACGCCCGCCGCCTTGACCGCGGCCAGGTCGACGACCGAGGGGAGGTCGTCGACGTAGGTGCCGAGGAAGTCGTAGGACCCGGCCGCCCGGCGGGCCTTCTCGTAGGGCGTCCGGCGTACGTCGGTCAGCCCGGCCCGGATCAGCTCGTTGGCGCGGGCGGCGATCACCGAGGTCGCGTCGGTGTCGGCGGGACCGCCGTGCGGCGGGTTGTACTTGAAGCCGCCGTCGGCCGGCGGGTTGTGCGACGGCGTCACCACGATGCCGTCGGCCAGCCCCGAGGTCTTGCCGACGTTGGCGCGGATGATCGCGTGGGAGACGGCGGGGGTCGGGGTGTAGGCGTCGCGCGAGTCGACCAGCACCGTCACGTCGTTGGCGGCCAGCACCTCGAGCGCCGTCGCCCACGCAGGCTCCGACAGGCCGTGGGTGTCGCGGCCGACGAAGAGCGGGCCGTCGTAGCCCTGCTCGCGTCGGTAGTCGCAGATCGCCTGGGTCGTCGCCAGGATGTGGGTCTCGTTGAACGAGGTCTTGAGCGACGAGCCGCGGTGACCGCTGGTGCCGAACGCGACCTGCTGGTCGACGTCGTCCGGATCGGGGACGCCCGTGTAGTAGGCCGTCACCAGGTGGGCGACGTCGACCAGGTCGGAGGGGGCGGCGAGCTGTCCAGCGCGAGGGTCGGCCATGGCGCCATGCAACCAGAGATCCGGCCGGCTGGCGTGCCGGGTGGGCGTCCGTGACCCGGGGGCATCGCGCTCGTTGACCTCGTGACGGTCGTCACCAGCCGATCTCGAACGGAGCCCCTCGTGTCCCTGCGTGCCCGCCTCGCCCTCGCCACCCTGCTCGTCGCGACCCTCGCCGCGGCCGGGGTCCCGCTCACGCCGACCGCGACGGCCGTCGTACCGGTGCCGGAGCGGGTGACCGCGGCGGCTGCGGCTCCCGTCGCCGACCGGGCCGGCGGGGTGGCCGGCGCGGCCGGGGTGGCCGGGGTGGCCGGGGTGGCAAGGGCCGCGAAGGCCAAGCCGCTGCGGATCTTCACCTCCTCCAACCGGCCCGACCTCATCTCGGGGGGCGACGCGCGGGTGGCCGTCGAGGTGACGCGCAGGCTCAAGCGCCCGACGCTGCGGATCACGCTCAACGGCCGCGACGTCACGAGCAAGTTCGCGCTGCGCAGCCGGGCCCGCTACGAGGCCTACCTGACCGGGCTCCGCCTCGGCCGCAACGTCGTGACCGCGACGGCCAAGGGCTACTCGGGGCGTCTCGTCATCACCAACCACCCGGCCGGCGGCCCGGTCTTCTCCGGCCCGCAGACCGCGCACTACCGCTGCCAGACCGGCGCCCGCGACGCGAGGTGCAACCAGCCGCCGACCTACCGCTACTTCTACCGGTCGACCAACCCGCTGCAGGCCGGCCTCCAGCGCTACCTGCCGAAGGACCCGCCGGGCGACGTCGCGACGACCACGACCGACCAGGGCGTGCGGGTGCCGTTCATCGTGCGGCGCGAGGACGGGTTCCAGGACCGCGACCGCTACACGATCATCACGCTCTGGCAGCCGAGGAAGCCGTGGTCGCGCTTCGCGCCCCAGCGACAGTTCAACCACAAGGTCCTCGTCACCCACGGGGGCGGCTGCGGGGCGTCGTACACCCCGGGCGACCCGCCGCTCGACGACTACTCCGGCACCATCCCGGCCGGTGTCCCCGGCATCACGCCGTCCTACCTGACCGCGCTCGGCCGCGGCTTCGCGGTCATCTCGACCGCGCTCGACAACACCGGTCACAACTGCAACGTCGCCCTCAACGCCGAGTCGGTGATGATGGCCAAGGAGCGGTTCGTCGAGCAGTACGGCAGCATCCGCTACACCATCGGCACCGGCTGCTCCGGCGGCTCGATCGCCCAGCACACCGTGGCCAACGCCTACCCCGGCATCTACCAGGGCCTGGTCACGACGTGCTCCTACCCCGACACGTTCTCCGCCGGTGCGCAGTTCGCCGACTACCACCTGCTGCGCCTCTACTTCGAGGACCCGTCGCGCTGGGCCACCGGTGTCGTCTGGTCGCCGACGCAGTTCGCGGCCGTCGAGGGACACCTGACGCACCTCAACGCGGTCGTGGCCGACGAGGGGCTCTTCAAGGCCGCGCTCAATCCCGAGCACGAGTGCCCCGGGACGCTCGCCCCCCGGGCCGGCGACCCCTCGACGCGCTACGACTCGGAGACCAACCCGACCGGCGTGCGCTGCTCGGTGCTCGACCTGCTGGTCAACGACCTCGGCCGGCGGCCGACGTCGGTGTGGACACCGCAGGAGAAGGCCGCCGGCCACGGCTTCGGCGGTGTCCCGTTCGCCAACAAGGGCGTCGTCTACGGTCTCAACGCGCTGCGCGACGGGATGATCACGCCTGCACAGTTCGTCGACCTCAACGTCAAGGTCGGCGGCCTCGACGTCGACTCGCAGCCCACCGCCGCACGCATCCCCGGCGACCCGTCCTCGGTGGCCAACGCCTACCGCACCGGCCTGGTCAACGAGGCCACCAACCTCAGCCAGGTCGCGATCATCAACCACGGTGGGCCCGACCCGGGGATCGCCCACGACTACGCCCACGCGTTCTGGACCGAGGACCGCCTCCAGCGCGCCCAGGGCCACACCGACAACCGAGTCATGTGGTTCGGCGTCGTCCCGCTGATCGGCGACGTCCGCTGGGCCAACGACGCGTTCCTCGAGATGGACCGCTGGCTCGGCTCTGTCGAGAAGGACCACTCGGCCAAGCCGCTCGCGAGCAAGATCGCCCAGGCCCGCAAGCGTCTCGACATCACCGACCGCTGCGCCAACGTGCCCGGTGTGCTCGAGCTGCCGGCCGCCGGCGGCGAGGTCACCTGCGTCCTGCCCGACGCGGCCCAGCTGCGCCTCTCGACGCCGCGCGAGGTCGCCGGCGGGAGCCGCTTCAACGACGTGCTGTCGTGCGCGCTCACGCCGCTGGCGCGGGCCGCGGTCGACGTGGGGCTGCTGCCGCTCACCGACGCGCAGTACGCCCAGCTGCAGCAGGTCTTCCCCGACGGTGTGTGCGACAACGCCGCGCGGGGCATCGGCCAGCAGGGCGCCCAGACCTGGCTCGGCTACTCCGACGCGGCCGGCAAGGTCGTCTACGGCGGGCGCAACCTGCCCGGCGTCGGCCCGCGCCAGGCCGACGGGGTGCTCGCCTCGTCGTTCCGGTCGCAGCTGCGGCAGTAGGGGCGCGGGCGGGGCGGGGCAAGGGGACCGCAAGGACCTCGCAAGCGGTGCGGGGCACGGTACGGCCCATGAAGCGAACCCCTGCCCTCTGCGCCCTGCCCGCCCTCGCCGTCGCTGCTGTCCTGGTCCTGGCCGGCTGCGGCGACGACTCGTCCGACTCCCCGGCATCCTCGCCCTCGTCCGCCGCGACCCCGGCGGCGTCGTACGACGGCGTCGACCCGGACGGCCTCGTCGCCTGCCTGGGCGACGCCGGCGTGCCGAGCCGGGTCACCGACACGGTCCCCCTCGGCGTCGAGGTGCCGGTCGTCGACGTGGACGCCGACGGCCGCGCGACCCTCTGGGTCTTCCGCACCGGGGCCGAGGCCGCCGACAACCGCCCGCTGATCACGCTGAGCGACGAGGACACGCCCGTCAGCAGGCTCGTGGACAACGTCGTCGTGCACTACGCCGACCTCGACACCGCACCGGTCGACGCCGTCGACTCCTGCCTCGCCTGACCCGCGCACCTCGGGGGTCCCGGCACGGTGGTCGAGCCGCGGGGACGGAGTCACCGCGTGTCGAGACCGCCCCGGGGGCCGGTCGGGTCGGGTACGTCGGTCGCGGGGGTCTCGACGCGGGCTCGCCGGGGCTCGCCCGGCTCGACCACCGTGGGGGTCAGCGCCAGCCGAGAGCGGGGGCGACGTGCTCGACGAGCGACTCCAGCAGGTGGGCGTTGTAGTCGACGCCCAGCTGGTTGGGGACCGTGAGGAGCACCGTGTCGGCGGCCGCGATGGCCTCGTCCTCGGCGAGGTCGTGGGCCAGCTGGTCGGGCTCGCCGGCATAGGTCTTGCCGAAGCGGGCCTTGCCGCCCTCGAGGAAGCCGACCTGGTCCTGGCTGCGGGACTCGCCGCCGAAGTAGGCGCGGTCGAGGTCGGAGGTGATCGGGAAGATGCTGCGGCTCACCGAGACGCGAGGCTCCCAGTCGTGGCCGGCGGCGGCCCACGCCGTGCGGAAGGCCTCGATCTGCTGGGCCTGGAGCTGGTGGAACGGGATGCCGGAGTCCTCGAGCAGGAGGGTCGAGCTCATCAGGTTCATGCCCTGCTGGGCGGTCCACTCGGCGGTGCCGCGGGTCGACGCGCCCCACCAGATGCGCCTGTCCAGGCCGGGGGCGTGGGGCTCGATGCGCAGCAGGCCGGGCGGGTTGGGGAACATCGGGCGCGGGTTGGGCTCGGCGAAGCCGTCGCCCTTCAGTGCCTCGAGGAAGAGACGCGTGTGCTCGCGGGCCATGTCGGCGTGGTCGGTGCCGGCGGCGGGCTCGTAGCCGAAGTACTTGTAACCGTCGATGACCTGCTCCGGTGACCCCCGGCTGATGCCGAGCTGCAGTCGCCCGGCCGAGATCAGGTCGGTCGCGCCGGCGGTCTCGGCCATGTAGAGCGGGTTCTCGTAGCGCATGTCGATCACGCCGGTGCCGATCTCGATCGTGCTGGTGCGGGCGGCGATCGCCGAGAGCAGCGGGAACGGTGACGCGAGCTGTCGCGCGAAGTGGTGCACGCGGTAGTAGGCGCCGTCGACGCCGAGCTCCTCGGCCGCGACCGCGAGGTCGATCGACTGCAGGAGGGCGTCGGACGCGGTCTGCACCTGCGAGTGCGGCGAGGGCGTCCAGTGGCCGAAGTTGAGGAAGCCGATGCTCTTCTTCATGGTGGGGTCAACAGTAGTTGAAGCGTCAATCTTCCCCGCGCCGGTTCGGGAGGCTCGCCGTACGCCATGCTGGCGGCATGACCGTCGTGGGCCGGGTGTCCGAGTGGTACGACGACGAGGGCTGGGGCGTCGTCGAGACCGCCACCGCCCCCGGCGGGTGCTGGCTGCACTTCTCGTCGCTCCTCGTCGCCGGCCACCGCCACGTCGAGGTCGGGCAGGACCTCGAGCTCAGCGTCGTGGCCGGCGACCAGGAGGGCTACCGCTTCCGGGCCGACGAGGCCTGGCCGGTCGGCACCGAGCCGCACCGCCCGCCCGAGCACCACGCCGGCGACGCCACGGCGTTCCACAGCACCCTCACGCTGTCCTTCGACGACGTCGACGGCCCGGACGGCCCCGACGCCGAGCCGCCGCGGTAGTCCCTGACGTAGATCAAGGATGCGGGCCGCGGAATCCTGATCCTCGTCAGGGACTACCGCGGCCGGGGGCCTAGGGGTAGGTGATCCCGGTCGTCCGCTCGCTGAGCTCCCAGAGCGCCCGGCCGGCCTCCGGGTCGCGTGCGGCGCTGCTGCCGGCGGTGACCTGCGGGGTCCCTCCGAACTCGCCCGGCCCGCTCGGCCCCACGAACGAGGCGCCCGGCAGGTCGGCGGTGGCGGCCATCAGGGTCGGCCAGGCGCCGGCGGCGGCGGGCTGGGAGACGGCGCGGATGGCGGCGTCGAGGATCGACGCGATGCCGCCGGAGGAGCGGCCGTACTGGCCGTTGGCGGCGAGGTGGGTGCCGGCGAAGCCGGGGTGGGCGGCGAGCGCCTTCACGGGTACGCCGTCCTCGCGGCACCGGTGGTCGAGCTCGGCGGTGAAGAGCAGGTTGGCGAGCTTGGACTGGCCGTAGACGTGCCACTTGCGGTAGAGCCCGCGGCCGTGTCGCGTGGGGTCGCCGAGCGGCGCGCGTCCGCCGTAGTAGTGGTAGAGCGACGAGACGGTGACGACGGTGGCGGCCCCGCTCGCGACCAGCTGCGGCAGCAGCAGCCCGGTGAGCAGGAACGGCCCGAAGTGGTTGGTCGCGAGCTGGAGGTCGAGGTCGTCGACGGTGCGCCGGCGTCGCGTGCCCATGACGCCGGCGTTGTTGACGAGCAGGTCGATCGGGCCGAACCGCTCGGCGTCGGCGCCGGCCGCGCGCACCGAGCCCAGGTCGGAGAGGTCGACGACCAGCCGGTCGAGAGCGGCGGCGGGCACCTCCTCCGTGATCGCCGCGGCGGTCTCGTCGAGCTTGGCCGCCGTACGCCCGGCGAGCACGACCCGGGCGCCGCGCCGGGCGAGCTCGAGGGCGGTGTGGTGGCCGAGACCGCCGAGCGAGGGACCGGTCACGACGGCGGTGCGGCCGGCCTGGTCGGGGATGTCGGCGACGGTCCAGGTGTCGACGGGTGCCTTCACGGGGTGGTCGCCATGACCGAGACGATGCGGGCCCCGAGCTCGGCGTCGCCCTCGATGGTGACCGCGCCGGCGGGCGGCGTACGACGGCCACCCGCGAGCACCACGAACGACTCGCGGTCGGTGCGCAGCGTGACGGTGGGGTCGGCCGGGACCACCGGCAGGCGCTCGCCACGACCGGCGTCGTTGACGGCGTAGGCGATGGTCGGGCTGCCGGCGACGTCGAGCACCGCGGTGGTGCTGGGGGCGGCGCCGGCCTTCTTGGCGACGACGAACCCGAACGACTCGGTGAGGTAGTCGGCGGTGTGCTGGGCCGGGCGCGAGTCGAGGCCCCCGGGCCGGCCGACGGCGCGTCGTACGTCCTGCTCGTGCATCCAGATGTCGAGCGGGCGGTTGCGCAGCAGCACCTCCCAGGTCCACGGCACCCCGGCGAAGATCACCGGCGGCCGCGCCGAGGCGTCGGTCGGCGGGTCGGCGAGCAGCTGCGCGTGCCGCCGGCCGGTGACCTCGCGGATCTCCGCGACGATCTCGTCGGGCGTGCGGTCACGGCGGTTGCACACGCCGATCTCGGTGTAGAGGCCCATGAGACCGGTGACGTGGGGCGGCTCACCGACGTCGGCTGTCTCCTCGGGGTTGCCGGCGAGGATGCTCTCGAGGTGGGCGGTGTGGGACGCGCAGGCGCGGACGTCCCAGCCGGCCAGGTCGGTCGGCGTCGCCCACTGCTCGGCCGGGACCTGCTCGAGGACCGCGGTGAGGTCCTGCACGGCCTGCCACCAGGTCTCGACGTAGCCAGCCAGCCGGTCCTTGTCCTCGTCACCCACGGGGTGACTCTAAGGGGCGCCGGTCACTCGGAGTAGGAGCTGTCGTAGACCTCGATCTCGTCGTAGCCGCTGATGTCCTCGCCGTAGCCGTTGCAGGTCAGCCGGGCGCTCCGCTCGTAGGCGATGGTGTTGCCGCCGGTGCACGAGATGGAGCCCAGGCGGGCGTTGTCGGCATAGAACTCGAAGTAGAGGTAGACCGACTCCGCGTCCTCGTCGTCACGGTGGTTGGTGACCCGGAGGCCGGACACCTCGGTGTCGAAGCCCTGTGCGGGCTTGCTGATCGACCAGCCCTGGTCGTAGTCGAAGCCGCGGATCGAGAAGGCGTCGCCCTCCTCGACGCTGACGGGGTCGTTCTCGGAGCCGGGGTAGTCCGTGTCGAAGACGTCGTCGACGTTGTTGAAGAACGCGACGCCGAGGGCGAAGAGCCCGCCGCAGAAGACGAGGACGACGGCGCCGACGATGAGCAGCACGTTGCGGGTCGTGTGGTTGGGCTTCTGCGGGAACTGCGCGTAGGGGTTGGGGTAGGCGCCCTGGGAGTAGGGCGGGTAGGGCTGCTGGTAGGGCTGCTGCGGCTCCTGGGGGCCGTACGGCGGCTGCTGCGACATGGCCGCATTGTGTCCCGTCCGGCCGCCGCTAACCACCGAGCGCGAGACCGGCTGCGATGGCGAGCATCGTGAGGCCGATCAGGACGTCGAGCACCCGCCACGCGCGGGGCGTCGACAGCGACCGGTGGGCGAGCCGGGCGCCGTACCCCAGGGTGGTGAACCAGACGATGCTCGCGGTCCCGGCCCCGGCTGCGAACCACCAGCGCGCATCGTGGGTGTTGGCGATCGAGCCGAGCAGGAGCACGGTGTCGAGGTAGACGTGCGGGTTGAGCCAGGTCAGGGCGACCGCGGTCCGTACGGCGCGCCCGAGGGTCGCGTCCTCGCCCGTCGCGGCCTGCAGCGAGCCGCCCTGGCGGGCCCGGAGGAGCGACGTGACGCCGTACCAGGTCAGGAAGGCGACGCCGGCCCAGCGGACGACGTCGATCACCCACCCGGCCTGCTCGACGACGGTGCCGATCCCCGCGACGCCGGCCACGATGAGCACCAGGTCGCTGAGCGCGCAGACCGCCACCACCGGGCCGACGTGCCGGCGCGCCAGGCCCTGCCGCAGCACGAAGGCGTTCTG
>NZ_JAURVJ010000139.1 GCF_030655615.1 Nocardioides sp.
GGGCGGGGCGCGAGACAGGCGGCGGGGGTGCTGGTCAGGGGGTTCCGCCCGTGGTCAGGGGTTGCACCCCCTGACAACGGTCGGAATCCCCGGCCGGCCGGGGAATCCGCCACCGCCGGGGATGCCCAGATCAGCGGCGCGAGTAGTCCCGGAACCCGCGCTTGGTCTTGCGGCCGAGGTAGCCCGCGGTGACCAGGTGCTCGAGCAGGGGTGCCGGCGCGAAGCCGGGCTCGCGGAACTCCTGGTAGAGCTCGCGCTGGATCGCGAGGGACACGTCGTTGCCCACGACGTCGAGCAGCTCGAACGGGCCCATCGGCAGCGCACAGCCCTGCTTCATGGCGAGGTCGATGTCGTCGGCGGTGGCGTAGTGCTGCTCGAGCATCTTGACCGCGTCGTTGAGGTAGGGGAACAGCAGCGCGTTGACGATGAAGCCGGCGCGGTCGCCGCAGGAGACCGCGACCTTGCCGACCTGGGCGCACAGCGCCCGCGTGGTCTCGGTGACGTCGTCGTCGGTCGAGACCGTCGAGACGACCTCGACGAGCTTCATGATCGTCGCGGGGTTGAAGAAGTGCATGCCGATGACGTCCTGCGGGCGGCTGGTCACCCGGGCCATCGAGATGATCGGCAGCGACGACGTCGTGGTGGCCAGGATCGCGCCGGGCTTGCAGATCTCGTCGAGGTTCTCGAACAGGGTCGTCTTGATCGCGAGGTCCTCGGCGATCGCCTCGACCACGATGTCGACGGTGCCCAGGTCGTCGAGGGAGGTCGATCCGGAGACCCGGCCCAGCACCTCGGTCTTGGCCTCCTCGGTCGCCTTGCCGCGCTGGATCTGCTTGTCGAAGTTCTTGGTGATCGCGGTGACGACCCCGGCGACCTTGTCCTGGCTGCGACCGACGTAGAGCACCTCGTAGCCGGCCTTGGCGAAGACCTCGACGATGCCCGACGCCATGGTGCCGGTGCCGACGACGCCCACCTGCTTGACGTCGTGCTTGAGCTGCGGCGCCTCGTCGGCCGACGGCGTCCGGTCGTCGGCGACCACGACGGGGCTGTCGGGGCCCTCGTAGGTGTAGAAGCCGCGACCGGTCTTGCGGCCGAGCAGGCCCGCGGTGACCATCTGCTTGAGGATCGGCGTCGGCGCGTGCAGCCGGTCGCGGCCCTGGCGGTACATCGTCTCGAGGATCTCGTAGGCCGTGTCGAGGCCGATCAGGTCGAGCAGCGCGAGCGGCCCCATCGGGTAGCCGCAGCCGTAGCGCATGCCGGCGTCGATGTCCTCACGGGTCGCGTAGCGCCCCTCGTACATCGAGGCGGCGTGGTTGAGGTAGCCGAAGAGCAGCGTGTTGGCGATGAAACCGGCCTTGTCGCCGCAGACGACCGGGCTCTTGCCCAGGGTGCCGAGCAGGGCCTGCACGTCGTCGAGGACGACCGGCTCGGTGACGACGGTGCGCACGACCTCGACCAGGTTCTGCACCGGGGCGGGGTTGAAGAAGTGGACGCCGATGACGCGTCCCGGGCCGGAGGTGGCCGACGAGAGCTCGGTGACCGAGAGCGACGAGGTGTTGGTGGCCAGCACCGTCTGCGGGCTGACGATGCCGTCGAGCTCCTGGAAGATCGCCTTCTTGGTGGCCATCGACTCGACGACCGCCTCGACGACCAGGTCGGCGTCGGTGAGGTCCTTGAGCGAGGTGGAGAAGGAGATCCGCCCCAGCAGCTCGGCCTGCTCGGCCTCGGTCATCTTCTCGCGCTTGACCGCCCGCCCGGTGGAGTGGGTGAGGTGCTGGCGACCTCGCTCGACGGCCTCGTCGTTGAGCTCGACACCCACGACGGCGTAGCCGTTGCGGGCGAAGACCTCGGCGATGCCGGCCCCCATGGTGCCGAGACCGACGACGCCGATCGTGGTGAAGGTGCGGGCGGCCGGCTCGGTGGCGGGCTCGGTGGCGGTGCTCGTCATGGAGCGGATCATTCCACGCGGTTCGTCGCGATCCGGAGGATGTTCACTCACCGGTAACTTGGCGTCGGAGCGGCTGCTCCATCACCACGCGGACCCCGGGCCCGTCGAGCCCCAGCCGGCGCTCGTGGTCGCGCAGGTCGCGCTGGAAGAGCTCGAGCCGGCCCGGCTCGACCTCGACGAAGCCGAGACCGGCGTAGAAGGGGCCGTTCCACGGCACGTCGCGGTAGGTCGTCAGCGACATCCGGTCGTAGCCCGACCAGCGCGCCTCCTCCATGACCGCCCGTACGAGCGAGGTACCGATCCCCTGCCGGGCGTACGACGGCAGCACCGACACCTGCTCGAGGTGGGCGTGCAGGTCGTGGGGCACGACGTGGGCGAAGCCGACCAGGCGCCGGTCGTCGACGGCCACGAGCAGGATCCCGTGACCGTCGCGCTCCGCACCGCTCGGCGGCGCCGCCGTCAGTGCCGGCACCATCCGGTCGCCGAAGTGCTCGGCGAACATCGCGCCGCCCGCGTCCTCGACCGCCGCGATCCGGCGCAGGTCGGAGGGCCGGGCCCGGCGGATCGCGATGCTCACTCGGGCCACTGTAGATTCACCGCCCGTGAGACTCGTCGTGGCCCGCTGTCAGGTCGACTACGCGGGACGGCTCACGGCCCACCTGCCGATGGCCACCCGGGTGCTGATGATCAAGGCCGACGGGTCGGTGCTCGTGCACTCCGACGGCGGCTCCTACAAGCCGCTCAACTGGATGAGCCCGCCCTGCACCCTGCGCGAGGGCACCACCGACGACGGGCAGGTCGAGTGGACGGTGACGAGCCGCAGCACCGCCAAGGGTCCGGCCGACACCCTCCGCATCCTCATCGAGGACGTCGTCCACGACTCCGCCCACGACCTCGGGATCGACCCCGGCCTGCAGAAGGACGGCGTCGAGAAGCACCTGCAGGAGCTCCTCGCCGAGCACCCCGCGACCCTGGCCGACGGCCTGGTCCTGGTGCGTCGCGAGTTCCCCACGGCGATCGGGCCCGTCGACCTCATGTGCCGCGACGCGGGCGGCGCCAGCGTCGCCGTCGAGATCAAGCGGCGCGGCGAGATCGACGGCGTCGAGCAGCTCACCCGCTACCTCGAGCTGCTCAACCGCGACCCCCTGCTCACCACCAACGGCGCCGTGCGCGGCATCTTCGCCGCCCAGGAGATCAAGCCCCAGGCCCGCGTGCTCGCCACCGACCGCGGGATCGCCTGCGCCGTCGTCGACTACGACGCCCTGCGCGGCATCGACGACTCCGAGCACCGGCTCTTCTGACGTCACCGGCCGTGCCAGGGTGAGCGGGTGCGCATCTTCCACATCGCGACCCTCGCCGACTGGGACGCCGCTCGGGCCGCCGGCCGCTACACGACCTCGACCCGGGGTCGCACCCTGGCCGAGGAGGGGTTCATCCACGCCAGCCGCGGCGACCAGTGGCAGGGCGTGCGGCAGCGCTACTACGCCGACGTGACCGAGCCGCTGGTGCTCCTGGTCATCGACACCGAGCGGCTGACGTCGCCGGTGCTCGACGAGGCGGTCCCCGGGTCGGACGAGACCTTCCCGCACGTCTACGGCCCGGTCGACGCCGCCGCGGTCGTCCAGACCATCCCCCTCGACCCCGCAGGCCCCTCACCCGCCCCACCGCACGCCGCACCCCCGAACCCGGTGACCACCACGGCACCCGTCGAGCCCACCGAGCCCACCCCGTCGTTCAGCCGCCTCTACCTCGAGGAGGTGTACCGCAACCTGCTGGTCGCGAGCGCCGTGCTGGTCGTGGTCGTGCTCTGCACGCTGCTCGGGCTCGCCGTCGACGACGAGTGGGGCCCGATCACCGGAGCGGTGCTCGGCCTGGTCGTCGGGGTGGTCGGCGTACGCCGCCTGGCCCCGCGCCGACGTGCCTGAGGCTGCCCCTTCGGGCACGGTCCAGACCGCTCGGCGCGGGCGGGTTTGCTCAGGCAACGTTCAGGATAGGGTTCGGCGCGTGACCCTCAACGACACCCTCACCCGCACCCTGCCCCGCAAGCGTCGCACGGCCCTCGGGCTCGTCTTCGCCTCCGTCGTGCTGTCCGGCACGCTCACCGCCTGTGGCAGCGAAGCCGAGAACACCACGTGTGGCGAGCTCAAGGGCAAGTCGACCGACGACGTCATCAAGCTCTTCAAGGAGGCCGCCGAGGACGAAGGCGGCGACGACGCCGACGCCGCGCTGGAGGCCATCAAGTCCCTCGACGACCTCGGCGACGAGGCGAAGGACGGCTTCGCCGACACCCTGAAGGCTCAGTGCGACGGCGAGGACGACGACACCAAGCTCAAGGACGCCTTCAGCTGACCCGCTCCACCCCTCCTATCTCTCGACGACCCGCTCGGCCATCCGGCCGGGCGGGTCGTCTGCTGGGCAGCTCCTGCACGTTATGTTGGGGCCCGTGACCCTCACCTTCAGCTCCCGGCCCGT
>NZ_JAURVJ010000140.1 GCF_030655615.1 Nocardioides sp.
CCTCGCCCTCGAGGCCGAGGGCGTCGACAAGTTCAAGTAATCCTGGACCGAGCTCGTCGAGACCGTCGAGGGCCAGAGGGAGAAGGCCAAGTAGTGGACCAGCCCGTGGACGCCACCACCACCGACGCGTGGCGGCGGCTCCGCGCGCTCGCCGACGGCTTCTCCCCCGACCTGCGCGGCTGGTTCGCCGCCGACGCGGGTCGGGTCGACCGTCTCACCTTCACCGCGGCCGACCTCCACGTCGACCTGTCCAAGAGCCTCGTCGACGACGAGGTGCTCGCGGCGCTGCTCGCCCTGGCCGACGAGGTCGGTCTGGTCGAGCGGCGCGACGCGATGCTCCGCGGCGACCACGTCAACGTCACCGAGGACCGTGCCGTGCTCCACACGGCCCTGCGGCTGCCGGCCGAGGCCCAGCTCGAGGTCGACGACCAGGACGTCGTGTCCGACGTGCACGACGTGCTGGCCCGGGTCTACGCCTTCGCCGACCAGGTGCGCAGCGGCGAGTGGACCGGCGTCACCGGAAAGCGCATCCGCACGATCGTCAACATCGGGATCGGGGGCTCCGACCTCGGCCCCGTGATGGCCTACGAGGCCCTCGCGCCCTACCGGCAACCGGGCCTCGAGTGCCGCTTCATCAGCAACATCGACCCCACCGACGCGGCGACGACGCTCGAGGGCCTCGACCCGGCGTCGACGTTGTTCATCGTGTCGAGCAAGACCTTCGGCACCCTCGAGACGCTGACCAACGCCCGACTGTGCAAGGCCTGGCTGCTCGACGGGCTGTCCGGCTCCGACGAGTCCGCCGCCGTGGCCAAGCACTTCGTCGCGGTGTCGACCGCGCTCGACAAGGTCGCCGACTTCGGCATCGACCCCGACAACGCGTTCGGCTTCTGGGACTGGGTCGGCGGTCGCTACTCGGTCGACTCCGCCATCGGCACCTCGCTCGTCGTGGCCATCGGCCCGGAGCGGTTCGCCGAGCTGCTCGCCGGCATGCACGCCGTCGACGAGCACCTCCGCACCACCGACCTGGCCGCCAACGTCCCGGTCCTGATGGGGCTGCTCAACGTCTGGTACACCGACTTCCTCGGCTCGCAGACCCACGCCGTGCTCCCCTACTCTCAGCTGCTGCACCGGTTCCCGGCCTACCTGCAGCAGCTGACGATGGAGTCCAACGGCAAGGGCGTGCGCTGGGACGGCACCCCGGTCACCGCCGGCACCGGCGAGATCTTCTGGGGCGAGCCCGGCACCAACGGGCAGCACGCGTTCTACCAGCTGATCCACCAGGGCACCCGGTTGGTGCCCGCTGATTTCATCGCCTTCGCCACCCCCGCCTACCCGCTCACCGACGAGGTCGACGGACAGAGCGTCGACGTCCACGAGCTGTTCCTCGCCAACTTCTTCGCCCAGACCCAGGCGCTCGCCTTCGGCAAGACCGCCGACGAGGTGCGCGCCGACGGCACGGACGAGGCCGTCGTACCGGCCCGGGTCTTCACCGGCAACCGGCCCACCGCGTCGATCATGGCGCCCGAGCTGACGCCGTCGGTGCTCGGACAGCTGATCGCCCTCTACGAGCACATCACCTTCACCCAGGGTGTCGTCTGGGGCATCGACAGCTTCGACCAGTGGGGCGTCGAGCTCGGCAAGAAGCTCGCCCAGCAGGTCGGGCCGGCCGTGTCCGGCGACGAGGAGGCCGCTGCCGAGCAGGACGCGTCGACGCAGGCGCTGATCACCTACTACCGGGAGCACCGTCGATGAGTACGCGCACCAACCCGCTGCGCGACCCGCAGGACCGCCGCCTCCCCCGCATCGCGGGCCCGTGCGGCATGGTGCTGTTCGGCGTCACCGGCGACCTGTCGCGCAAGAAGGTCATGCCGGCGATCTACGACCTCGCCAACCGCGGGCTGCTGCCGCCCGGCTTCAGCCTCGTCGGGTTCGCCCGACGCGACTGGGCCGACCAGGACTTCGCCCAGATCGTGCACGACTCGGTCAAGCAGTACGCGCGCACCGAGTTCCGCGAGGAGGTCTGGAACCAGCTCGCCGAGGGCTTCCGCTTCGTCCCCGGCGCCTTCGACGACGACGAGGCCTTCGAGCGGCTGCGCCAGACGATCGAGGAGCTCGACGAGGTCCGCGGCACCGGCGGCAACCACGCGTTCTACCTCGCCATCCCGCCCGGTGCGTTCGGCACCGTCGCCCAGCAGCTGCGCGAGCACGGGCTGGCCGAGGCCGCCCCCGGCTCCGACGCCTGGCGTCGGGTCGTCATCGAGAAGCCCTTCGGCCACGACCTCGCGTCGGCCCGGGTGCTCAACGACCAGCTCGACGCCGTGTTCGCGCCGTCGTCGATCTTCCGCATCGACCACTACCTCGGCAAGGAGACGGTGCAGAACATCCTGGCGACCCGCTTCGCCAACACGATGTTCGAGCCGCTCTGGAACAACAACTACGTCGACCACGTCCAGATCACCATGGCCGAGGACGTCGGCATCGGTGGCCGCGCCGGCTACTACGACGGCATCGGCGCCGCGCGAGACGTCATCCAGAACCACCTGCTCCAGCTGATGGCGCTCGTCGCGATGGAGGAGCCGACGTCGTTCGACGCCGAGGCACTGCGCCAGGAGAAGCAGAAGCTGCTCGCCTCCATCAGCCTGCCGCCGCGGCTCGACGTCGCCACCGCCCGCGGGCAGTACGCCGCCGGCTGGGCCGGCGGCGCCAAGGTCGTCGGCTTCCACGACGAGGACGGCATCGCCACCACCTCACGCACCGAGACCTTCGCCGCCATCACCCTCCACGTCGACAACCGGCGCTGGGCCGGGGTGCCCTTCTACCTCCGCACCGGCAAGCGGCTAGGCCGCCGCGTGACCGAGGTCGCCGTCGTGTTCAAGCGCTCGCCGCACCAGCCCTTCAACGCCAACTCGATCGAGGACCTCACCCAGAACGCCCTGGTCATCCGGGTCCAGCCCGACGAGGGGATGACGCTGCGGTTCGGCGCCAAGGTCCCCGGCACCCAGATGGAGATCCGGGACGTCAACATGGACTTCGCCTACGGCGGCACCTTCACCGAGTCGTCCCCCGAGGCCTACGAGCGGCTGATCCTCGACGTGCTCCTGGGTGACCCGCCACTCTTCCCGCGCCACGAGGAGGTCGAGCTCTCCTGGAAGATCCTCGACCCGATCCTCGAGCGCTGGGAGGCCAAGGGAGCACCCGAGGCCTACCCACCCGGCACCTGGGGTCCGGCGTCGGCCGACGCCATGCTGGCCCGCGACGGACGCGTCTGGAGGCGGCCCTGATGATCGAGCTCACCGACACCAGCTCCTCGGCCATCGCGGCCGAGCTCGTGCGCGCCCGCATGCGGGCCGGCTCGCCCGCCATGGGCATGGTCATGACCCTCATCGTCGTGGTCGACGAGCAGTCGTCCGAGGAGGCGATGACCAACGCCCGCAAGGCCACCCACGAGCACCCCGCCCGCGTCCTGGGGGTCGTGCTCGGCAGCGCACGCGGCAAGTCCGTCGTCAACGCCCAGGTCGGCACCGGCGCCGGCTGGGGCGGTGAGGCCGCGATCATCCGGCTCGCCGGCGAGGTGGTCCGGCACGCCGACTCGGTCGTGCTGCCGCTGCTGCTGCCCGACTCGCCGGTCGCGATCTGGTGGCCGCACGAGCCGCCGGCCGACCCCGCCGCCGACCCCCTCGGGGCCCTGGCCAAGCGCCGGATCACCGACGCCGCCGAGGTGCACCGCGGCAAGACGAAGGCGCTCGAGACGCAGTGCGCGTCCTACGTCGCCGGCAACACCGACCTCGCGTGGACCCGCCTCACGCCGTGGCGCGCCCTGCTCGCCGCCTCTCTCGACCAGCACCCGCTCAAGGTGACGTCGGCCAAGGTCACGTCTGAGCGGGTCAGCCCGAGCGCCGACCTGCTCGCCGCCTGGCTGCGCAGCCGGCTCAAGATCGAGGTCGAGCGCGTCGGCTCCGGCGGCCCCGGCATCACCGAGGTCGTCATGGAGACACGTGAGGGACCGATCCGGATCTCGCGCACCGACGGCCGCCTCGCGACCTTCACCTCCCCGGACCGGCCCGACCGGCCGATCGCGCTCAAGCGGCGCAAGCTGCCCGAGCTGCTGGCCGAAGAGCTGCGCCGCCTCGACGAGGACGACGTCTACGCCGCCACGATCACCTCTCTCGACAAGGTGGGATCGAAGCGATGAGCGCCCTCGTCGAGGTCCACGACACCCCCGAGGCGCTCGCGTCCGCGGTCGCCGGCGAGCTGCTGTCGCGGCTCGCCGACCTCCAGGCCGGCGGCACCGAGCCCAACCTCGGCCTCACCGGCGGCACCATCGCCGACAAGATCCACCGCGAGGTCGCCCGGCTCTCGCCCGACTTCGACGTCGACTGGACCCGTGTCGTCGTCTGGTTCGGCGACGAGCGCTTCGTGCCTGCCGACTCCCCCGACCGCAACGCCGGCCAGGCCCGCGCGGCCTTCCTCGACGCCGTCGGCGCCACCCAGGTCCACGAGGTCCCGTCGTCCGACGACGCCGCCACCGTCGACGAGGCCGCCGAGCGCTACGGCCGCGCGATCCGCGAGCACGGCTCCGGCGGCTTCGACATCCTCATGTTCGGCATCGGCCCCGACGGCCACGTCGCCTCGCTCTTCCCCGGCAACGCGGCGCTCACCGCCACGGACGCCATCGCGGTCGGCGTACCCGACTCCCCCAAGCCGCCCCCCGAGCGCGTCACCCTCACCTTCGAGGCCTTCGCCCGCGCCGACGCGGTCTGGTTCCTCGCCAGCGGCGACGGCAAGGCCGAGGCCGTCGCCCGCGCCCTCGCCGATGACGGCACCATCACCGAGACCCCCGCCCGCGGCGTCACCGGCACCACCGAGACCCTCTGGTGGCTCGACCGAGCCTCCGCCTCCCTCCTCTGACCAACGCCGAGTCGGCGCAGAGTTGAAGTCGTACGACGCCGAGTCGGCGCAGAGGCTAAGCGCCAACGCCGACTCGGCAGGACGTGGCGCTGCCGAGTCGGCGTTGATGATGAGCCTGTGAGCCGACTCGACCGGAAGCTGCACTCAGTCCAGGCGGTCATCCACAGGCTGGGAGACCCGATGATTCGCGCAAGCGGCGTCGGGCACCCGGCGTCGCATGAAACTAGACCACCGTCTCGACGACGCGGTCCTCGACGACCGCTTCCCGTTGCCCCTCGACCAACCGTTCACCGCGCGGATCGCTGCACGCCAGGGCGTCAGCAGGTACAACCTGACGCGCCTGATCGACGCCGGTCTGCTCCGCCAACCGGTCACCGGCACCTACCTCGCGACGCAGGCCGGTGACTCGGTCCGGCTCCGGGCCGACTGCCTTGCGCTCGTCGTGCCGTCGGACTGTGTCGTCTGCGACCGGCACGCCGGCTGGGTCCACGGCGCCGAGATGGTCCTCGCACCCAACGAACACCTCGCCCTGCGGCCGATCTCGGTCTTCCGACCGTCGGGCAACGGTCGATTGCGCAACGGGCTGGCCGACAGCGGCGAGCGCAACCTGACGCGCGACGACATCGAGGTCGTCGACGGGATCCAGGTCACGACCCGGCTGCGCACCGCCTGCGACCTGGGAAGGCAGCGCTTCCGGGAGCCGGCCCTGGCTGGTCTCGACCAGATGCTCCGACTTGGCGGGTTCGAGCAGGGCGAGCTCCTGGAGCAGGTCGAGCGGGTTCCGCGGGATGCGGTGGGTGACCCGTCTCAGGGAGCTGGCGCCGTTGGCCGACGGGCGTGCCGCGTCGCCGGGCGAGTCCATCCTGCGGCTGCGGTGGATCGACTCCGGACTGCCCCATCCCACGCCACAGCTGGAGCTCTGGGTCGGCCGGGTCCTGGTCTGCATCTTCGACCTCGGACTCGAGGAGCTGCTCCTCGCAGCTGAGTACCTCGGGCTCGAGTGGCACTCGAGCGACGAGCAGGTCGAGAGCGACGACCGCCGTCGAGAGATCGCCGAAGGTCAGGGCTGGATCATGGAGGACTTCGACAAGCACGACCTGTTCAGCCGGCAGCGCAGCGTCGAAGAGGTCCTGCGTGCGGCCGCCGTGCGGGCCCGCTCGAACCGTCGGCTCGTCATCGACCTGTCGAGTCGGCGCTGACGCTCAGCATCTGCGCCGAGTCGCGCTGATCTGACTTCAACTCTGCGCCGACTCGCGGTCAGCGCTGGGCGGACTCGATGAGGATCGGGGCGGTGGGCTCGTCGCTGGGGAGGGCGGCGATCGCGGCGAGGGCGAAGAAGCCGGCGGCGAGGGTGCCGCTGATGACGGCGGTGATCTTGTCGACGGGCTGCATGGACTTCCTGGTGGCCACGAGAGGGTCCTCTTCCTTCGACGCGCTGCGTACTAACTCAACTGACTAAGTCAGGTTAGCGCACAAAGAGCAGCGCCGGCACCCCAGGGGCGGCCGGCGCAACTCGTGAGACGGAAGGGCCTCAGGTCAGAAGATGACCTCACCCGACTTGCGCCGGGTGCGGAGCAGCTGGATCGCCTCGTCGAGGATGACCTCGGCCTCCTTGTCGGAGCGGCGCTCCTTCACGTAGGCCAGGTGGGTCTTGTAGGGCTCGATCTTGGGCGCCGGGGGCGGGTTGTCGGAGTCGAGGGACGCCGGCAGACCGCACTTGGGGCAGTCCCAGTGGTCGGGCACGGCGGCCTCGACCGAGAACGTGATGACCGAGCGGTGCTCGTGCGAGCAGAAGTACGTGACGGCCTGTCGGGGTGCGGACTCGCCGCGCTCCGCCTCGCCCATCGGTCCGGCGCCAACGCGGCTGCCGCGAATGGCGTTTCCTCCACCAGCCATGGGGGTGTCTCCTCGTGTGTTCTATGTGGGGATGAGTGGGACGTGCTGGGGGCCTCAGTAGGCCTTCAGCAGTCCCAGAGCGATGACGCAGGCGAACCAGATGACGCCCGTGCCGATCGTGAAACGGTCCAGGTTGCGCTCTGCCACAGACGATCCGCCGAGCGAGCTCGACACGCCGCCGCCGAACATGTCGGACAGGCCACCACCGCGCCCCTTGTGGAGGAGTACCAACAGGATCATCAGACCGCTGGCCGCAAGGAGAAAGATGGTGAGAATGAGTTCCGCGTTCACAGAGGGGAATCCTACGTCAGGTGGGTCGGGGACGGGTGATCGGCAGTCCGGTCAGAGGGTCGGCATGTCGTAGAAGCGGCAGATCCCGCCGAACTCGTCGGCCTGGAGGCTCGCTCCCCCGACCAGCGCGCCGTCGACGTCGGCCTTCGCCATGATGCCGGCGACGTTGTTGGCCTTGACCGAGCCGCCGTAGAGGACGCGTACGCCGTCAGCGGCCGCGTCACCGTGGGCCTCGCGGATCTGCGAGCGGATGGCCTGGCAGACCTCCTGGGCGTCGTCGGGGGTCGCGACCTCGCCGGTGCCGATCGCCCAGACCGGCTCGTAGGCCACGACCAGGGCCGCGACCTGCTCGGCGGTGAACCCCGCGAGCGAGCCCTCGACCTGCGCCATCGTGTAGGGCACGTGCTCGCCGGCCTGGCGGACCTCGAGGCCCTCGCCGACGCAGACGATCGGCGTCATCCCAGCCTTCAGCGCGGCGTGCGCCTTGGCGTTGACGACGTCGTCGCCCTCGGCGTGGTGCTCACGGCGCTCGGAGTGCCCCACGACGACGTAGGAGCAGCCGAGCTTGGCCAGCATGCCAGCCGAGATCTCGCCGGTGTAGGCGCCGGACTCGTGGACCGAGACGTCCTGGGCGGCGTACTTGACCGAGAGCCGGTCGCCGTCGACGAGCGTCTGCACCGACCGCAGGTCGGTGAACGGGGGTACGACGACCACCTCGACCTTGCCGAAGTCGTGGCGCTTGTCGGAGAGCGTCCAGGCGAGCTTCTGCACCAGGACGACGGCTTCCTGGTGGTTGAGGTTCATCTTCCAGTTGCCCGCCATCAGCGGCGTGCGGCCGTTCTTCGCTGCTTTGGCCATGTCAGTCCTCCAGGACGGTGATGCCGGGGAGCTCCTTGCCCTCGAGGTACTCGAGGCTGGCACCGCCCCCGGTGGAGATGTGGCCGAACGCGGCCTCGTCGAAGCCGAGCGCCCGGACGGCGGCGGCGGAGTCGCCACCCCCGACGACCGAGAGTCCGCCCTGGTCGGTGACCTTGGTCAGCGCCTCGGCGACGGCGCGGGTGCCGTCGGCGAACTGCGGCACCTCGAAGACGCCCATCGGCCCGTTCCAGAACACGGTCCTGGCGTCGGCCAGGGCGGCGGCGAAGTCGGCGCCGGACGCCGGGCCGATGTCGAGCCCGAGCGCGTCGGCCGGGATCTGGTCGGCCGGCACGACCCGGGGGTCGGGCGTGACGTCGCTGGACGGGAACGTCGTGTCGACCACGATGTCGCCCGGCAGCAGGATCTGGACGCCGGACTCCTCGGCGCGCTGCAGGTAGGCCTTGCAGACGTCGAGCTGGTCGTCCTCGAGGAGGCTCTTGCCCACCTCGTGGCCCTGCGCCTTGAGGAACGTGAAGACCATCCCGCCGCCGATGAGCAGCTTGTCGGCCTTGTCGAGCAGGTTGTCGATGACCCCGAGCTTGTCGGAGACCTTCGACCCGCCGAGCACGACGACGTAGGGGCGCTCGGGGTCGACGGTGAGCCGGCGCAGCACGTCGATCTCGGTCGACACCAGGGCGCCCATCGCGTGCGGCAGCCGCTGCGCGACGTCGTAGACCGACGCCTGCTTGCGGTGCACGACCCCGAACCCGTCGGAGACGAACGCGTCGGCCAGCGACGCCAGCTCGTCGGCGAACGCTCCGCGCTCGGCGTCGTCCTTGCTGGTCTCACCGGGGTTGAAGCGCACGTTCTCGAGCAGCGCGACCTGGCCGTCGGCCAGGCCGTCGACCGTGGCGCGCGCCGAGTCGCCCACCGTGTCGGTCGCGAACGCGACGTCGGCACCGAGGAGCTCACCGAGCCGGGCCGCGACGGGACCCAGCGAGTAGCGGTCCTCGGGCGCGCCCTTGGGGCGACCGAGGTGGGCCGTCACGACCACCCGGGCACCCGCGTCGGCGAGCGCCTTGATGGTGGGGACGCTCGCACGGATGCGTCCGTCGTCAGTGATCGCCGTACCGTCGAGCGGCACGTTGAGGTCGGAGCGGACCAGGACCCGCTTGCCGGCGACGTCACCCAGGGACGAGTAGTCCGACACCGTCAGAGGGTCTTGCCGATGTAGTCGATCAGGTCGGCGAGGCGGTTGGAGTAGCCCCACTCGTTGTCGTACCAGCCGACGACCTTGACCTGGTTGCCGATGACCTTGGTCAGCGGCGCGTCGAAGATGCACGACGCCGGGTCGGTGACGATGTCGGAGGACACGATCGGGTCGGTGGAGTACTTGAGGAAGCGACCGTCGGCGGCCTTCTCGATGATCGCGTTGACCTCCTCGACCGTGGTCTCGCGGCCGGCCTCGAAGGTGAGGTCGGTGGCGGAGCCGGTCGGGACCGGGACGCGCAGCGCGTAGCCGTCGAGCTTGCCCTTGAGCTCGGGCAGCACGAGGCCGATGGCCTTGGCCGCACCGGTCGAGGTGGGGACGACGTTGAGGGCGGCGGCGCGGGCGCGGCGCAGGTCCTTGTGGATGTTGTCCTGGAGGTTCTGGTCGGCCGTGTAGGCGTGGATCGTCGTCATCAGGCCCTTGACGATGCCGAGGTCGTCGTTGAGCGCCTTGGCCATCGGGCCCAGGCAGTTGGTCGTGCACGACGCGTTGGAGATGACGTGGTGCTTGGAGCCGTCGTAGTCGTCGTGGTTGACGCCCATGACGACGGTGAAGTCCTCGTTGGTGGCGGGCGCCGAGATGATGACCTTCTTGGCGCCGGCGTCGATGTGGGCCTTGGCCTTGGTCGCGTCGGTGAAGAAGCCAGTGGACTCGACGACGACGTCGACGTCGAGAGCGCCCCAGCCGAGGGCGGCGGGGTCGCGCTCGCTGAACGCCTTGATCTCGGTGCCGCCGACGACGATCGCGTCGTCGGTCGACGTCACGTCGGCGTCGAGCCGGCCGAGGATCGAGTCGTACTTGAGGAGGTGCGCCAGCACGGCGTTGTCGGTCAGGTCGTTGACACCCACGATCTCGATGTCGAGACCGGAGGCGCGTACGGCGCGGAAGAAGTTGCGGCCGATGCGGCCGAAGCCGTTGATGCCGACACGAACAGTCACTGCGGTGCTCCTGGAGCTCGGGGTCTGAGGCCGTCAACGACCCTACCGCCACCGCTGCCGACCGCTGCCGAGCATCCCGGCGTACGTGCGGGTAACCAGCGCGGCGGGACTAGGCGTGCCGGACGGCGATGTCGGGATAGTCGGTGACCAGGCCCGAGCCGTCGAACGTCACCGTGCAGGCCACGTCGAACGTCGCGGACGTGTAGGCCACCGTGATCCGTTCGTCGGTGTGCTCGACGAGCTCGTAGGTCTGCACGATGCGCTGGACCCGCAGGTCGAGCCCGACGAACGCCGAGTCGACCCGCATCGCCGACCCGCGCTCGAGGTGGAGCCGGTGCAGCGGCAGCGTGTTGGTGACGGCCGAGGACTCGAGGTCGACGTCGGCGACGCCGTCGAGTTCCGGCTGGTAGAGGCCGTCGATCGACCAGCGGTCGTCCTCGTCGCGCTCGAGCAGCACCTCGCCCGACCCGTCCCGGCCACTCGCTCGTACGACGGCGGTGCGGGTGCACCAGTCGGCGCCGAGCTCGACGTCGTAGGACACGGTCCAGCCGGCACCGTCCTCGACGCCGGTCGTCGCGCCACGCAGGCGGTGCACGGAGCCGATCGACACCGGCCACACCACCTCGAAGCCGTCACGCAGCCCGGCGTGCCGCCACGAGGCTTGCGAGGGCAGAGGAGCGAGGCGCATGGCAGGTCAGTCGTCGTCCGCGAGCATCTCCGGGGTCAAGGACGCCTCGGTGTCGGGGACGCCGAGCTCCTCGGCCCGCTTGTCGGCCATGGCGAGCAGCCGGCGGATGCGGCCGGCGATGGCGTCCTTGGTGAGCTGGGGCTCGTGCAGCTGGCCGAGCTCCTCGAGGGAGGCCTGCTTGTGCTCGAGACGCAGGGTGCCGGCGAGGCGCAGGTGGTCGGGCACCTCGTCGCCGAGGATCTCCATCGCCCGCTCGACGCGGGCACCGGCGGCGACGGCCGCGCGGGCCGAGCGGCGGAGGTTGGCGTCGTCGAAGTTGGCGAGCCGGTTGGCGGTGGCGCGGACCTCGCGCCGCATCCGGCGCTCCTCCCAGGCCATCAGCGTCTCGTGGGCGCCGAGCCGGGTGAGCAGCTGGCCGATGGCGTCGCCGTCGCGGATCACGACGCGGTCGATGCCGCGGACCTCGCGGGCCTTGGCCTGGATGCCGAGCCGGCGGGCGACGCCGACCAGGGCCAGGGCCGCCTCAGGGCCGGGGCAGGTCACCTCGAGCGAGGACGAGCGGCCGGGCTCGGTGAGCGACCCGTGGGCGAGGAACGCCCCGCGCCAGGCAGCCACCGCGTCGCAGCCACCGCCTGAGACGACGGCCGGGGGCAGCCCGCGGACGGGCCGGCCGCGCTGGTCGAGCAGGCCGGTCTGGCGGGCCAGCGACTCGCCGTCCTTGACGACGCGCACGATGTAGCGGCTGCCCTTGCGGATGCCGTTGCCCTGGACCATGACGACGTCGGACTTGTGGCCGTAGATCTCGTCGATGTCGCGGCGCAGCCGGCGGGCCGCCGCGCCGGTGTCGAGCTCGGCCTCGACGACGATCTTGCCGCTCACGATGTGGAGGCCACCGGCGAAGCGGAGCGTGGTGGCGACCTCGGCCTTGCGGCAGCAGGTCTTGGTGGTCTGGGTGTTGGCGAGCTCCGCCTTCACCTGAGCCGTCATCGCCATGTGGGCGATCCTGCCATGAGCGTCAACAACCCTCCGACCTGCCCCGATCCGGCCCCGATCCGCTGTGCTGGTTGGGATGTGCGGGTCGGATGGGACGGCCAGGGGACGGCGACGGGACGGCGATCAGCCCTCGTCGTCCATGATCTGCGCGTAGGCCACGGCCAGCTTGTCGGGGTCGTGCCGTGGGGTGCCGTCGTCGCGGGCGACGTCGGCCAGGACCAGCCGGGCCCCCGAGGCCTCGACCATCTCGCGCAGCTCCTCGGCCTGGTCGTCGACCAGGTTGGCGGCGTCGGCCAGCACCGTGTGGACGGTCATCGCGGGGGCGTGCTCGTAGAGCACCGCGAGGTGGTCGGCGGGGGCGAACCCGCCGGTCTCGCCGGCCTGCTCCTCGAGATTGAGCACGACGACCAACCGCGCGTCGGTGGCCACGATCGCGTCCCGCAGCGCCGGCACCCGCACGTGCGGGATGACCGAGGAGAACCACGAACCCGGCCCGATGAACGCCCAGTCGGCCTCGGCGATCTTGGTGAGCGCCACCGGGCTCACCTCGGGGTCGGGGGGCTCGAGGTCGAGGGAGACGATGACGCCCTCGGTGGTGGCGACCTCGACCTGGCCGCGCACGGTCGTCAGGGCGTCGGGGTCGCCGGTGACGAGGCCGCGCACCTCGGCGCGGATGTCCATCGGCGTCAGCGCCATCGGCAGCACCCGGCCCTTGGCTCCCAGCAGCCGCCCGATCCAGTCGAGGGCGTCGACGTGGTCGCCGAGGAGCTCCCACAGGCTGACGATGAGCAGGTTGCCGACGACGTGGCCGCGCATGTCGCCGTTGCCCTCGAAGCGGTGCTGCAGCACCCGCGCCCAGGTGTCGCCCCAGGTGTCGGAGCCGCAGAGCGCGGCCAGGGCCATCCGCAGGTCGCCGGGCGGGAGCACCCCGAACTCGCCGCGCAGGCGCCCTGAGCTGCCACCGTTGTCGGCGACCGTGACGATCGCGGTCAGGTCGTCGACGGTGAGGTCGTCGACCAGCAGGCGCAGGGCCGAGAGCGAGGCGTGCAGGCCGTGGCCGCCGCCGAACGCGACGACCGCCTGGGCGCGGGTCACTCCCGACCCAGGTCGCGGTGGACCGGCTTGGCGTCGAAGCCCGCGGCGCGGAGCCGGGCGGTGATCTCCTCGGTCATGGCGACGCTGCGGTGCTTGCCGCCGGTGCAGCCGATCGCGACCCGCATGAAGCGCTTGTTCTCGCGCAGGTAGCCGTCGGCGACGCCGGTCAGCACGGGCACGTAGGCGTCGAGGAACTCCGCCGCCCCCGGCTGTGCCTTGACGAACGCGGCGACGTCGGCGTCGCGGCCGGTGTTGTGGCGCAGCTCGGGCACCCAGTGGGGGTTGGGGAGGAACCGCATGTCGGCGACGAAGTCGGCGTCGACCGGGATGCCGTACTTGAAGCCGAAGCTGATCACGTTGACCTTGAGCGCCGTCGTCTCGAGCGTGCCGAACGCCTCGGCGACCCGGTCGGTCAGCTGGTGCACGTTGAGGCTGGTGGTGTCGATCGTCAGGTCGGCCTCGCCGCGCAGGTCGGCGAGGACCCGGCGCTCACGGTGGAGACCGTCGAGCAGCCGTCCCGAGGCCTGGAGCGGGTGCGGACGCCGAACGGCCTCCTGGCGGCGTACGAGGACCTCGTCGGAGGCGTCGAGGAAGACCAGCGTCGTACGCCGTCCACCCGCAGCGGCGACCGCGCGCCGCTCGGCGAGGTGGGTGCGCAGCCCCGCGAAGAACGAGCCCGAACGGACGTCGACGACCACCGCCATCTTCTGGCGCGGGCCGTGGCTCTCGTCGACGAGTCGGACGACGTCGGGCAGCAGGCTGGGCGGGAGGTTGTCGACGACGTAGTAGCCGAGGTCCTCGAGCTCCTTGGCGGCCGTGCTCCGGCCGGCGCCGGTCATGCCGGTGACGACGACGAGCTCGCCGCGGACCGGGACGGCCTCGGGGTCCCGGTCGCTCATCGGTCGCTCACGACTCCTCGATCTCGCCCGTCGCGGTGTTCACGGAGACAGTCTTGCGGGTCGCGGACGCCTGCTCCACCGCGGCCTTGATGGCCTCGGCGGTGCGCGGCCCGATGCCGGGGACCTGGGCGATCTCGCCGACCTCGGCCTCACGCAGCTTCTTGAGCGACCCGAAGTGCTTGAGGAGCGTCTTGCGGCGCACCTCGCCCAGGCCCGGCACGTCGTCGAGCATGCTCTCGACCATGGTCTTGGAGCGGCGGCCGCGGTGGTGGTTGATGGCGAACCGGTGGGCCTCGTCGCGGATGCGCTGGAGCAGGTAGAGGCCCTCGGACGAGCGAGCCAGGATCACCGGGTCGTCCTCCCCCGGCAGCCAGACCTCCTCGAGCCGCTTGGCCAGGCCGCACACCGGGATGTCGGTGATGCCGAGCTCGACCAGCGCCTGCTGAGCGGCCGCGACCTGCGGCGGGCCACCGTCGACGACGACCAGCCCGGGCGCGTAGGCGAACTTGCGCGGACGGCCCGTCTCGGGGTCGACCAGCATCGGGCCCTCGTTCGTCTGCCCATCGGTCCCCGAGGAGCCGAGGGACGAGGCGTCTCGAAGGGCGGATCGGGCCTGCTCGTCGAGGAGCCGCTTGAACCGTCGGGTGATCACCTCGTGCATCGAGGCCACGTCGTTCTGGCCGTCGACACCCTTGATGACGAAGCGCCGGTATTCGCCCTTGCGGGACAGTCCGTCCTCGAAGACGACCATCGACGCCACGACCTCGGTGCCCTGGAGGTTGGAGACGTCGTAGCACTCGATGCGCAGCGGCGCCTCCTCGAGGTCGAGGGCCTCGCGGATCTCATCGAGCGCGCGGTTGCGGGTGGTGAGGTCGCTGGCCCGCTTGGTCTTGTGGAGCGCGAGCGCCTGCCGCGCGTTCTGCGCGACGGTCTCCTGCAGCGTCTTCTTGTCGCCGCGCTGCGGGATGCGGATCTGGACCTTGCTGCCCTTGAGGTCGGTCAGCAGCGTCTCGAAGGTCAGTACGTCGGTCGGCAGGGTCGGCACCAGGATCTCGCGCGGCACCGACTCCGCGTCTCCCGCATAGAGCTGGAGCAGGAAGTCCTCGACCAGCTCGGGGGTCTCGGCGTCGGTGACCCGGTCGGCCACCCAGCCGCGCTGGCCGCGGATGCGGCCGCCACGGACGTAGAAGATCTGCACCGCGACCTCGAGGGGGTCCTCGGCGAGCGCGATCACGTCGGCGTCGGCGCCGTCACCGAGCACGACGGCCTGCTTCTCGAGCGCACGCTGCATGGCGCCGAGGTCGTCGCGCAGCCGGGCGGCCTTCTCGAACTCCATGGCGTCGGAGGCGGCGTACATCTCCCGCTCGATGCGCTTGACGAACGGCCGCGTCTGGCCGGCCATGAAGTCGCAGAAGTCGTCGACGATCGCGCGGTGGTCCTCCTCGCTGATCTGGCCGACGCACGGCGCCGAGCACTTGCCGATGTAGCCGAGCAGGCAGGGCCGGCCGATCTGGGCCGAGCGCTTGAACACCCCGTTGCTGCAGGAGCGCATCGGGAAGACCCGGAGCAGGATGTCGACGGTCTCTCGGATCGCCCAGGCGTGGCTGTAGGGACCGAAGTAGCGGGTGCCCTTGCGCTTGGCGCCACGGCCGACCATCACCCGCGGGTAGTCGTCGCCGACGGTCACCGCGAGCCAGGGGTAGGACTTGTCGTCGCGGTACTTGACGTTGAACCGCGGGTCGAACTCCTTGATCCAGGAGTACTCGAGCTGGAGCGCCTCGACCTCGGTGTTGACCACGGTCCACTCGACGCGGGCCGCGGTGGTGACCATCGTGGCGGTGCGCTGGTGGAGGTTGGAGATGTCCTGGAAGTAGGACGACAGCCGGGCGCGCAGGTTGTTGGCCTTGCCGACGTAGATGACCCGGTCGCGCGCGTCACGGAAGCGGTAGACCCCCGGCTGGGTGGGGATCGACCCCGGCTCCGGCCGGTAGGAGAGCGGTCCCCGGGTGGGGCGCGAGGAGCGGGTCGGAGGCACGTCTCCACCCTACGAGCGGCCACCGACAGCCCCGGCACAGCCCGCCCGAGCCCGGCCCGACCGGCCGACCGGCCCCGTCGCGCTCGGCGTGCCGTTTGTCTGCTAATTGTCAGGTGACTTAGTCTGCTTACATGCTTCCTCGCGACCGCTACGGCCTGACCCTGAGCACGGGTCCTGACGCGGCGGCCGCCTACTCCCGCGGGCTCGACGACCTGCTCCGCCTGCGCACCGGTTCGGCCGGCGCGTTCGCCACCTCGATCGTCCTCGACCCGAGGTTCGCGCTCGGCCACGCAGGACTCGCGCTCGTCGGCCACGACCTGTGCGTCGAGGTCGACGTCGTCGGCCGCATGCGCGACGCCAAGCGGTGGGCCCACCTCGGCACCGAGCGCGAGCAGAGTCACGTGGCCGCCGTCCTCGCCCACCTCCGCGGCGACTCGCGACCGATCATCGACCACCTCGCCCGCTTCCCCGTCGACGCGTTGCTGCTCTCGGCCGCGGTGCCGACGATCGCGTTCGCCGGCGTCACCGAGGTCCCCGAGCAGGCCTGGGCCATCGTCGAGGGCGCGGCTCCGGCCTACGGCGACGACTGGTGGTACGCCGGGCTCCTCGCCTTCATCCGCCAGGAGCAGGAGCGCTTCGAGGAGTCGATGGAGCTCGCCGTCGCGTCGCTGGCCGAGCAGCCCGACGCCGGCCACTCCGCCCACGCGCGCGCCCACGTCCACTACGAGACCGGCGACCACGCCGGCGGCCTCGGCTGGATGGACGCCTGGGTCACCGGCGACGGCGCCGCCATCGAGAGCCTGAGCCACTTCTCGTGGCACGCCGCGCTGCACGAGCTGTCGCTCGGAGACCTCGACGCCGTACGCCGCCGCTACGACGGGCAGCTGCGTCCCGAGCTCGCCACCGGCTGTCGGGCCCTCGTCGACTCCGGCTCGCTGCTGATCCGCTGGGCGCTCACCCCCGACGCCGAGGACGTGCCCGGGCTCGAGCAGGTCGCCACGGCGGTCGGCCGCGACGTCCTGGTGCGCCCCGCGACGCCGTTCCTCGGCATGCACGCGGCTGCGACCCTCCTCGCCCTCGGCGACGGCGCCGGCCTCACCTCCCTGGCCACCTGGGCCAGCGCCCACGGCCACGCCACCCACCGCGAGGTCGTCGCACCGCTCGCGCGGGCCCTCCACCAGCTCCACAGCGGCCAGGCCTCCACCGCGGCGAGCTCGCTGGCCTCCCTCGCCGCGTCCGTACGCCGGGTGGGCGGCTCCGACGCCCAGCGCGAGCTCGTCGAGGAGATCCGGATCGCGGCGCTGCTGCGCGCCGACCGGTTCGACGAGGCGCGCGACCTGATCGACCGCCGGCTCGACCGGCGTCCCTCGGCCCGCGACGCGGCCTGGCGCCGACAGTGCCGCGCGGCGGCCGGCCGCCAGCTCGCCACCCAGCTGGGTCAGTCGGGCGAGACCGAGACCGAGGCCAGCGCCGAGGCGAGCGCCATCGCGTCCCTGTAGGGCGCGAACGCGGCGTGGTGGCCGCACGCGGCGTCGATCATCCGCTGCGACGCCATCGGCTGGTCGGGCGAGCGGTCGTCGCCCACCTCGAGCACCCGCGTGCCGGGCCGGGCGAACGCCGAGAGGTGCAGGGCCGACCCGGACGGCCCGGCCAGCACCTCGGCCCCGCGCACCAGCGCCACCTGCTCGGCGATGGGCAGCGTCTCGGGGTGCGCCACGTGGAACCCGGCCGCGGCGAACGCCTCGTCGAGGTGCCGGTCCCACGCCTCGTCGGACCGGTCCCGGCGCGGGTTGTCGGTGCCCGCGTGGAAGGCGCTGCGGGAGAAGTAGACCCGCGGGTGGGCGCCGCTCTCCCCCACCGCGTCGGAGACCCGGCGCCACAGCGCCACGGCCTGGGGGGCGGCCCAGCTCTTGAGGACCACCGGACGCTGCGGCACGACGAGCCGGTCGACGCGGGCAGCCCGGTGCCGGACCACGCGCACCTCGAGGCCGCCGTAGCCGGCCAGGGCCAGCAGGTCGGACTGCCACGGGCGCAGCGCCGCCGCCTGGGGTCCGGGCCCGGCCGGTGGCGGCACCAGGGGTCCGCGGAAGGTGCGGTGGGCGACGATGCCGTCGACAAGGTCGACGCCGGACGAGCCCGGCTCGGGCCAGAGGTTGCTCAGCACCTCCACGAGGAAGTGGCCGAAGTGCATCGCCCAATGGCCGGCGTAGAGCCAGGTGCCCTCGAGCCGCGGCGCCCCGCCGGGCACCTTGACCTCATCGGGGTCACCCGCGACGGGCATGGTCCGGTCGCCGTCCCACCAGCGTTGCGACGCCGGCACCAGCAGCCCGGACGCGTCGTGCACGGCCCCGCTCATCTGCGCCCGGGGCCCGGTCGACGACCGCAGGCTGCCCTTGACGAACGGCGTCAGCACCGCGTCGTCGACCACCACCAGCTCGCAGTCGCCGGGTGCCTCACGCGGTGACGTCGCCCGCACCCACTCCATGCCCCGACCCTAGGGCGCCCCGGGCGTCAAGCGGCGACGAGGTTGTCCCCGTCGACCTTGACGGCGAAGGCCTCGAGCGGCGAGCTGGCCGGCGGGTTGAGCACCGCGCCGTCCTCGATCGAGAAGCGGCTGCCGTGGTTGGGACAGACGATCTCGGTGCCGTCGACCTCGTTGACCTGGGTGCCGGTGTGGGTGCAGGTAGCGATGAAGGCCTTGAACTCGCCCTCGGTCGGCTGGGTGATGACGAGGTTGTCGCCGGCCAGCACGATGCCGCCGCCCACCGGGATCTCGGAGGTCGCGGCGAGCGCGGCGCCGGCCTCGGGGGCGGCTCCCCCGCCGCCGCCCTCGTCGTCGCCGCCACCGCA
>NZ_JAURVJ010000093.1 GCF_030655615.1 Nocardioides sp.
CCGGCCGGGTCGGGACCGACGTCGGGGCCGACGTCGGGGCCGACGTCGGGGCCGGGTCGGTGGGCGCCGGGTCGCTCGCGGTCGGGGAGGTCGCGACGAGACCGTCGCCCGACGTCGGTCCGTCGCCGCCGACGGCGACCGCACCGACGCTCACCACGGCGGCGGTCGCGAGCGCTGCTGCCCCGACCAGGATGCGGCGGCGTCGGACGCGACCCCGGCCGCGGGCCAGGTCGGTGCTGACGGGGACGTCGGGGACCTGGGCCGCCGCGGCGAGGTCGCGGAGCAGCTGGTCGACCTCGGCGGGGCCGTCGGCGTGGTCGGGGTCGGCGTACGGCGTCATCGGGATGCTCCGTCCTTGAGTGCGGCGCGCAGCAGGCCCAGCGCGTCGGAGGTCTGGCTCTTCACGGTCCCGGCGCTGACGCCGAGGTCGGCGGCGGTCTCCTCCACGGAGAGGCCGAGGTAGTGGCGCAGCACCACGACCCGACGCTGCCCGGGGGCCAGCCCGCGCAGGGCCGACCAGAGGGCGTCGGCGTCCTCGACGCTGAGGCCGGACGTCGCCGGCCGCTCGAGGGTGGTCGCGACGGGCCGCTCGCGGCGCCACGGGCGGCGTACGTCGTCGAGGTGGGCGTTGACCACCACCCGCCGTGCGTAGGCGTCGATGGAGTCGAGCCGGGAGACCCGCGGCCAGGCGGCGTAGAGCTTGGTCAGCGCCTGCTGCACGACGTCCTCGGCCCGGTGGCCGTCACCCGCGCAGAGCAGGTACGCCGTCCGGTAGAGGTGGGCTCGTCGCTCGGCCACGTAGGCCGTGAACTCCTCGTCGCGCCTGCTCATCCCGCTCCACCCGCTCGTCGTGGCTCCTTGCTACCCCTTCGACGGGGTCGACACCGGATCGGTTGGGCCAGCGACTCCCACTGTTGCCTGACCCATCGAAACTCGATAGATTCCGGTTGTTGATCGGTAGTCCGAGGGAGGAACCATGAACGGTCCGACGGTGACGGCGCTGCGCGCCGTCCTGGCAGCAGGTCTCGCCGGGTCGGTGCTCGTGCAGGCGGTCCTGGTGCCGCTGCTCGCGATCGACCTCGACGGCACGCCGGCAGCGACGCGGTGGCCGGTGGTGGCGATCGTCGTCCTGGGCGTCGCGACGATCCAGGTCGGGATGGTCTGCGTGTGGCGGCTGCTGACCCTGGTGGGCCGCGGCACGGTGTTCTCCGAGGCCGCGTTCCGTTATGTCGACCTCATCGCGGCGGCCGCAGCCACGGCGGCGCTGCTGCTCTTCTCGCTCGGGGTCGTCCTCGCGCCCGGCGAGGGCGTCGCTCCCGGCGTCGTGCTGCTCGTCGGCGGCGCCGGCGGCCTGGTCGCCGGGGTCGCCCTCCTGGTGGTGGTGATGCGCGCCCTGCTGGCCCAGGCCGTCGACATCCGGACCGAGCTCGACGCGGTCATCTGATGCCGATCGTGGTCGACGTCGACGTCATGCTGGCGCGCCGCAAGATGCCCGTGGGCGTGCTGGCCGAACGGGTGGGCATCACGCCGGCCAACCTGGCGGTGCTCAAGAACGGCCGGGCCAAGGCGGTGCGCTTCAGCACGCTGGCCGCGCTCTGCGAGGTGCTCGACTGCCAGCCCGGCGACCTGCTCCGCTGGGAGCCCGCCGACGCCCCGACCGGTGTGTCCGTCCGGTCTCGCTAGGACGTCAGGCGTTGGTGTCGCTCGAGGAGTCGTCGGCGGGGGTGTCGGGCTGGACGTCGTCCTGCGGCGCCGTGCCGGGCGGTACGCCGCCACCGGGCTGCGGGGCCTGGCCGGGCTGCAGCCCACCACCCGGCTGCTGACCCTGCTGCTGGCCCTGCTGCTGGCCCGGCTGGAACTGGCCGTTCTGGCCCGGCTGGACGTTCTGACCGCCGCCGGGGCCGCCGAAGCCGCCGCGTCCGCCGGGGCCCTGCTGCTCGTCCGACCCGCCGCTGACCGCGCCCAGCGCGACGCCGCCGAGCCCGCCGAGGACGAGCGAGGCGAGGGCGACCGCCGCGACGGCCCGCAGGCCGAGCACGCGGTGCTTGAGCCCGGTCGGGGCGTCCGTCGTGGGCTGGCCCGGCTGGAGGACCGGCTGGACCGGCGTGGCGCTGGGCGCAGGGGCCGGCGGCGTCGGGGCCGGCGGCGTCGGGGGCAGCGTGGCGTCGTACGGGTCCTGCGGCTGAGGGCTCAACGGCTGGGTGTCGTTCATGAGTCCGACTCTCCGAGCCGATCCTGTGAACGACCTGTGGTCGCGGCGTGCAGGGGCTACCAGTTGGCCGCGCTCGTCAGGCAGAACGGGTGGCCGGCCGGGTCGAGCAGCACCCGCCAGGTCTCGCCCGGCTGCGGGTCGGCGAGGGTCGCGCCGAGCTCGATCGCCCGGGCCTCGACGGCCGCGACGTCGTCGCAGGCGAGGTCGAAGTGGAACTGCTTGCGGCCGCCCTCGTCGGGCCACGACGGCGGCTGGTAGTCGGGCACCTGCCCGAAGCCGAGCGCCGAGGAGGGCCCGGTGAGCATCGCGTACTCGTCCTGCACGTGGGCGGTCTCCCAGCCCAGCAGGGCGGACCAGAACGCCGCCTCCGCGCGGGGGTCGGCGCAGTCGAGGGTGGTCATCTTGAGCTCGGCCGTGATCGTCTCCGTCATGTCCCCGATCCTCCCTACGATCGGACCGTGCCGACTAGGAGAAACGCGACGTCCACGCGGGCGGGGATCCTGCGCCCCGAGGAGTTCGCCCAGCACGTGTCGATGAAGCGCACCGAGACGGCGACCGGACTGGCCCCCTGGGTCGAGTACCACTGGACGCTCGCCTGGGACCTCCCCGCCGGCACGACCTACCCGAGCGCCGTGATCCCGCACCCCGCGGCCAACCTGTCGGTCGAGCACGGCGCCGGGCGCGCCGAGGCCGACGGCGAGGTCGTGCTCGTCACCGGCGTCACGACCCGACGGTTCGAGGTCGCCATCCGGGGCTCCGGCTGGGTGCACGGCGTCAAGCTGCGGCCCGGCGGGCTCGTCGCGCTCACCGGCACCGACGCCAAGGCGCTCACCGACCGCACGGTGCCGGCCAAGGACGTGCTGCCGGTCGCGGTCCACGACGCCCTCGACGGCCTGCGCCCCGGCACCCCCGCGCCCGAGGCGACCGAGGTCGCGTGCGCCGCGCTGGCGACGCTCGTGCCGACCGGGCCCGACCCGGCCTACGACGAGCTGCTCGGCCTGGTCGAGGACATGCTCGCCGACCGCACGCTCCTGCGCGTCGACGAGGTGGCCGAGCGCCACGGGCTGTCCAAGCGTGCCCTCGAGCGCCTCTTCGCGCGCTACGTCGGGGTCGGGCCCAAGTGGGTGCTGGCGCGCTACCGGATGCACGACGTGGTCACCGCGCTCGACGGCGGCTACGACGGCTCGCTGGCCGACCTCGCGGCCGACTACGGCTGGTTCGACCAGGCCCACTTCGGCCGCGACTTCACCGCGCTGGTCGGGGTGACGCCGAGCGACTACCGCACCCGCGCGCAATAGCCCGATCGAGCGATGGCGCCTGCCGGGACGGGGCACCTACCGTACGCCGGTGAAGACCTCCTCCGGCATCGCCCTCGCCGCCCTCGCCCTCGTCGTCGCCTCCTCGACCGCCGGCTACGCCGGCGCCAAGGTCACCAGCGGCGACATCAAGAACAACACCATCGCCAGCGCCGACATCAAGAACGGGACGGTCGGCGCCGCCGACCTCAACCCGGCTCTCGTCCGCTCGGTCAGCATCGGCAAGGCCTACGCCACGGTCACCCGCAAGGAGACCGCCACGAGCATCGTCACCGTCCTCGACAAGACCCGCACCTACGGCTTCTCCCAGCTCAAGAAGGCCCCCGAGTCCGAGGGCATCTACTGCCTGGTGCCGGCCCGGGGCGTCGACCTGACCCACAGCGCGATCATGGTCTCGGCCGACTTCGCGCAGACCGCCGGCATCGCCACCGTGCTGTGGGACTCGGTCGGTGCCGACTGCGCCCCCAAGGAGATCGAGATCCACACGCTGACCGACCAGGGCGACGACGAGCCCTCGCCGTCGGACCAGGTGGCCTTCCAGGTCTTCGCCTCCTGAGCGAGCGCCCAGCGACCTGACACCGGGGGCCGAGGTGACGCACAGGAACCTCACAGACAGCCGCGTCACAGTGGACGCATGGCCGGAACCGCTACCCCCTCCCTCACCCGCCCCGACGGCTCGCCCGTGCGGGTCCTCGTCGTCGACGACGAGGTCAACATCGCCGAGCTGATCTCGATGGCCCTGCGCTACGAGGGGTGGCAGGTCTCCTCGGCCCACACCGGCACCAAGGCGGTCGCGGCGGCCAAGGAGCTCAAGCCGGACGCCGTCGTGCTCGACATGATGCTCCCCGACTTCGACGGCATGGAGGTGCTGCGCCGCCTGCGCGGCACCGACCCCGACGTGCCCGTCCTCTTCCTCACCGCCCGCGACGCCGTCGAGGACCGGATCGCCGGTCTGACCGCCGGCGGCGACGACTACGTCACCAAGCCGTTCTCGCTCGAGGAGGTCGTGGCCCGGCTGCGCGCGCTGATGCGCCGCTCCGGCGCCCAGCAGGCGGCGACCACGTCGGTGCTCAGCGTCGGCGACCTGACCCTCGACGAGGACAGCCACGAGGTCGTCCGCGACGGCGAGGAGATCTCGCTGACCGCGACCGAGTTCGAGCTGCTGCGCTACCTCATGCGCAACCCCAAGCGCGTGCTCAGCAAGGCCCAGATCCTCGACCGCGTCTGGAACTACGACTTCGGTGGCCAGGCCAACGTCGTCGAGCTCTACATCTCCTACCTCCGCAAGAAGATCGACGTCGGCCGCGAGCCGATGATCCACACCATGCGCGGCGCCGGCTACGTGCTGAAGCCGGCCGCGACGTCGGTGTGACCGGGTCGTGAACCGCTTCGCCTCCCTCACCTCACGGCTGGTCGTGACGGCCGTCCTGCTGGTGGCGGTCATGTCGCTGCTCGTCGGTACGGCGACCACCTTCGTGATGCGCGACTACCTGACCGGCCAGCTCGACGAGAAGGTGCTCGACTCCCCCGCCGTGCGCGGTGGGGCCGAGGGCTTCCCGGGCGGCGGCCGGCCCGCCGACGGCGACGGCACCGCCGAGGAGCCGCGGTTCTTCGGCAACCAGGGTCCCGGTGCGCTCCAGGCCCAGCCCGACCTCGGGACCGGCCAGGTCCTGACCCGCGGCTTCCAGGAGTCCGACCCGCTCTCCGACGAGGCCCTGGCGGTCCTGGCCGACGTGCCGACCGACGGCGAGGTCCACGAGGTCGAGATCGACGGGTTCGGCACCTACCGCGTCGCGGCCGTCGACACCGACACCTTCGGCGTCCTCGTCACGGGCCTGCCGACCGACGACCTCGACGCGTCGGTCCGCTCGCTCGTGTGGCTCGAGCTGCTCCTCGGGCTGGCGGCCGTCCTGGTCGCCGCCGCAGCCGCACGCACCGTCGTACGACGTCAGCTCCGGCCGCTGCGCGAGGTCGCCGAGACGGCCCACACCGTCGCCGGCCTGCCGCTGTCGTCCGGCGAGATCGGCGTGACCGAGCGCGTGCCCGAGCACCTCACCGACGAGCGCACCGAGGTCGGCCAGGTCGGCTCGGCCCTCAACACCCTTCTGGTCCACGTCGAGACGTCGCTCGACGCGCGCCACGCGAGCGAGCAGCGGATCCGGCAGTTCGTCGCCGACGCCTCCCACGAGCTGCGCACGCCGCTGACCACGATCGCCGGCTACACCGAGCTCGCCCGCCGTCGTCCCGACGACCCCGAGACCGCGGCGACCGCGCTCACCAAGGTGGCCGACGAGTCCAAGCGGATGACCGCCCTCGTCGAGGACCTCCTGCTGCTCGCCCGGCTCGACTCGGGACGGCCCCTCGAGCGCACCCCCGTCGACCTGACCCGGCTCCTGCTCGAGGCCGTCTCCGACGCCCGCGTCGTCGCGCCCGGGCACCACTGGCGCCTCGACCTGCCCGACGAGGCCGTCGAGGTCACCGGCGACGAGCAGCGCCTGCACCAGGTCGTCACCAACCTGCTGACCAACGCCCGCAAGTACACGCCGGCCGGCACCACCGTCACCGTCAGCGCCCGCGCAGGCGGCTTCTCGGTGCACGACGACGGCCCCGGTTTCGCGCCCGAGCTGGTGCCGCACGCGTTCGAGCGGTTCGCGCGCGCCGACGCGGCCCGCCAGCGCGAGGGCGGCGTGGGTCTCGGCCTCGCCCTGGTCGAGGCCATCGTCACCGCCCATGGCGGCACCGTGACGCTCACCACCGTCCCGGGCGACACCCGCGTCGACGTGACGCTCAGCTGACGTAGCTGCGCCGGCGCACGTCGAGGCTCAGGTCGGACCCGGTCGTGACGGTCAGCGGGGCGAGCTGGAGGCCGTCCCACGCCGCGTCCCACGGCGCCTCGTCGACGAACACGGTGTAGCCCGGGAAGACGTCGGTGCGCACGGTGGTGACCGGTCGTGGCTCGTCGCCCTCGGCGGCGATCGCCACCTCGGTGTCGCCCGGGACGGCGCCGACGAGCAGGTAGCCGGGACCGTCCACCGAGGCGACCGTGCCCGGCTCCTCGCGGGCCCCGCCCCACATCACGAACCGGTCGTCGGTGTCGGCCACGGGCACCACCGCGCAGAGGAGGCGGACCAGCCGGCCGTCGACCCGGAGGCCGACCGACAGGCACGCGTCGCCGCTCGGCTGGCGGGCCGGGTAGAGCACCTTGTCGTAGCCCTCGTAGGTGCCGAGGTCGACCGTCGCGCCGATGATCTCGCCCTCCTCGAGCTCGCCGGTGAGGAACGTGCCCCCGGAGAGCGGGACCCGGACGGACTCGGCGCGGGTGGGAGCGGGGTCGACGCCGGGCGCGGTGGGGCTGGGCCGAGGGGTGGGCGTGGAGCTCGGGGTGGGGGGCTGGGTGGCCTCGGGCAGCGAGTCGGACCGGCCGTCGTCGCCCCCCACCAGGGCCAGCGGTACGCCGATCGCGAGGACGACGGCGGCCGCAGCCCCCGCGACGGCCGCGCGGCGTCGCCAGAGACGTCGGCGGCCGCCCGCGCGCAGCCCGTCCAGGTCGGGCGGGAGGCCGCTGGGCCGGTCGGAGGCGACCAGCGCCGCCATCCGGCGGTCCTCGGTGCGGTCGGTCATCGCGGGTCCCTCTCCTGGTCGGTGCGATCGGCGCGCGCCCGGGCCAGGGCGCGCGAGGCGGTGCTGCGGACGGTCCCGGGCGCCACGCCGAGCCGCTCGGCGACGTCCTTCTCGGGGGCGTCGAGGTAGTAGCGCCAGACGAGGATCGACCGCTCGCGCGGGGTCAGTGGCGCCAGCAGGTCGAGCAGCTCGCTGCGGTCCTCGACCGTGTGGTCGGTGGTCCCGACCCGTTCGGCGACCCGCTCGACCGGCACCGGGCGCCGCCGCCGCGTGGAGTCGACGTAGGCGTTGACGAGGGCTCGGTGGACGTAGGAGTAGGCCCCCTCCCGGCGTACGACGCCCCATCGCGCATAGCTGCGGGTCAGCGCCGTCTGGACCAGGTCCTCGGCCTCGTGGGTGTCGTGCGAGAGCAGGTAGGCCGCCCGCCGCAGCCGGGGCCACGCGGCGCGCACGAACTCCTCGAACTCCCGGTCCCGGGTCGATACGCGTGTCACTGGCACTGGAGCCTCTCGAGTCGCCTGCACTGTCTCACCCCTCCCTACGCAGGCGGGGGTCCCGAGGTTGAGTGTCGGTTTGGCGTGGCCAATGTTGTCTGACAATCTGGGCCCGCCCCTACAGTGGGCGAGACACGAGAGGGAGGGATCAGATGACCGCGTCCACGACGGACACCCCCACGACGACGGCCGCCGCGGCGGAGCTCGACCGCGCCGAGGCCCGTACCGCGCACAACTACCACCCGCTGCCGGTGGTGGTCGCGCACGCCGAGGGCGCCTGGATGACCGACGTCGACGGCCGTCGCCACCTCGACCTCCTCGCCGGCTACAGCGCCCTCAACTTCGGCCACTCCCACCCGGTCCTGCTCGAGGCGGCGCACGCCCAGCTCGACAGGCTGACGCTGACCAGCCGCGCGTTCGTGCACGACCAGTTCGCCGACTTCACCGCCAAGCTCGGCGACCTGTGCGGCAAGGACCTCGTGCTGCCGATGAACACCGGCGCCGAGGCCGTCGAGACCGCGATCAAGGTCATCCGCAAGTGGGGCTACCAGGTCAAGGGCATCGCGGCCGACCAGGCCGAGATCATCGTCGCCAGCGGCAACTTCCACGGCCGCACCACCACCATCGTCGGCTTCTCCGACGACCCCGACGCGCGGAACGACTTCGGTCCGTTCTCGCCGGGCTTCGTCACCGTGCCCTACGGCGACCTCGCGGCCCTCGAGGCCGCCATCACCCCCCGTACCGCGGGCGTGCTGATCGAGCCGATCCAGGGCGAGGGCGGCGTCGTCATCCCGCCGCCGGGCTACCTGCAGGGCGTCCGCGAGGTCACGACCCGCCACGACGTGCTGTTCGCCGCCGACGAGATCCAGGCCGGCCTGGGCCGCACCGGCCGCACCTTCGCGTGCGACCACGAGGACGTCGTCCCTGACCTCTACGTGCTCGGCAAGGCCCTCGGCGGCGGCATCGTCCCCGTCTCGGCCGTCGTCGCCGACCGCGACGTGCTCGGCATCCTCAAGCCGGGCCAGCACGGCTCGACCTTCGGCGGCAACGCCCTGGCCTGCGCCGTCGGCTCGGCCGTGGTGGACCTGCTGGCGACCGGCGACTTCCAGCGCCGCGCCGACGACCTCAGCGTCCTGCTGCGCGAGCGCCTCGACGGCCTCGTCGGCCGCGGCCTGGTCGGCGTCCGCGTGCGCGGGCTGTGGGCCGGCGTCGACGTCGACCCGGCGGTCGGCTCCGGCCGCCAGGTCTGCGAGGCGCTGCTCGCCCGCGGCGTCCTGGCCAAGGACACCCACGGCTCGACGATCCGGCTCGCGCCGCCGCTCGTCGTGTCCGAGGACGACCTCGCGTGGGGCCTCGACCAGCTGGCCGCCGTCGTCGGCTGAGGTCCGTCTCACAGGTGACTGACAGGTCGGGCTGACCCCCGACCCAGGAGCGGCGGCGATCGTCGGGTCCATGACGACGATCGCTCCCGACCGCCCGTTCGTGGCCGACGCCCCCGAGCCCACCCCGTCGGGCTCCGGCCGGGCGCCGCGCCGGCGGGTCCGGCCCGAGGCGGCGGCGTACGTCGTCCTCCTCGTCGGCACCGCTGTCCTCTACCTGTGGGGGCTGGGCGCGTCGGGCTGGGCCAACTCGTTCTACTCCGCGGCGGCGCAGGCCGGCTCGGAGTCGTGGAAGGCGATGTTCTTCGGCGCCTCCGACGCGGCCGGCTCGATCACCGTGGACAAGCCGCCGCTGGCGCTGTGGCCGATGGCGCTGTCGATCCGGATCTTCGGGCTCTCGTCGTGGGCGATGCTGGTCCCGCAGGCGCTGGTGGGCGTCGGGTCGGTCGCCGTGCTCGTCGCGTTGGTGCGCCGGGCGACCGGCAGCACCTGGGCCGGCCTCCTCGCGGGTCTCGCGCTGGCGGTCACCCCCGTCGCCGCGTTGATGTTCCGCTTCAACAACCCCGACGCACTGCTGACGCTGCTCATGCTCGGCGCCGCGTCCGCGACGTTCCGTTCCTTCGGTTCCGAGCGGGCGCTCCGCTGGCTGGTGCTGGCCGGCGGCCTGCTCGGGCTGGCGTTCCTGACCAAGACCCTGCAGGCGTTCCTCGTGCTGCCCGGCTTCGCGGTGACGTACGCCGTCCTCGCGGCCCTGCCGTGGCGCCGCCGGGTCGGCCACCTGCTGGCCGCGTTCGGCGCGATGGTCGCCGGCGCCGGCTGGTGGGTCGCGATCGTCGAGCTGTGGCCGGCCTCCTCGCGGCCCTACATCGGCGGCAGCCAGACCAACGACTTCCTCGAGCTGACCTTTGGCTACAACGGCTTCGGCCGGATCACCGGCGACGAGGCCGGCTCGGTCGGCGGCGGGATGGGCTGGGGCTCCACCGGCCTCTTCCGGCTGCTCGGCACCGACAACGGCGGCCAGGTCGCCTGGCTGCTGCCGGCCGCCCTCGTGCTCGGCGTGGCCGCGATCTGGGCCGGACGACGTCCGGTCAAGATCGCCGCGTCGCTCATGCTCGGGTGGCTGGTCGTCACGGCCGCGACCTTCAGCTTCATGGCCGGGATCTACCACGCCTACTACACCGTCGCCCTCGCTCCCGCGATCGCCGCGTGCGTCGCCCTCGGCGCCTGGGCGCTGTGGCAGCGCCGCGACTCGCTGGTGGCCTCGGGGGTCCTCGGCTTCACCGTCGCCCTCACCGCGTCGTGGTCGTTCGTGCTGCTCGCCCGCACCTCCGACTACCACCCGTGGCTGCGCTGGACGATCGCCGTGCTCGGCCTCGCCGCCGCCCTGATGGTCGTCGGTGTCCGGCACCTGCCGCGGGTCGTCGGCGCGGTGGTGGCGCTGGTGGCTCTCGTCGCCGTGCTGGCCGGCCCGACGGCGTACTCGCTCACGACCGCGGCGACGCCCCACACCGGCTCGATCCCCAGTGCCGGCCCGTCGCAGGCCGGTGGCTTCGGTGGCGGACCGGGTGGCGGACCGGGCGGCGGGGGCGGTGGCGGCACCGGCGTGGGCGGTCTTCTGTCCGGGTCGACCTCGACCTCGACCCTGACCGACCTGCTGCTCGACGACGCGGCGTCCTACGACTGGGTGGCCGCGACGGTCGGAGCCAACTCGGCGGCGGGCTACCAGCTGGCCACCGAGCAGTCCGTCATGCCGATCGGCGGCTTCAACGGCAGTGACCCGAGCCCGACGCTGGCGCAGTTCCAGCAGTACGTCGCCGACGGCCGCATCCACTACTTCATCTCCGGCGGCGGCGGCCTCGGTGGCGGTGCCCTCGGCGGTGGCCGGGGCGGTCCCGGCGGCGGGGACTCCGAGATCTCGACGTGGGTGGCCGCGAACTACACAGCCCAGACCGTCGACGGCGTCACCCTCTACGACCTGACGCAGTAATCCGGTCGCGTCGCGGGCCCCGATGACCGAGGCTTCCTGGGTGCAGGAGATCACGGCGTCAGGGCTCGAGGCGCTCGGACTGATGTCGGCGCTGCTGCAACGGCTGCGGCTCGCCGACCCGCTCGCGGGCGTCTGGGAGGCCGCCGACGTGCAGTGGTGGTGGCGCAAGCCGCGGGCCACCGACACGGTCGACCACGTGTTCTGGGTCGACGACGAGGGGCCGGTCGCCGCGGTCTACCTGACCGAGTGGGCCGGGTCGTGGCAGTGCGAGCCGGTCGTCGTCCCGGGGACGTCGGGTCCAGGGCTCGAGGCCGTGTGGGCCCGCGCTCTGCGGCAGGCGGCGGCGTACGCCGGGGGTCGGGTCGAGGTGCCAGTCTGGGGCCACGACGTGGCCCTGCTGTCGTTGGCCGAGGCAGCCGGGTTCGTGCCCGGGGAGGCCTCGAGCACCTCGTGGCTGGACGCCGCCGACCGTCCGCCGCTCGTCGCCCCCGCCGACGGGTTCGTGGTGGTCGACCGATCGCAGCGCGCGGACTCGCCGCACCCCATGCGGTCCCGCAACGGCGACGCGGTGGCCGAGCGGCTGGCCCAGGGATCGCTCTACGACCCTTCGCTCGACCTGGCGGTCGAGACCGCCGACGGCCAGACGGCCGGCTACGCACTGTTCTGGTTCGACCCGGTGACGCGGGTGGGGCTCGTCGAACCGGTACGGGTCGAGGACGAGTTCCAGCGACGTGGCCTCGCAGGGGCGATGCTCACCGCTGGCATCGACCGCCTCGTCTCCCGCGGCGCCGAGCGGGTCAAGATCGGCTACGGCACCGACGCCGCACGCGCCGTCTACGAGGGGGTCGGGTTCCGCACGACGTCGACCGACACCTGGTACGTCGCGCCCGCCTGAGGTCGTCCCACGGCCTACACGGCCGGAGTCCCGCGGCTGGTGGTCGGGGAGGTTGTGCTGACCATCGTCACGAGACCCTCGCGGCCGTCAGCATCCTGTGGAATTGACCACGAGTCGTCCACAGTCCTGGGTCTCAGTGGGGTTGTCCACAACCCCTGTGGTTGAGCCGGATTCTCGCCCAGGACTGTCGGTGGCCGGTGCTCGAATCGGTGCATGACCCAGCACACCGACACCCCTCGATCGGGACACCCGATCGAGACGGTTCTGTGCTCCGTCCTCGACGAACTGAAGGGGCTGGTTGGGGTGCCGGTGTGGTCGATGGACGCTGCGACCACCGACCGGGTCGTGGTCCTGGCGGCCAAGGTCGCCGCCGGTGTCGCCGAGGTCGAGGCCCGGGCGGTCGGGCACGCCGGGACCCTGGAGCGTCCCGGTGCGGCTGGGTGTCGGAGCCTGAAGACCTGGCTCCAAGTCACCACCAACGTCACCGGCCGCAGCGCCGACCGCAAGGCCAAGCTCGCCGCTGCTCTGGGCGCGTGGGAGCCGACGCGTGCGGCGACCGCGCGGGGCGAGGTCCATGCTGAGCAGGCTCAAGCGATCGCGGACACGCTCGGACATCTCGATGACGACCTCAGCACCCACGACAAGCAACATGCGGAGGCGTTCCTGCTCGCCGAGGCGGCCGACCAGGACGCCGACGCCCTGGCCCACCTGGGCCACGAGATCTACCAACGTCTCGACCCCGAGAGTGCCGACGCCCGCGAAGCCCGGGCCCTGGAGGCCCAGGAAGCCCGAGCACGTCGCAAGACCCGTTTCTCCATGGGCAACGACGGTGACGGCATGACCCACGGACGGTTCTCCATACCGAGCCTGTACGGCGACATGCTCCGCAAAGCCCTCACGGCCCTGGCTGCACCGAAGCACGTGCGGGCTGAGCACGGCCCTAGGTCCTACGACTGGCAGACCCCGACCCCGGAGAGGATGGGACAGGCGTTTTGCGACTACATCGCCCGCTTCCCCGCCAAGCTGTTGCCGAAGCTCGGTGGATTGAACGCGACCGTCATCGCGATCGGTGACGCCGCCCTCCTCGAGGGCCAGGTCAAGTCAGCCAGGCTCGACACCGGCACCCCGATCAGCCACACCGAGTGGCTCCGGCTGGCGTGTGAGGCCGGGATCGTGCCGATGTGGATGGACGCCGACGGCACGTGCCTCTCCGTCGGTCGCCTGTACCGGCTCCACACCACCAAGCAACGCCTGGTCCTCATCGTCGAACGCCGGCACTGCGAGCACCCCGGCTGCCACATCCCCGGCTGGCTCTGCCACGTCCACCACCGCACCCCCTGGTCCCAAGGAGGCACCACCGACACCAAGACCGCCATGCTCCTGTGCCCGTTCCACCACCACCGCGCCCACGCCACCGGCGAGACCCACCCGCAACAGGAGCAGACCGGCATCCCTGCTGCCTGAACTCGGGTGGTCGCCGGGCAGGAGTTCGCCTCACCTCGATGTCGGGCGGAGCCCCCCGGAACGGCTAGGTGATCGACAGCAGGACCGCGGCCTCCGCTGCGGCCGCCCGCAGGTAGAACGAGCGCAGCTCGTCGTAGTGAGGGCCGAGGTACTCCTCGTACACATCGGGCTCGTCCCAGATCTGCGGGTAGAGCTCCGCGGCTCCCATGGCGTCGAGGTCGACGCGACGGCCCAGCGTCTCGCGGTCCATCGGCTCCAAGGCTGCGGCGACGTCGGCGACCTGTGCGGCGGTGAGGACGCGCGCCGGCCCGTAACCGACGTCCCCGCCCACTGGTTCACCGCCCAGGACGGCCAGCGACTCAGCGCCGACCGGGTGTGCGGCTCTCGCTCGACCCCGGCCGAAGCGCCACCGCCGCGCCTCGGTCGCCCGACCCTGGACCAGGTCCTCAGTGCCCGTGAGCAGGAAGTGGATACCGTGCCACGCCTTGTCGATGTCGATCGAGCGCCCATCGTCACCGGGCTGCTCCTCGATGAGCGCGCCCAGCGCGTCCTGAGACTCGTGCACGGCGGCGAGCTCGTCCGCGCGGAGCATGGTGGCAACGAGGATCATTCCCATGGGCCGGTCCTTCCCGGTACGGCTCCGACCAACCGCCGCCACGCACCTGATCCACATGGCGCGCCTGCACCCGCGCCCGCACGCTGACCGCGGCAGGGTCGGGCGGAGCCCGTACACGCGTGCTGCGAGGGCGGGGCAAGCCGACGTACCTGGCGTCCGTGGCATGTCACACCACTCCCTGGTCCTTCGCCCCCACCCCTCACCCGTCGTCCACGTGCCGGCGGGCCGTCGCCTGGCCGGGGCGTCGCGGAACGTCGGGACGTGTCGCCAGCGGGATGCAAGGAGGCGACAAGCGGCGGCTCTGATGCTGGGGCCATGTCCTCGTCGCGCCGACTGCTCGGCTTCCTCACTCTCGTGGCCTGCCTCGGCGGGCTGCTCACCGTCGCACCGACCGGCGCGGCGGCCCGGCCTGCACGCCCGGACCTACTGGTCGCCTCCAGCACCTTTGCGCCTGGGACGGTCAGGGCGGGCTCCGCCACCAGTGTCGGCTACGTGGTCCGCAACGCCGGGCGCGCCCGCGCCGGCAGGTCAGCCGTGCAGGTCGATCTGGTGGTTGGTTCGCGAGCGGTCCGGCTCGCGACCTCGACCCTCTCGGCCCTCGCGCCGCGAGCGACCCGACGCGGCGCTGTGTCGGCTCGCGTGCCCCCGGCGACCGCGACCGGGACCTACCCCGTGCGGGTGTGCGCCGACGTACGCCGTCAGGTCAAGGAGTCCTCCGAAGGCAACAACTGCCGGATCGTGGGATCCCTTCGGGTCACGGGCACGTCGAGCACGCCCCCGGTGACGCCGGTCCCGGAGCTTCCGACGATGGACCCGGGCACCACCCAGATCGACTCCTTCGCCGCGACGACGGCGTGGCCGGCCGACGAGAGCGCTGCCGTCACGGCCATCCGGGCGCGGTGCGGGTCGTGCATCCCGCGCGGGCCTTGACTCTGTCGGCCGCGCTGGCCTCGTTGCACGCCCGGCTGCAGTCCGACGCGGCCGACGGCGTACGCCGACTGCGTGCCTCACCGGCCTACGGCGACGTCGGCAAGCTCCAGGAGCTCGCCGTGGCCGGAACGACGCAGGCCGTGCCCGGGCTGGCCCTGGCCGCGCTGCTCCGCGCCGCCGAGCTCGAGCCGACCATCGCGACGCACCTCATCGACGCGGCCGCGATCGCGACGTCGGTCGGCATGCCCAACGAGGCGATCGCGCTCCTGGACGCCGCGGCGCAACGCACCTACCGCAAGCCGGCGTTGGGGATCCCGGTCCAGACGATCGCCGCCGTCGTACGCGGTCAGGCGCTGGTGATGACGGGCCGCCTCGCCGAGGCCCGGCCGTGGTTCGTCGCGGCCCGGCACGCGGCACCCGTGCTGACCGAGGCCGACGCGGGCCTGGCGACCGTGGAGGCCTGCAGCGGCCGCACCGCCGTGGCCGGTCGGTTCGTCGAGTCCTCGCGGGTCCGCACCCACACCGAGACGCCGCAGGGCCAGGACCCGGTCGAGATCGACCCGACCACGCACGTCGACCTGACCAAGGGGCGCCCGACGCCGCTGCGCAACCTGCCGATCGGGCAGACCCCGACCACCCTGGTCGGACTGCGCCAGACCTACCTCGACGTCCTCAACGACACCACCGGTGAGGTCGGCCGCCACCAGGCACGGGTCGACGCGGCCACGGCGCGGCTGGAGGCCGCCGACGCCAACAGCTCCGTCGCCGAGCGGCTGCGGCGCTCCTCGCTCGTCCACCTCGGTCAGAGCACGACCAACGGACGCGCCGAGGCCATCGAGGCGGAGATCGAGCAGGTCAAGGACCGGCTCCGGACCATCAGTGAGGAGTTCTGGGACGAGGCCAACGACTTCCACGGGCCGGGGGTCTTCCCGACGATCCGCGAGGACGCCGTCGCGGCGTGTGCAGGGTCCCAGGACCGCGACTGCGCCGAGGACTTCATCGTCGGGCAGTGCCGTCCCGCGCTGGTCGACGCGCACGGCCGCTGGAGGTCCGCCATGGGTCGCCTGGACACGCTCTCGGCCGAGCATCTCGACATCGTGTCCCGGCTGCGCAGCTCGATCGCAGCCAACCTCGACGAGCCGTCGGCGCACGAGCTCGTGCTGCTCGGCATCGCCGCCCTCGAGCGCCAGCACTACGACCAGCTCGCACACGAGGCCCTGCTCTGGGCGTCCGCGGCCGCCACCTTCGCCGACCTGTGCGTCGAGCCTGCACCGGGGACGCCGGAGCCGACCGAGGACGCACCGGACGTCGAGTCCCAGGACCCGTGCACACCCGGCGTCGCGGCCATCGCGTTCAAGACCAAGCTCGGCCCGGCCGAGATCAAGATCAACTGCGAGAAGATCCAGCAGGAGCTCTCGGCCGAGGTCCTCCCGTTCCTGTCCGCGTTCGGCGAGGTCTCCTACGACTTCCGAGCCGGCGCGATCACCGTCGTCGTGGGCGCCAAGACCAAGGTCGGCGGCGGCCCGCTCGAGGGCAGCTTCAAGTCGGGCGCCTACGTCAAGGTCGGCCAGGACGGCGTCCAGGACGTCGGTTGGCAGGTCGGGCCCGAGGTCACCTCGACCGCGGGCAAGATCGAGCTGACGACGTACAAGGACGAGATGGACATCTCTTTCGTGTCGGGTCTGTCGACCGGGTTCTGAGCTCCCCACCTGAGCGACACGTCCACCGACGTCGTCGCCACCAACGTCCGGTTCTGGGACGGCGAGGCTGCGGCGCACGGCCACGGCGATGACTACGACGACCCCTTGACGCGCTGGAGCGGTGGCGGTCATCGCTGAGCTACGTCGGGGCAGCAGCGGTCCGTGAGGCGGTCGGCGACGCGCCATGTCGGGCGGAGCCCGCAGGGCGGCAGAGTCGGGCGGAGGACGATGCCGGTCACGGTCAGTCGTTTTCACCGTTTGCCTGACAGACTCCGCGTCATGGATGAGGTCGCCGCGAAGGCACGGCTCCACCAAGACCTGCGTCAGGCACGAGCGGCCGTACTCGACAGGCTCAAGGGCCTCTCCGACTACGACGTCCGTCGTCCACTGACACCGACCGGGACCAACTTCCTCGGCCTCGTCAAACATCTCGCGACATGGGAGTCGCGCTACCTCGGCAACGTCATGGGCCGACCCTGTCCCGAGCCGATCCCCGCGTGGGACGACCGCTCAGCTCGCGGCAACGACATGTGGGCAACCGAGCTGGAGTCGCGCTCCCACGTCCTCGCACTTTTCGAGAGGGTGACCGCGCACTCGGACGCGACCATCAACGAATTGCCGCTCGATGCCCCCGGCCACGTCCCCTGGTGGCACGCAGACGTGACACTGCTCGACGTCGTCGCGCACCTCATCGGCGAAACACGCCAGCATGCGGGCCACGCAGACGTTCTGCGCGAGCTGCTTGACGGCGAGATCGGGTCTGGCCGACACACGAGCACAGTCGAAGACGACGAGCTGTTCTGGAAGCAGCGTTGGGCCGAGGTCGACCGGGTCGCTCGTACCGTGGCCTCGGATACCAACTGAGATTCCGAAGTCCGGTGATGTTGAGTCCAGGGAGTGCGACCGCCAATGGGAACGACAGCGCACTTCACGCGGCACGGTCACGCTGCACCCCGACGGCGGCATGGTCGGGCGGAGTGTTAGTTAGTGCCGGAATGCCCGCACGTCGGCTTCGGCTCTCTTGCAGACGACTTGTGACGCCCGCTCCGAGCGACGTAGATGTTGACCGCCAAGACAACGATCAATCCCAGCGGAGTCGACCAACCGGGTAGTTCCGGCAGGACGTCGGGATCTACCTCGCGAACGAGAACCGCGATCACGATGAGCGCTAGCAGCGTTCCGGTCGAGGCCAAGAACAGCCATCGTCGGGTAGTCAGCGGTCGGCCCACGGCATCAAGATACGGGGACGACCGCTCGATCCGGCTCCACCGGCCCGAGCCCCGCTGGGCGGCATGGTCGCGTGGAGCCCGCTGGGCAGCATGGCCGGGCGAAGCCCGCTGGGCCGTGAAAGCCTGCATTTGTGAGCGAAGAGCAATCAGTGATTGCCGCAGAGGGCACAGCCCCCAACGGGGACACGTGGTCAGTTAGGTACTCACCCCATGGGCTAGGTAATCGTCACTTCATGGCCCTCTTCGTGAACGGAGGCGAGCGCCAAGGTGGCTCCGGCTTCGACATTCCGGGGACAACCGAGATCGGGTTCGGGGGCGGCTTGAAGCGCGGGGAGGGCAACTACTACCTGTACGGCCTCACTACGTCCCGCATACGCGTGGTCCGCGCCGAAAGTCGGGACCAGGCCCACTCGTCCGAAGCAGAGACCGTAGCCCTTATAGAGGCGACAGCAGACGACGGAAGTCCCATGCGGTTCTTCGTTCTCGTCCGCCCGCCGGTTGACAACGTCACTGCCCTCATGGGCCTGGACCGAGATGGGCAGGTTGTGCAGCGCATCCCCCTACCCGGCCCGTTCGAGTAAGGACGGCGGCACGCACGCCCGACCGCCGCCAAGACCGCCCACTCTCGGCGGCATGGTCGGGCGGTTCGACGTACCCTCATCTCTTGTGACGAGCAGCAGAACGCGACGACGCTTCATCCTCGGAGCGGCAGTCGTTGGAGCGGTAGTGGGCTACCTACTGCTGCAACTCCTTGTCGACGGGCGGTATGACTTCCCCAACCAGTGCTCCCCGCAACCCGGGGGCGGCACCGCCTGCACCTTGCAGGGCTATGTTCCGCGCTCGTACTGGGTCGACGTTGGCGCCGGGAGCATCGGGGCCGTGGTCGCACTTCTCAGCGGCACGATGGTAGCCAGAGCACGTCGAGCGACGAGTGCAAGCGCAAGACCCGTCTGACACTGAGGTACTCATGCGCTGCGCGGCATGGTCGGGCGGGTAGCCCAGAGGTCGGCATAGACCTCCCGACCGTCGGGACCACGGGTGTCGGTGGTCTGCGCTGTCGCTGGCTCATGCGAACGGTCGTCCTGGGCGCGTCAATCGACGAGCGTCGAGTCCTGCTCGTGCATCGACGCGCGGACAAGTACGCCAACCCGGATGTGTGGGATTTGCCGGGGGTCTCGTCAAACCTGACGAGTCCGATGAGGGCGCGCTCGTTCGAGAGCTAGAAGAGGAACTGCGCGTTCAGGTTGCGACCGGACTGATGACTCTCATATGCCGAGATTGTAAGGCCAGCAGACGAGTCGATCGTTCTGTATGCCTGGCTCGTGAGTGACTGGACGGGCATTCCCGCGAACGTTGCGCCTGATGAGCACGACGGTCTGGGCTGGTTTGACCTAGAGGAACTGCCACCCCCGCCCCACATCGTCGTGCGCAAAGCCTTGGTGAAAGCGATGCGCAACCACTGCGGATCTACCCGCTCACGTGCTGGCTTCGTGTACGACTCACATGCGGGCCGTCCGGGGTAGATCCGGGCGCCGTCTTGTTCCGTGCGACCTACGGGACTACCTCGCCCAGGAGCACTCGCGCACCGGGATGAGGACCACACGTTCCGACGCTCGAGGCGCGGGCATCCGAGCACCAGCGTCGGCTCGGCAGCACCTAGGCAGCAGGGTGACTACTCAGCAGGGTCGGGCCGCTCTGACCTGCTGCGCGGGCGCGGTCGAGTACTTGAGGAGGTGGAATCCAAGAAGTTTCGAATGGACCTGTACCTCGTGTGTCCCTGCCTTGTGTCTACATGCGAGGGCAGTCCGACTGGCGGCTGCCGCACCTAGAGGAGGTTCTCGGGAAATGAATGCAGATATGCCCACCACAGAGGGGACTGACGACCAGAACATGGTTGTTGACGCACTTCGATTCAAGTTCACCCGTCGCCATGGCCTACTTGTCGGCGTCGCACTGGTCTTGGTCACCGCGGCGGCATGGGTCTTGTGGCCCGCAGGAGACGATGCCGCAGAGGCCAGCGGACCCGAGGTGTACATCGTCGCTACGTTCGACGGCGGGCTCGCATCCAGCCCCAGTAGCCATTCGCCCTCTAAAAGTGCAGCGGCAGCGAACGGCGTCAGCAGCGACTGGGCCGGTGACTGGGGAGCCAGCGAGGGCACTGAGGTCAAGCCGGACCTCAAGGGGCCGTACGGAACCACGCTGGTGGTGAAGAGCGTCTTCCCTGTCTGCTCCGGTGGAGCTGGCGGTACCGGCGTGACGATCGACGTACGGGCGCCCAACGGCGGCCCCGCGATCGGCGCGGTCTCCTACCTCCACCTCAACAACCTCGCGGTCAGTCCTGGACAGACGGTCTACCCCGACACAGTCCTCGGAGTAGTTGGTACCTACCCCGGCGCTGCGGAAGACTGCTGGGACGGAGCCCACGTGCATATCGAGGGATACAACTACTCCCAAGGCGACCAGTCCTGCTACTACGAGACAGCGGCCTCGCCTGGCGCGCGACTCGGACGAGTTGGCGGCTCCGACGTGCCGACCGGAGGGCCCCAGGCCTGCGCAGGGTGAATCCGTCACTAGGTCGATCCCTCAGGCGTGCCGCAACACTGACACCCCGCCCGAGCCCGCTGCCGCGGACGCCGCCAGGGGGATCGCTCAACTGTCAACGGCGTCGCTCTCGCGTGTCCTAACGGTCAGGCGACGTAGACACAACCCTCGCGAACCCTCGGGACCTTCGGCCCCGAGGGTTCGCTGCCAAGCTTTGGTTTGCGATCGAACACCGAACAAACTGGAGGGGGTAGCCGGCAGGTTGCTCGCGGATCACATCGACTGCGCAGCACCTTCTACGCAGAACGCTTCAACTCGCATCAGCAGGTCTGGGACCCTCTACCCGTGCGAAGCGACGAGGAGAGTGACTTCGTTGACTTCATGACTAGCACCACCGCACGTTTCTTCCGGTTCGCGTATCTCCTTACTGGAGACCCCCACGAAGCCGAGGAACTCCTACAGGATGCGTACGTGGCTGTCTACGGAAAGTGGCCGCACGTGCAGAAGGAGTACGAGCCCTCCTCATACATGTACACCACACTCCGACGGAAGTTCATAAATGGACGCACGGTTGGCTTCAGACGGTTTGAGAAGATCACCGACCGTCTCCCAGAGGTTGCAGATGAAGATCACGACATCAGCCGGCTACTCGACCATGACGAGGTTATGAACCTCCTCGGCGCACTCAGCGAGAAGCAGCGCTACGTCGTCGTCGCACGTTATTTCGCGGGGTTGAAGGTCCGGGAAGTAGCCATCGCAATGTCGACCAGCGAGGGCAACGTCGTACAACTTACCGCCCGGGCCTACAGGCTCATGCGGGCGGTCGCTGAACGAGAGGGGGGCCACGATGAGTGACGAGAATCTTCGCCGCTCACTCTCGGCAGCGGCCGATCGGCACGAGCCCGCTCCTGGCATCCACGAGCGAATCCTCTCGGCGGGGCGCAACAACGCCCATCGCAACCGCCGACTGAAACTCGCCGGATTCGCAGGAACTGCGGGAATCGCGGCACTTCTCATCATTGGGGTGTCCCTCATACCTCCTACTGAGAAGCCAAACCCGAACGATGGGTCTGGCAACGCCACTCAACCGCCTGACAGTCCCTCCACAGACCCGGGGCCAATCACTCTGAAGTTCGACGACCGCGGCGGCGGTTCCAAGACAATCAGGGTCTATGCAGGTCCAGCCGAGACCGAAGCCGACAGAGTAAGCACGGGGTCTTATCAATCAGGCCAGACGATCACTGCGCAATGTCGAGTCACAGGCCGAGACGTCACCGCAGACACCAGCGTCGGTGAGTCTCCCGGACGAAGCTCGACATGGATTCGGATCGACGCCAGTAGCCCGCAACCCCAGTTCGCCAGCCTCGTCTACGCCACCCTGCTGGACACATCGGGTCAGGCCGTAAGCGAGACGGGCCTACCTGCCTGCTGATCTCCGGCTGCTTCCGTCTTGCACCAGCAACCGGCCCCAGACCGCGAACAACCCCTCAACAGCTCGCATCGCTGCCAGTTCGCACCGGTATCTGCGGCCACGATCTCGCGCTACACCGCAGCCCAACATCGCGAAGTCAGCAATCAGCAGTCCGCCGTCCGCGGTGCCGAAGGTGCGTCACACGTCATTTGTAGCACCCAACCCTCGGCAAGACGGTCCGAGGCACGGTCGGGTGCGCCGACAGCGGCATGGTCGGGCGGCTTTACGTGCGACTATGCCGAGATGAGTGCCAGAGGGACCTATGCGGGGGTTGCAACGGCCTTACTGGCCCTCAGCGCCTGTGGCGGCGGCTCGGGTGAGCCGGACCCGCCACCCGCTCCTGTCGGAGAACCGGCAACGTGGTCGCCAGACGAGGGTGAGGAGCCGTCCGTGTCCGACACCTCTATCGACGTCGTGGTGAATCGTTTGAGCGGTGGGTGTGGTCCGACTGGTGATGTTGTCGACACGCTCGTCAAATTCGAGGAGGACCAGGTCGTAGTGACCTTGTTCGTGGAACCGTTGCCGACAGACGTTGCTTACGCCTGCATTGTCGGCGGCCCCGCGTTCGCCACACTGCGACTCGAGGAGCCCATTGGTGCCCGAATGCTGGTCGACGGACAGTGCCTTGACCCGACCTACGCTGACCAACCAACTTGCGCCTCGGGCGGGGTGCGCCTATCGCGATAGCGGCGGGCCCTCAGCGAGGCATGGTCGGGCGGAGCCCGCTGGGCGGCAAGGTCGGGCGCCTATTCGCCGGGCAGAGACTCGCCTTCGCGAAGGGTGCATCCGGCCTCAACTGCGTGCCATCCGTGCAGTCTCAGCCGCATCTCGAGTTGGTCTGTGTCGGCGAGCGTGAGGGCAGACCTGGTGGCCCTGACAGCAAGGAGCAGAGATACCCGCGCATCGCGGACGATCTGACCCAACTCCTCTGCCCACTCCACATCTCGGTTCTCCGGCGGCACCGTAATCAAGAGGATGTCGGCGCGCTGATCTGCTTGGCGAGCTTGCCTCATTGCCTCGCTGACTGACCGGCTGCTTTCATGCACCGTCACAGGCTATGAGACGCGTTCGCTTCCGAACGCGACCTCTGGCACGAGAGCGCACTCCGGGGCGGCATGGTCGTGCGGAGCCCGCGGGGCGGCACGGTCGGGCGGGCCGTCAGCGTCAGGACTCAGCCTGAATGGCTGACGAGCCTGCTTCCTCGCACCGGCTGCCGACCTTCTCTAACTCAGATTTCCACTGCGCTTGGACACTCTGTGATGGCCCGCCGTGGCCCGCCCGCTCGAAGTACAAGACTGGGAACGGCGTTAGCGGCGTGAGCGCGTCTGCAGCCTCGCCGTCTGACAGCGTTATCAGTTGGTTGAGTTGACCGATGAATTCGAACCACGCGAATGGACTTGGTTTGACCCCGACTCCCGGAATGAGCGGCCCCAAGATGTCGCAAGCCTCTTTCAGGTTCACAGGGACCAGAGACGGCATTACGAGTCCGGGCCCATCCGTGCGGTCGTTGGGTCCCGCCGGCTCCCTGCCGTAGACCGCGGGGGCTGTGCGCGACCCCGCGTTCTCAGCACCCTCGTCACCACACCCACCAAGGATGACGAAGATGAGGAGTAGTCCAACCGAACGACTGCGCACATGAGTCAGTCTGTCTGAGGGCTGTATCGACGCGCCCCACTCTCGGCATATGCGCGGCCCGCTGCTCGGCATGAGCGGGCGAGTCAGGTGTTAGGGCGTCCCGAGAGCGGTTGCGAACCAGGCGGGTTGTTGTAGCCCGCATCCCAGGTCAAGCGGCCTGCTGAATCCGTCCACACGATCTGCAGCGCGGACACGCCTCCGTACAAGGCCTCGACTGCGGTGAGGCCCGACGAGTCGTCTACCTGAATGACCGGCATCGCTGGACCGTCGGCTTCACTGGTCGGCTCGCCAGCCGTGAACCTGCCGCGTTCGCACACAACGATCTCGCCCACGATGTTGAGAAAGGCCTGACCGACTTCGGGCGGCAGCCCAGTCATCACGACCTCAGGGTGGCCATGCGCTGTAAGACCAACCGTATAGGAGAGGCACTCTGCGGGGTCCGCGCTGGCAACGTTGCGAACGGCCCAGCCGAAGCCGTCGATCTTCGCCCGAAGGTCATCGAGTGGGTTCACGCGAATGACCCTACGACCACCAGATGCTGCGCCCGGGAATCGGTATCGCAGTGCGCCGGACCCTCCATGGTCGGGCGGATCGCCCGCTGCCAGGGCGCCTCACACTGATGGTCGGGCGGAGCCCGTAGCTCAAGAATGCGCTCGATCTGTATGCCAGATGTCGTTTCCTACTGACATGCCGGGCCGGCCCCGCGCGGCACGACGTCGACACCGCATGCTGTGACGGCTGGAGTCACTGCGGGCTGCGTGAGACCAGGGTTTGCTGTGGTGGCGTGATCTCACACTGCTGAGGCTCGAGTGGCATCCCAATAGGCCAACTGGACCTCATCGAAGCGTGTCTCTAGTGCCTCCAGGCCCGCCGAGTTCCGGTAGTCCCGTTCCGCCTCGGTGATCGGGATCAACCAGAGAAAGTCGACGTGTAGATCGCCCACGTGGCAGGTCTGCAAATCGGGTCCGTACGGGTAGGGCAGCGACACGAGTAGGCGATCACAACGAGACCTGGGTAGCCATGGCTCGCTAATGGGAAGGACGTGCCCAGTTCCGAGCTTTCCGCCCTCGTTGTAGAAGACAGTCATGGCAAGAAGCTCGACGGCGCGCATGTCGTCGGTGGCGGTACAGAGAATGAACTCGGTTCCCCGCTGCTGGCCCTCCGTTGCGGCCCAGCCGCCGACCGTGATGTAGGTCCAAGCGTCACCCCTTGCCTGCGGAGGCACGCGCAGGACGCGGAAGTGCGGGTTAGTTTCGGAGATGGGTCCCACGGGCCAGGTCAGAGAAGTGATCTTCCCTCGTGAGCCTCGGGGCCATCGTTTGGCCTTCCTGTCGAAGAATCGACGTACGTGCTCCTCGAGCGCCCCGCATACGTCGTCGCCAGGGTGAAGGTCAGGCACTCGGCCATTCTATGGCGGGGTCAATCAGCACCGGAACAGACAAGTGTGGCGCGAACGCGACGGGCGGCATGGTCGGGCGGAGCCCGCTGGGCGGCATGGTCGGGCGGAGCCGACGAACGGCCCGAGCAGCGGGAGAGTGAGCGTGGGTGCGCGGGGACTTAGTCGTGCTCGACCCGGTAGCGCAGGACCACTGCCGGGGATCCGTCGAACTGGGTAACGCCCATGAGTCGTAGGCCGGTCGTGGGCACACCGTCGAAGACTGGGGTGTCACCGGCGACGATCTTGGGTCCGACCATCAGGTGCAGTTGATCGACCAGGCCGTGCGCCAGGAGGTCGGACCACACGGTGCGGCTGCCGAAGATGACGGTGTCGCCCTCGGCCTCGCGCAGTTGCGAGACGGCTCGGTGGGCGTCGCCGCGCCGGACGATGGTGGTCTGCTCGCGCCACGGGTCGGTGTCGTCGGAAGTCATCGAGTCCGAGACCACGATGACCGGAAGGCCCTCGGCCATCTTGGTGGCGATGCGCTGCTCAGCTGCTGAGGCGTCAGGGTTGTCCGGCACCTGGGGCCAGTAGCTGACCATTTGTCGGTAGGTGGTGGCGCCGTACAGGACCTGTGCGGCGCCGGCGATCTGCTCGGCGTTGTGCTCGTTGAAGCTCTCGTCGAGCGGCATGACGGAGATGTCGCCGCCGGAGCCCTCGGCGTACCCGTCGACGCTGACGGCTGTTGCCACGATGACTTGACCCATGGAGCCCTCCAAGGACGGTGGTTGAATCGGGGACGCACGCGGTGGTGCGAATACGCTACGAAGTTGCCTGTGACCGGACGCCACCCGGGCGGGGGGTGGCCGTGACGGCGGTGGCCGGGTGGCCAGGTGCCAGCTGCTAGGTGCCAGGTGCCAGGTGCCAGGTGCCAGGTGGCCGGTTAGGCCTCGACGAGGGTGATCGCGTTGCCGTCGGGATCGAGCACTCGGGTGACCGCGCTGACCACCTCACCCGCGGCCACCTCGAGCTCGATACCGCGGCCGCGGACTGCCTCGGCAGCCGCGGCGAGGTCGTCGAACATCAGGGTCACTAGACCGCCGCCGGCGCGGTCGGCGTCGAGCACGATTTGCAGCACGCCATCACCTAGGTCCCACTGAGCGAGCCCGGGCATGGGCGATGCCGACGGAGAGGTGCCCAAGAGACGCTCGTAGGAGTGTTGCGCGGCGTCGAGGTCACCGACAGGAACCGCTGCCAGCACGGCCGTCACGGGCAAGGAGTCGTCGTCAATGCCGCATTCAGACCTGACCGGCCCGTCAAACTCATCGTTCGTGCGGCGGCGCGTCGCCGTTGCTGGTCAGTGCAGTGGGGCCGCCGGTCGATCCGCCCGCAACTCGGCATGTGCGCGGGACGCGGCATGGTCATGCGGAGCCTGGTTCGCAGCCAAGTGCGCGATGTGCGCTTGAGTGGCGCCGTCTCTCCCTGCGGTCTCCGCGGGGTTGCCGCCGTCGCGGTTGACCGGGTTGGTCGGCCCGGTCGCCTCTCAGGCAGTCGTGGTGTGGCGTCGCGGTCGCTGACCCGGCACTAGCTGCACCAGGGTCGTCAGGAGGAAGAACGCCTCCTCCGCAACGTCCCACCACGTGATGTCGACCCTGACCTCGTAGGCGTAGAGCAGGCCGCCGGTCCAGACCACGGCCACCTGTGCGAGCAGTACCGGAGTCCGGAGCCGGAAGGTGGAGAAGCACCAAACCAGCACGAGAGCACCATCAGCAGGTAGTCGAGGATCACCACGCCGGCCACCTCGCCCGACACCTTCGACTCGGCTCCGACCCGACCCACGTCGGCCACCAGAGACTCCATCATCACCGCCAGAACCGGTACGGCAAAGACGAACGAGAGCAGGCGCGGTTGAGCCGGTTCAATCATCGTCTGACACTAAGCACGGACGTACGCCGCCGCCTCGCCCGGACGCGCGAGGAGCTGCGGGTGCGCCGCCGCACTGCCCGGCAGCATCGCAGAACTCGCGGCTACTAGTTCCGCTCCCCGACCCGAGTAGGTCAACTAGGGTCCCGGTCATGGCGGATCGAGAAGAACAGCGTGTCCTGGCAGTCCTCGACGGACGGGCGCCGGACAGCGGCTGGGGCTACGTCATTTTCGCGGCGATCTTCGGGTTCCTCGGCCTCGTGTTCGCTGCTGACGGCGACGCCGAGGATGTGGCCGCTGTGCTGTTGGCGCTCGGGGGGCTCTTCGGGGCCATCGGCTCAGTGGCCGTGGGCGTCACGCTTGGGACGCGGCGCGCGGACTACCGCCGTGCTGAGGACTACGTGCGCTACGTCGAGGCAAGCCTGAAGAAGCCGTAGGGCTAGCGGCGTACTCGGATCAGGGCCACATCCGCCTCGAGCAGACGCCCGGTCGCCGTCCGACTCTCGGCATGGTCGGGCACACTCCTCGAATGAGGCTGACCCCGAACGACATCATCGAGGCGCTTGTCGACGAACTCGTGATGGGCGAACTTGGCGAGCAGCATGACTCGCTCAGGCTCGCTCGCGAGGCATCAGGGGTCCTCACGCTTGACTATGGCGAGGCTGGCCGGTTCCGCCTCGAAGTCACCTCTGTCGACTCGTAAGCCAACGCCCGACTCTCGGCATGTGCGGGCGGACCTGGCTCGGCGGCTCGTCGGACGATTGACGGGTGCGCCCGGCCGCCTGGTCACGAGACAATGGGGGACATGTTCCCCAGGCCGATGACCGCCCGCGAGCGGGCCGTGCTGACAGCCCCGCTGTCTGTGCACTTCGACGGTGTCGAGCGACTACGGGCACAGGCACCCAGTGCTCAGGTCGTCGGCGATTGTGCCTGTGGATGCCCGTCCATCGACTTCGTCGAGGGACGCGGCAACGGCATGCGCCTGGTCGTGAACGCCGGGGTCAAGGACTCAGACACCTTCGACGGGGCTGTTCCTCTAGACGGCGGACCTCCCAGAGACCGGCGAGGTTCTGGGCGGTATCGAATGGGTGGGGCAGAGTGAGTCGGACCCGGAAAGCTCCCAGCACCTGAGGCTCTGACCATCACGCCGACCACGGCGTAGGTCGTCCGATCCTGCTCGCGTGCAGTCCCCTGCCATGGATCCGGCAGTTGCGTGACCGATGGAATCGGCCCGGGATGATCGGGCGGCGGGCGCCTCCGGGGTCGCAGGATGGGAGGCGACAGGAGGGACCCCAGAATGATCGCTGTCCTCAACCTCGCCGTGGATGACGTGGAGTCGCAGCTCGAGTCCGACCCGTCCGCTTCGGTCGTTGCCGCGGGTGTGGCCACGCGCGCCGGCACCACGGAGCACCACCTTCGTCGGATGTTTTCCTCGCTGGCCGCGATGCCGCTGTCGGAATACGTACGTCGGCGCAGGATGTCCCACGCTGCTGCCGACCTCGTGGCGACCGACGACGCCCTGCTCACCATCGCCGTCCGATACGGCTACGGCTCGGCTGAGGCGTTCGGCCGAGCCTTCCGCGCCGTGCACGGTGTAGGTCCCAGCGAGGCACGACGTGACGGAGGTCCCCTGCGCACACAACCACGGATCAGGTTCCGCCTGACCGTCGAAGGGAGCATCCCCATGGACACCCGCATCGTCACCCTGCCGCCCGTCCGCCTCATCGGCCACGCCACACGCGTGCCGCTGATCCACGAAGGCGTCAACCCGCAGGTCGCCGAGCACGTCGCCAGCATCACGGTCACCGAGGTCGTCCGGCTCAAGAGCCTCAACGACACCGAACCGTCAGGGGTCCTCGCAGTCAGCGACGACCTCGACCCCGACCGGGCCGAGGGAAGCAACCTGACCTACCTCCATGGCGTGGCCACGACCAGGGCAGCGCCCACGGACCTCGACGAGATCGAGGTACCAGCGGGAACCTGGGCAGTCTTCCGTACCGACGGCCCGCACCCGACTGCACTGCAGGACGCCTGGGCAGCGACAGCAACCACGTGGTTCCCATCGCAGCCGTGGCGGCTGCGCCCCGGGCCCGAGATCGTGGCCACGATCGACTTCGATCCCGATGCCGGGACCGCCATGTGCGAGCTCTGGCTGCCAGTTGAGCCTCGGTAGAGCCTCGGTCGAAGCGGCGCCCGGCGTCCTGTGCAGGACCGAGGTGAGGTCCGCGAACCGGGGGGCCCGCACAGGGACACACGCTGTCACGCCAGGCGCTGCTCGACGATCGCGATGAACTCGTCGGCCATGGCCAGCTGGGTGACGAGCTTACGGCGGCGCTCGACGGCCTCCCGCTGCACCAGGGCGAGGCGCTCACGGGCCGCAGCGTGGTCGGCGCCGGCCGTGCCGAGGGTCTCGAGGTCGAGCAGGGCAGCCTTCATCTCGCCGAGGGTGAAGCCGAGCGGTTTCATCCGGCGGACGGCCAGGATGCGCTCCACGTCGACCTCGGTGTAGAGGCGGAACCCGCCGTCGGTGCGCCCCGAGGGACGCAGCAGCCCGACCTCGTCCCAGTGCCGCAGGCTGCGCAGCGACAACTCGGTGCGCTCGGCGACCTCACCAATGTGCATCGACCGCGCTGGCGGCGTCTCCTCGGTCGGCACGTTGTCAACCTTACCCTTACGTGAGGGTAGGGTTGCGGCCGACGCGATCCGGCAGGGGACGCCGGGCCGGACGGAGCACCTCGTGAGCAGCGCACCGCCCCCAGCGCCTACGGTGCTGGCCGCCCTACGCTCTCCTCGACTTCTGCGCACCGAGGTCCTTGCCGGCCTGGTCGTCGCCCTGGCGCTCATCCCCGAGGCGATCTCGTTCTCGATCATCGCCGGTGTCGACCCGCGGATCGGGTTGTTCGCGTCGTTCACCATGGCGGTGAGCATCTCGTTCCTCGGCGCCCGGCCGGCCATGATCTCCGCGGCCACCGGGGCCGTCGCCCTGGTGGTCGCCCCGGTCGTGCGCGACCACGGTTACGACTACCTCGTCGCGACGGTGCTCCTCGGCGGCGCGATCCAGGTCGTCCTCGCCCTGGCCGGGGTGGCCCGGCTGATGCGCTTCATCCCGCGGTCCGTCATGGTCGGCTTCGTCAACGCTCTGGCGATCCTGATCGTCGCGGCGCAGGTCGACCACCTGGTCGACGTGCCGTGGCTGGTCTACCCGATGACCGCCGTCGGCATCGCCGTGATCGCGGGCCTGCCGCGCGTGACCCAGGTCGTGCCGGCCCCGCTGGTCGCCATCGTCGCGCTGACGGCGTTCACGTTCCTCGCCGCGATCGACGTACCCGACGTCGGCGACGAGGGCACGCTGCCGAGCAGCCTGCCGACACTGTTCCTGCCCGACGTGCCGTTCACCCTCGACACCCTCCGGATCATCGCGCCCTACGCGATCGGCATGGCCCTCGTCGGCCTCCTCGAGTCGCTGCTGACGGCCAAGCTCGTCGACGACATCACCGACACCCGTTCCGACAAGACGCGCGAGGCCTGGGGACAGGGCGGCGCCAACCTCGGCACCGGCCTCTTCGGGGGCATGGGCGGCTGCGCGATGATCGGCCAGACGATGATCAACGTGAACGTGTCCGGTGCGCGCACGCGGATCTCGACGTTCCTCGCGGGCGTGCTCCTGCTCGTCCTGGTCGTCGGCTTTGGCGACGTGGTCTCGCTCATCCCGATGGCCGCGCTGGTCGCCGTGATGATCATGGTCTCGGTCGGCACGTTCGACTGGCACTCGATCCGACCCGCGACCCTGCGCCGGATGCCCGGGTCGGAGACCGCGGTCATGCTCGCCACGGTCGCCGTCACCGTGGCGACCGGCAACCTCGCGATCGGCGTCGGGGTCGGCGTCCTCGTCGCGACGACCCTCTTCGCCCGCCGGGTCGCCCACCTCACCGAGACCCGCCGCGAGGTGGTCGACACCGACGGTCGCAGCACCGCAGTCTACCGCGTCACCGGCGAGCTGTTCTTCGCCTCGAGCAACGAGCTCGCCGCCCAGTTCGACTACGCCGCCGATCCCGACGACGTCGTCATCGACCTCACCGCCTCGCACATCTGGGACGCCTCCACGGTCGCCACCCTCGACGCGATCACGACCAAGTACGCCCGGCTGGGCAAGACCGTCGAGATCGTCGGCCTCAACCAGCCGAGCGCCGACCGGCACCAGCGCCTGAGCGGCCAGCTCCCGGCCCACTGAGCCACGGATCACCAGGACGAGCGCACCAACGGGCTGTCCAGCGCAGCGGTCCCGGACTTCACGGGCCGGAACAGCGAGGCCGGCCGACCCCGCCCGGCCGCGCGCAGCTCACCGGTGGGCTCGACCCAGTCGAGGCTCGCCCGTACCTTGCGCTGGAAGTTGCCGGCGTCGAGCGGGCGACCCCAGACGACCTCGTAGACCGAGCGCAGCTCGGCCAGGGTGAACTCCTCGGCCAGGAACGCCGTCGCGACGGCGGTGTACTCGAGCTTGGAGGCCAGCCGCTCGACGGCGTCGTCGAGGATCTCCTCGTGGTCGAACGCCAGACCGGCCCGGCGTACGTCGGCCACCGCACGCCACGCGGCCGACGCCGCGTCCGTCCCGGCGACCGGCGACACCGGCTCGGACAGGACCGCGAGGTGGGCGACCGACACCGTCCGGGCCCGTGGGTCGCGGGCCGGCGCCCCGTAGGACCTCAGCTGCTCGAGGACCGGCTCGTCGACGCCGGTCTCCTCGCGCAGCTCGCGCCGAGCAGCCTCCTCGAGGGTCTCGTCGGGGAGCACGAACCCACCGGGCAGCGCGAGGGCTCCGCGGAAGGGCCCGACACCCCGTTCGACCACCAGCACCACGAGCTCGTCGTCGGCGATCGTGAACGCAGCGACGTCGACGGCGACATAGCTGACGGGGTGGCGGGGCATGACGGTGACTTTAGTTGTCGGGTTGACAAGAAACAATGACCGGCGCACACTTGTCACACAGACAATAAAGGAGTGAGGTTCATGGACTGGACCGAGATCGCCGCGTTCGCCACCGGCGCCGTGTGCGTCTACCTCGTCGTGCGGCAGCACATCGCCAACTTCGCCGTCGGCATCGCCAACAACGTGCTCTTCATCTGGCTCTTCGTCGGAGCCGGGCTCTACGCCGACGCCGGCCTCCAGGTCGTCTACATCGGGCTGGCGGCGCTCGGCTGGTGGTGGTGGCTCAAGGGTGGCGCCCAGCGCACCGGCGTCGAGGTGCACGACCCCTCCCCCGCGGCCCTCGTCGCCTGCGTCGCGGCGGTCGGCGTCATCACCGCCGTCCTGCAGTGGGTGCTGCTCACCTGGACCGACTCGAGCGTCGCCGGGTGGGACGCGCTGACGACGGCGCTCAGCCTGGTCGCGCAGTTCATGCTGTCGCGCAAGTGGATCGCCAACTGGTGGTTCTGGATCGCCGCCGACCTCGTCTACATCCCGCTCTACGCCCACAAGGGGCTGTGGCTGACGGCGGTGCTCTACGTGCTGTTCCTCGGGCTCTGCGTCGCCGGTCTCGTGCAGTGGCGTCGGGCGCGCGACCTCCGCGAGGAGCAGCCCGCCCAGGCGGTCGCCGCGTGACGGGGTCGAAGCGGTTCCGGCACGGCCTGGTCCTGGGCAAGTTCTGGCCGCTGCACGCCGGCCACCAGCACCTGATCGACGAGGCGCTCGCCGCCTGCGACCGCGTGACCGTGCAGCTGCTGGCCACCCGCGCCGAGGACGTCCCGCTCGCCGTGCGGGCCGCGTGGCTCCGCGAGCTGCACCCGGCGGCGCAACTCGTGGCGGCGTACGACGAGACCCCGGTCGACTTCGACGACCCGGCGGTCTGGGACCTCCACATGGCGGTCATCGAGGAGCACCTCGACGCGCCGGTCGACGCCGTCCTCACCTCCGACGACTACGGCGCCGAGCTGGCCCGGCGGCTCGGCGCGGCCTGGGTGCAGGTCGACCCCGGCCGGCGCGACGTGCCGGTCTCGGGCACGGCCGTGCGGGCCGACCCGGGCAGCCACTGGGCGTTCCTGGCGCCGCCCGTCCGCGCCCACTACGTACGCCGGGTGGTCGTCACCGGCGCCGAGTCGACCGGCTCCACGACGCTCGCCCAGGCACTGGCCGAACGGCTCGGCTGCCCGTGGGTGCCCGAGTACGGCCGCCACTGGTCGGAGGTCCGGCCCGGGGGCCTCGAGGCGCCGTGGCGCACCGACGAGTTCGTCCACATCGTGCGCGAGCAGTGCGCGGCCGAGGACGCCGCGGCCCGGACGACCCCGGTGCCGTGGCTGGTCTGTGACACCGACGCCCAGGCCACGACGCTGTGGCACGAGCGCTACGTCGGCCACCTCTCCCCCGTCGTCGCCGAGGCGGCCACGGCGCAGGTGCGGCCCTGGGCCCGGATCCTCTCCGGCGACGAGATCCCCTGGGTGCAGGACGGCATGCGCGACGGCGAGGAGATCCGGCACACCATGCAGGACCGGTTCCGCGCCACGCTCGACGACGACGGCGTCCCCTGGCTCGAGGTCACCGGCAGCGTCGAGGCGCGCGTCGAGCAGGCGCTCGCCTTCGTCGCGCGGCCTCAGCCGGCCGCCGCCCCGGCGTAGACCGTGTCCTCCTGGTCGGGGATCACCGAGCCGTCGGGCCGGTGCACCGGACGCTCCCTGCCGCGGGCGTCGACGTAGGCCGTGGTCGTGCAGGGGTAGGGCTCAGGCAGGCGCGGCAGCGGCTCGATGAACATCGGGTTGACGGCCCATCGCCCGTCGGCGTTGTCGTAGGCCACGCACATCAGCTCCTCGCTGTTGCGGTTGAGCGCGATGTGCACGCCGGTGGCGTCCTTGAGCATCGAGACGTCGGTCGTGGCGTCGCCACCCGAGATCACCGGGCGCTGGGCGCGGGGCATCGGCCGCAGCGCACGCGGGCCCTGGACCCCCAGGATCCGCTTGTTGATGAAGCAGCGCTTGCCGTCGATGTAGGTCATGATCGCGTCCGCTCCGTCGGGGACGCCGCCGCAGCCCTCGAGGTGGCCGTTGAGCCGGCCGCGGGTGCGCAGCTGGAAGACGCCGAGCGTGTGGGCACGGTCGATCCCGACGCCGCGGCCCCAGACGTCGGCGAACTCCTTGGGCGAGGCCGAGACGATCCACGGCTCGATCCCGGCACGCTTGAGCGTGCGGACCAGGTCGCGCATCACCGGGTAGTAGCGGATCCACGCCGTCTCGCGGCTGGAGCCCACCTTCTGCGTCGCCCCGATCGGCGCCTTCAGCGCGGCCGTGCGGGCCTGGTTGGCGATCCGGCGCACCTGGGCAGGGGTGTATCCCTGCAGGATCTGGCCGACCCAGGCGTACGACGCCTCGATCCGGCGGTGCGGGAACCCGGCGAACACCGGGTCGCCGTCGGTGGTCTCCTTCTCGGTGCGGACCGACAGGATCTCGTCGGCGCACCGCACGTGGGTGCTGGTCGGCAGCGGCGTGCCGGGCCGGGCGAGCCGCCCGCACGCCCGCCGCAGGGCGCGCGCGCCCTCGTCGGTCATGAAGCGGCTGGTCGTGCGCCAGTCGCGCCCGGGCGGCTGCAGGACCTTGTCGTGGCCCAGCATCCAGAAGATCGTCTGGTCGGAGATGTCGTTCTTGATCATCGTGTTGTCCCAGTCGAAGACCGCGTAGGGCTTGACCTTCGGCGCCTTGCCCCCGGGCCAGCCGCACCGGCCGCGCCGGTCGATGACGCGTTGGATCATCTCTGCGTTGTCGCCGTACCACCGGTCGGCGAGGCGCAGCTGCGGGCAGTCCGCACGGGCGGCGGTCGCCGGGGTGGGTGCGGTCGACGCGGGCGGCGCCGAGGCGCTCCCCGGCGGCGTCAGCAGGGTCGCGCTGACGACGATCGTGGTGGTGATGGTGGTGAGTGTGGTGAGCAGCAGCCGGATTGGCGTACGACGACGCATGTGGGTCCCTCCCGAGAACGAGCCTTCGTGCGACGTTGCCACACCGGAGCCGTCAAGGCGAGGGACCCGCGCCTCGCCGCTGTCCTAGCCCCGTGCGAACACGTCGTTGACGGCGTTGGTGTCGCCGGCCGCGAAGTTGGTTGCCACCGACACGAACGCGAGCCTCGATCCGTCGGTGCTGAGCGCCGCCGACCGGGATTGAGCGTTGCCCTGCGAGCCGTCGGTGGCCAGCGAGATCCGGGTCGTGGCACCGGTCGCCCGGCGCCACAGGAACACGTCGTCACGGCCGTTGGTGTCGCCCGCGACCAGATCGGCAGCGGTGGAACGGTAGGACACGACCGTCCCGTCACTGCTGACGTCGACGTTGGTCGACGTACCGGTGGCACCGGCCCCGCCGGGCGTCGTCGACACCTGGGTCGTCGTCCCGGCCGTGAGGTCACGAGCGAAGACGTCGCGCCGGTCGTTGGCGTCGCCGGTCACCAGGTCGGTGGCGAGCGACTCGAAGGCCACCACGCTCCCGTCGCCGCTGATCGCCGGCTCGAGCGACGAGGCGTTGCCGGAGGTGCCCGAAGCCGTCGCGGACACCAGCGTGGTGACGCCGGTCGACGCCCGCCAGACGAAGACGTCGAGCTTGCCGTTGGCGTCCCCAGTGACCAGGTTGTCGGCCCCCGAGTCGAAGGCGACGGTCTGGCCGTCGGCGCTGACGCTCGGGCTGTACGACGACCCCTGGGTCGCACCCCCGTCGGCTGCCCTCGAGACGAGGTCGGTCGTGCCGGTCGTGCGGTCCCAGCGGTAGACGTTGAAGTGCTGCGTCGGGGTGGCCACCAGGTCGCGTGCCTGCGAGGGGAACACGACGTAGCGACCGTCGCCGCTGATCTCGGCATTGCCGCCGTCGACACCACCGGCCGCGGTCCCGTCGAGGGACTCGGAGGCCAGGGCGTAGAGGCCGGTCGTCGCGTCCCAGACGTAGACGTCGCGGTCGAGGTTGTCGTCGGCGGCCACGAGCGGGTCGTCGCAGAGGAAGGCGACGTAGCGACCGTCGCTGCTGATCGTCGGGCTGATGGCCTGGTCCGCCACCTGGTCGGCCCCGCTCGGCGTGATCCGGGTCGTGGTGCCGGTCTGCCGGTCGTGGCGGAAGACGTCGAACGCGTTGTTGGTGTCCCCCGCCACCAGCGTGCTCGCGAGCGAGTCGAAGACGACGTAGCGACCGTCGCCGCTGATGTCGGGGCGGTCGGACTGCTGGTCGCCCTGGGTGCCGCTCGTCGAGACCGAGACCCGCGTCGTACCGCCACCGCCGCCGCTGCCGCCGCTGACCGTGAGGGTGACCGGGGCACTCGCCGCGGCGGGCGCACCGCGGAACGCGAGCGTCACGGCGCGGTAGGTCGTCGCGCCCGCCGACGACGGCGTCACCCGCAGCGCCGCCGTACCGCCGGGGGTCTGCCGACCGGTCGCGACCGTGGTCCACGACGAGCCGGCGAGCCGCTGGACCTGGACGGACCGGCCCGCCCGCGCCGGCGCGAAGCCGGCGGTCGCGGTGAACGCCGTGCCGACCGTCGCGGCGCTCGGTACGGCGAGCCGAGCGGTCTGGGCGACCGGACGCACGGGCAGGACCGCCGTGGTGGCGGCCTTGAGCCGCCGCGACCTCACCGCCGGGGCGAGCACCCGCAAGCGGGTCGCGACCGCCGGCCCGCGGGTCGCGAACCGGAAGGCACCGCTCGCCGCCGACTGGGCCTTGGCGACCACGACCCATCGCACCCCGGACGCGCGCTGCAGCTGCAACGGGCGCCTGCCGCCGGGCACCGAGCCGGCGACGACGGCGTCCTCGCCCGCGATCGGGCGCGCCGGAGTGAGCGTGATCCGCGCCGGTGCCGCCTCGGCGGAGGGCGTGGGCAGGACGAGCGAGCTCAGGAGGATCGCCAGCACCGCGGCGACGAAGGGACGCATGAGGTCGGATCATCCGTCGCCCCCACGGGCAGGTCAACGGCCGGACCAGACCGGTGCCGGCCCGCCGGGAGGAACGGTCAGGCGGTCGCGCCCTCGACGAGCGCCGGGAGCGACGAGGCGAGCAGCTGCAGCAGCTCGGCGCGGGAGACGCCGGCGGGGTCGGCGACCCACGACAGCACGAGCTCCTCGGCCATCGCGGCCCAGCCGCGCACGAGCAGCCGGATCGCGGGGGTGTCGGGGATCAGGTCGGCCTGCGCGTCCTCGGTGAAGATGCGGTCGGTCAGCACGCCTCGGGCCTCGTCGTAGATCGCGCGCAGGGTCTCGTTGCCGCCCTGGGCGCCCTTGACCAGCGACACGTAGCCGGCGTGGTTGGCCTCGACGTAGTCGACGTAGGCCGTCATCGACGCAGCCAGCGTCGCGAGCGGGTCACCGGCGTCGGGCTGGGGAGCGGTCTGGGCGACGAGGTCGTCGACGGCCCGGCGCACGACGGCCTCGTGGAAGGCGTGCTTGTTGCCGAAGTAGTGGTAGAGCAGGCCCCGCGAGATGCCGGCCTCCTCGGCGAGCAGGTCGATCGAGAGCTCGTCGAGGGAGCGGTCGGCGAGCAGCCGGACGCCGAGGTCGAGCAGCTGGGCCCGACGCTCGTCCGGAGTGAGACGGATGCGTGTGCTGGCGGTCACGGACCCCACTCTATTGACGTTTGTTCAATAACGCCAGTACGGTCGTGGACATGAAGGTCTCGACAAGCTCGACCACCGAGGTGCGCTCGACCACCGAGGTGGACCACCTCGTCATCGGAGCCGGCTTCGCCGGGCTCTGCGCCGCGAT
>NZ_JAURVJ010000144.1 GCF_030655615.1 Nocardioides sp.
GCGTCGGGTCGATGATGTCGATGAGGCGCTTGTGGGTGCGCATCTCGAAGTGCTCGCGGGAGTCCTTGTACTTGTGCGGCGAGCGGATGACGCAGTACACGTTCTTCTCGGTCGGCAGCGGCACAGGGCCGGCGACCTTGGCACCCGTGCGGGTGACGGTGTCCACGATCTTGCGCGCCGAGGTGTCGATCACCTCGTGGTCATAGGCCTTGAGCCTGATGCGGATCTTCTGTCCCGCCATAGGTAGCTCGTCCTTACTCGCTCGTCCTGCGTCATGGGTCCTGCTCCGCTTCCCCACCCCCGCGGTCGGGCGTGTCGCCATATCTGGAACTGACGACACGCGCGTGAACGCTTCCGGCCCGAGAAGTTCACCGGTGTTCTGGTGATCGTGGGCCTGAGGTGTGGTGCTGATCGGGTCTCCAGGTGCGGTGCGGCTGCTGCCACCACCACGTCACGGCGCGACCCCGGAGGGCCGTGCTGGGAGACGCGATTCAGTAGTCAAGACCTGCCGCACCCCGGCAACCCGCCGGAGCAACCTGGATATCTTGGCAGACATCGGCGCGGGGATCCAACTCGACGAGCATCCGTGCGGTAGACCGCGGTCCGGAACCGGCCACGGGGTATCGGCGGGCCGGGCGGCGCCGTACTGTCGGCACGTGCCGAACGAGAACACGTTCTACATTCCGGTGGTGGTGTGGGGCACCGGCAACATGGGCCGGGCGGCGATCCGGTCCGTGGTGGCGCACCCGTTGCTGCGGCTCGCGGGGGTGGTCGTCGCCGACCCGGCCAAGGTCGGCCGCGACGCCGCCGACCTGGCCGGTCTCGACGAGCCCCTCGGGGTGGCGGCGACCGACGACGTCGACGCAGCCCTGTCCGCCCTGGGCGGGGCGGGGGCGGTCGCCTACATGGCCTCCGGCGACGTGCGGCCCGACGGCGCGGCCTTCGACGTCGCCCGGGGGCTGCGTGCGGGCGCCGTCGTGGTGACGCCCGCGCTCTATGCCCTCTACGACCAGCGCTCCGCACCGGCCGCGCTCCGCGATCCCCTCCTGGCGGCGGCCGAGGAGGGCGGTGGCGCGCTGTTCGTCAGCGGCATCGACCCGGGCTGGGGCAACGACCTGCTGCCGGTGCTGGTGAGCGGGCTGGCCGGGACGGTCGACCAGGTGCGCTGCCAGGAGATCTTCGACTACACGACGTACGACGCCCCCGAGGCCGTCCGCATGCTCGTCGGCATGGGCGAGCCCATGGACCACGAGCCGCCGATGACGGCGCCGGGGGTGCCGACCATGGTGTGGGGCGGCCAGGTCCGCCTCATCGCGCGGGCGCTGGGCGTCGAGGTCGACGAGATCCGCGAGACCCTGCTCCGTCGCCCGCTCGAGGCCGACGTCACCAACCGGATGGGCCTGTTCGCCCGGGGGACGCAGGGTGCGCTCCGGTTCGAGGTGCAGGGCATCGTCGGTGGCGAGCCGCGGATCGTCATCGAGCACGTCACCCGGATCACACCCGACTGCGCCCCCGACTGGCCGCTGCCTCCCGACGGCGGCGACGGCGCGCACAAGGTGGTCATCGAGGGCCGGCCCCGCATCGAGGTCAACGTCGAGGCGACCGACGAGGGCGGCAACCGTGCCGCGGGCGGCAACGCCACCGCCGCCAACCGCCTGCTCAACGCCGTCCCCTGGCTGCGCGCGGCCGCACCCGGGATCTACGACGCGCTCGACGTCCCTCTCTCCCCCGCCACCGGAAAGCTCGACGGAAGGACCGGCTCATGAAGATCGACGTGCCCGAGGGCAAGGACCCGATCATCTACGTCTGGGGCGAGATGGTGCCGGGCATCGGCCCGGCCGCCGCGGCCTTCGCCCAGAGCGTCTACGAGCACGGGACCCTCGGGCTGCGCGAGTTCGAGGCCGCCCGGCTGCGGATCGCCCAGGTCAACGGGTGCCTGTTCTGCCAGGACTGGCGGACCGAGCGCGACGGCGTGACCGTCGAGGACACCTTCCCCGACGCGGTCACCGCGTGGCGCACCACCACGGACCTCGACGACCGGGCGCGCCTCGCGGCGGAGTACGCCGAGCGCTACGCCCTCGACCACCACGGCCTCGACGACGACTTCTGGGCGCGGTTCAAGGCGGCCTACAGCGACAACGAGGTCGTGGAGCTCTCGATGTGCCTCGGGTCGTGGCTCTCGTTCGGACGGCTCAACCGGGTGCTCGGGCTCGACCAGGCGTGCGTGCTGCCGTCGCACTACTCGTCCCGGTAGGGACGCGGGGGCACGGCGGGCCGGGACCGTCGGACCCGGATGACAAGATGACCTCCCCGCCACCCGCGATGAGGAGCCATGTCGGACTTCCCGCCCCCCGGTCCGCCCCCGCCCCCGGGAGCACCGCCGCCCGGTGAGCCCGCCGCGCCGCCGCAGTGGGGGCCCGCCGCGCCCCAGCAGTGGGGCCCCGCGCCCCCGCCCCAGCCCGGCTTCGGCGCACCGCCACCGCCCGGCTGGACACCCGAGCGCGGGATGCTCGGTGCGGCCCACAAGCCCGGGGCGATGCCGTTGCGGCCGCTCTCGCTCGGCGAGATCTACGACGCCGCGTTCCGGATCATCCGGTTCAACCCCAAGGCGACGGTCGGGTCGGCGGTGCTGGTCGCCGCGATCGCGATGGCGATCCCGGTGCTCCTCGTCGGCGTGCTGACCTGGACCGTCGGCCTCACCTACGACCCGTCGGCGACCGAGGTCAGCGACGAGGACGCGATCGGCTACGTCGTGGCCTACGGCTCCTACGCGGCGGCCGCGATCCTGCAGGGGCTCGGGCTGATCCTGGTCACCGGCATGGTCGTCCACGTGACGGCCGCGGCGGCCGTCGGCAAGCGACTGACGCTGGGCGAGGCGTGGGCGGCGACCCACGGGCGCCGGTGGCGGCTCGTCGGGCTGGCCTTGGTGCTCGCCCTGGCGACCACGCTGATCCTGGCCGTCTACGCCATGTTCGTCGTGCTGGTCGTCCTGCTGACCCCGACGGTCGCGGCCGTCCTGCTCATCATCTTCTCGGTGCCGGTGCTCGCCGCGTTCATGTCGTGGTTCTGGATCCGCGTCTACTACCTGCCGGTGCCGGCGCTGATGCTCGAGGACCTCGGGGTCGTCTCCAGCATCGGCCGCGGCTACCGGCTCTCGCTCGGGGGCTTCTGGCGGATCTTCGGCATCGCCCTGCTGACCGTCGTCATCGGCGCGTTCGCCGGGCAGCTGCTCGGCCTCCCGTTCTCCATCGGCGGCACCGTCGGGTCGCTCACGGTCGACGAGGACCTGTCGCTGTTCGTCACGATCCTCGGCACCGCGCTCGCCCAGGTCGCCACGACGGCCTTCGTCGCGCCGTTCACCTCGACGGTCACCTCGCTGCAGTACCTCGACCAGCGGATGCGCAAGGAGGCCTACGACGTCGAGCTGATGCGGCAGGCCGGGGTCCTGGGCTCGTGAGGCTCGAGCCGCCGCTCGACCCGTCGGGCGACGACGCCCGCGGGCTGCTGCGGCGCGAGCTCGCCGACCCGACGTACTTCCAGGACAACCTGGTGCAGCGGATCATCGACTGGATCGGCCGTCAGGTCGACGGCAGCGTCGAGGGCGCGCGCGGCATCCCGTCGCTCACCTGGTTCGCGATCACGCTCATCGTCCTGGCCCTGGTCGGCGGCCTGGCCTTCCTCGCCTCCCGGGCCCGCGGCACGGCCCGACGCGACCAGGGCCGTGGGGGCGACGTGCTGACCGACGAGGTCGTCACCGCCGCCGAGCTCCGCCGGCGCGCCGAGGTGGCGCTGGCCGAGGGCCGTCACGCCGACGCCGTCGTCGACGGCTTCCGGGCCCTTGCCCGCCGCCAGGTCGAGCGCGGCCGGCTCGAGGACTCCCCCGGCGTGACCGCGCACGAGGTCGCCGCCGCGCTGGCCGGCGAGTACCCCCAGCACCGCGACCGCACCGCCGCGGGCGCCGACCTCTTCGACGCCGTGATGTACGGCGAGCGCCCGGCTACCCGCGACCAGGCGGTCGCGGTGCTCGACCTCGACGTCGAGCTGGCGGGCGCGCGGTGACCGACCTCCTCCCGTCCGCCGCGTCACCGGCTCCACCCGCTGCTGCACCGGCCGGTCCCCCGGACGCTCCCCCGACCCGCTCCGGGCCGCTCGGCTGGCTGCGCCGCCACCGCACCGCCCTGGTGATCGCCGCGTTCCTGCTGCTCGCCGTCGGGGTCGCACTGGTGACCGCCGGCGGCGAGACCGGGCAGAGCGCCGACTACGACCCGGCCAACGCCGGGGCCGACGGCGCCCGGGCGGTGGCGCGCGTCCTCGACGACGAGGGCGTCGACGTCGAGGTCGTCCGCTCGGCCGACGACCTCGCCGACGCCGGCGCCGACAGCGGCACCACCGTCGTCGTCACCTCGTCGGAGCAGCTGGGCGAGAGCACCGTCGAGCGGCTGCGCCGCGACGCCGGCGGCGCCCGGATCGTCGTGGTCGACCCCAACCCCGAGCTGCTCCGCGTGCTCGACCAGCCCGGCTCGGCCGGCTACGTCGACGCCGGCGACCCGATCGACGCGTCCTGCGACGACGACCTCTTCACCGGGCTCGCGATCGAGGTCGACGAGGCCAGCGTGATGCCCGGCGACGGCTGCTTCGCCGACACGCTCGTGACCGCCGACGACCTCGTGCTGCTCGGTGCCCCGCAGCTGCTGACCAACGACCAGGTGCTGCGGGCCGACAACGCGGCGGTGGCCCTGCGGCTGCTGGGCCAGCAGGACCGGCTGGTCTGGTACGTCGCGTCCTACGACGACCTCGTCGGCGACGACGGCGTCGACTTCGCCTCGCTGGTGCCCGACTGGGTCGCGCCCGGCCTCGCCCTGCTCCTGCTCGCGACCGTCGCACTGGTCGGGTGGCGCGGACGCCGCCTCGGCCCGCTCGCGACCGAGCCGCTTCCCGTCGTCGTCAAGGCGATCGAGACCACCCGCAGCCGCGGCCGGCTCTACCGCCGCTCCGGCGACCGCGCGCACGCCGCCGAGACCCTGCGCGCGGCCACCCGCGCCCGCATCCGGACCCGGATGCGCCTCGGCCCGGCGACCGACGAGCCCACCCTGGTGCGCGACGTCGCACGCCACGTCGGGCGTCCCGAGGCCGAGGTCGGCGGGCTGCTCGGCGCCCTGGGCCGCCCGCCCGGATCCGACCGAGACCTGATCAGCCTGGCGGCCGCCCTGGCCGCGCTCGAGGAAGAGGTACGCCGCTCATGACGTCGCTCGACAAGTCCCCCGACGCCCCCGACGCCCCCGGACCCAGCGAGGCCGACGGCGCCGCGCGCGAGCGGCTGGTCGCCGTGCGCCGCGAGGTCGCCAAGGCCGTGGTCGGCCAGGACGCCGCCGTGTCGGGGCTGCTCGTGGCCATGCTCTGCGGCGGGCACGTGCTGATGGAGGGCGTGCCCGGGACCGCCAAGACCCTGCTGGTGCGCACCCTCGCGGCGTCGCTCTCGGTCGAGACCCGACGCGTGCAGTTCACGCCCGACCTGATGCCGGGCGACATCACCGGCTCGATGGTGATCGACTCCCACGCCGGCGAGCTGTCGTTCCGTGGCGGACCCGTCTTCACCAACCTGCTGCTGGCCGACGAGATCAACCGCACGCCCCCCAAGACCCAGTCGGCGCTGCTCGAGGCGATGGAGGAGGGGCAGGTCTCGGTCGACGGCACGACCCACCAGCTGCCGCGGCCGTTCCTGGTGGCCGCGACGCAGAACCCGGTCGAGTACGAGGGCACCTACCCGCTGCCCGAGGCCCAGCTCGACCGGTTCCTGCTCAAGGTGGTGCTGCCGATCCCCGGTCGGGCCGCCGAGATCGAGATCCTCAACCGGCACGCGGCCGGCTTCGACCCCCGCGACGTCCGCGCCGCGGGCGTCACCGCGGTCGCCTCGGGCGCCGACGTCGAGGCCGGGCAGCGCGCGGTGCGCACCGTCCAGGTCAGCCCCGAGGTCGCGGCCTACATCGTCGACATCGCCCGCGCGACGCGCGAGTCGCCCTCGTTGTCGCTCGGGGTCAGCCCTCGAGGCGCGACCGCGCTGCTGCGCGCGGCCCGGGCCTGGGCGTGGCTGTCGGGACGCGACTTCGTGACGCCCGACGACGTGAAGTCGCTGGCCCACGCGACGCTCGTGCACCGGCTCGGGCTGCGGCCCGAGGCCGAGCTCGAGGGCGTCGACGTGGCGCAGGTGCTGGCCTCGGCGCTCGGCTCCGTGCCGGTCCCCCGCTGATGGACCGCTGATGGCGATCACCGGGCGGGTGCCGCTGCTCGTGCTGCTGGGGTTCGTGGCCGTGCTGCTGCGGCCCGTCGGCGGCACCGTGTGGCTGTGGCTCCTGCTGGTGCTGGTCGTCTGCGGCCTCGACCTGCTGCTGGCCCCGAAGCCCTCCTCGCTGACGTTCACCCGCCGGCCGATCGGTGCGGTCCGTACCGGGCACCCCGCCGAGTCGCTCCTGGTCGCCGACAACACGTCCGCGCGGTCGGTGCGGGGCGTCGTACGTGACGCGTGGCAGCCGACCGCGGGCGCCACCGACAACCGGCACCGCGTCCGGCTCGCGCCCGGCGACCGTGCGGCCCTGGCGACACCGCTGCTCCCCCGCCGTCGCGGCGACCTGCGCGCGACCGGCGTGACCGTGCGACTGCCCGGGCCGCTCGGCCTGGTCGCGCGACAACGGACGCTCGACGTACCCGGGACCGTCCGGTCGCTGCCGCCGTTCGACTCCCGCAAGCACCTGCCGTCGCGGCTGGCACGGCTCCGCGACCTCGACGGCCGCTCGGCGGTCCGGGTGCGCGGACAGGGCACGGAGTTCGACTCGCTGCGTGAGTACGTCCGCGGCGACGACGTGCGCTCGATCGACTGGCGCGCCTCGGCGCGCACGTCCAACGTGGTGGTCCGCACCTGGCAGCCCGAGCGTGACCGGCGGGTCGTGCTCGTCCTCGACACCTCCCGTACCTCGGCGGGCCGGGTCGACGACGTCCCACGCCTCGACTCGGCGATGGACGCCGCCCTCCTGCTCGCGGCGCTGGCCGCCCGGGCCGGCGACCGGATCGACTTCGTCGCCGGCGACCGCAGGGTCCGGTCGCGGCTGCGCTCGGCCGGGGCCACGTCGGTCTCGGGCCGCCTGCAGGACGCGATGGCCGACCTCGAGCCCGTCATCGCCGAGGCCGACTGGGACGCGCTGGCCGGCGCGGTCCAGGGCTTCGGCCGGCAGCGTGCGCTGGTCGTGCTCCTCACCCCGCTCGAGCCGAGCGCGGTCGAGGAGGGCCTGCTCGCCGTGCTGCCCGCCCTCACCCGCCACCACCGCGTGGTCCTGGCCTCGGTCCGCGACCCCGAGCTCGACCGGCTGACCGCCACCCGCGACACCATCGACGAGGTCTACGACGCCGCGGCCGCCGAGCAGGCCGTCTCGCGGCGTCGACGTACGAGCGAGCTGCTGACCAAGCTGGGCGTCGACGTCGTCGACGCCGACGCCGAGCGGCTGCCCCCCGCCCTGGCCGACCACTACCTGCACCTCAAGGCGCAGGGGCTGCTGTAGCCGGGCGCCCGCATCGCGCAGTTGCGCAGTTCACCCCGCCCCACTGCTCAGGCCTGGGTCGCGACCTTGTCCTCGAGCAGGTCGGCCGACAGGTCGCCGGTCTCGCCCTCGGCGGCGGCGCGACGGCCGAGCACGAACACGTAGGCCAGGAAGGCCAGCTCGGCCAGGACCCCGATGGCGATCCGCGCCCAGGTCGGCAGGGGCGAGGGGGTCACGAAGGCCTCGATGATGCCGCTGACGAGCAGCACCACGCCGAGCCCCATCGCGACCGTCACCGCGGTCCGGCCCTCGCGGGCCAGCGACCCGGCCCGCGTCAGCCCACGGGGCTCGATCCACGACCAGAACAGCCGCAGCCCGACGCCGCCGGCGACGAAGATCGCCGTCAGCTCGAGCAGCCCGTGGGGCAGGATCAGGCCGAAGAACACCTGGCCGCGGTCGGCGCGGATCATGATCGAGCCGACGATCGCGACGTTGAGGACGTTCTGGAACAGCAGGTAGACGACCGGCAGCCCCAGCACGCCGAGGGCGATGCAGAGCGCCGCGACGCGCGTGTTGTTGAGCCAGACCAGGGTCGCGAAGCTCTGGGCGGGGTTCTCGCTGTAGTAGCTCTCGAAGTCGCTGTTGACGAGCTGGTCGACCTCCTGCGGCGAGAGCAGCGTCTGCTCGACGTTGGGGTGGTCGAGCAGCCACAGCATGATCACCGCGGCGACCACGACGTTGGCGGCCACACAGCCCAGCCACCACCAGCGCAGCCGGTAGAGCGCGGCCGGGAAGCGGTGCGTGAAGAACCGCTCGAACGCCCGCCAGGTGCTCGTCCGGGTGCCGACGAGGCGGATCCGCGCCCGGGCCAGCAACGAGGACAGGTAGGAGATCAGGTGGCTGTCGGGCGACGAGGTCCGTACGACGGAGAGGTGGGTCGCGACCTGCTGGTAGCGCTCGACCAGCTCGTCGCTCTCGGGCCCGTCGAGCGTCCTGCGGGCGACCAGCTCCTCGAGGCGCTGCCACTCGTGGGCGTGGCCGAGCACGTACGCGTCGAGGTCCACGCGCTCACCCTAATCTGAGGGCGTGGCCCCGGAGCTGGTGACGCTGCCCGACGGGCGTCGTGCGCAGGTCTGGCTCGGCGGCGCCGGGGCGGGTCCCCTCGTCCTGGTCCTGCACGGCTGCCCCGACACCCGCCACGTCGCGATGACCGGCCACACGGCGGCCCTCGCGCTCGGCGTACGGCTGCTGTGCGTCAACCGTCCGGGGTACGGCGCCTCGGACCCGCACGCCTCGACCCAGGGATCCGTGGCCGACGACGCCGTCGCGGTCGCGCGGTCGCTCGGGGTCGAGCGCCTGGCGGTGCTGGGCATGTCGGTCGGCTGCTCCTACGCGCTCGCGGTCGCCGCGCGCCACCCCGGCCTGGTCGCGGCGCTCGGACTGGTCGCCGCCCAGTCGCCGTCGCCCGAGCCCGGTACCGTCGCCGACAAGGTCGAGCGGTTCCGCCGCGGCTTCGAGCAGTACGCCGCCACGCTGGCCCCCGGCGACCCCGACGACGAGGCCCTGGCCCGCCGCTTCCTCGCCCAGCTGCCCCCGGCCGACGCGGCGGTGCTGGGCGCGGTCGCCGGGGCGGCCGGGGTCGCGGCCGCCACCCGCGAGGCCCTGACGTCACCCGAGGGCTACCTGCGCGACGCCGCCCTGCTCCTCTCTGCCTGGGACCACACGCCCGAGCAGGTCGCCGCCCCGGTGCACCTGTGGTTCGGAGGCGACGACGACCGTTCGAGTGCCGACGCGGCCGACGCGTGGACGCGCCGCTTCGCGGACCCGCGCGTCGTCGTACGCCCCGGCACGACCCACCCCGCCACCCTCGTCGCGCACTGGCCGGAGATCCTGGGCACGCTGCGCGACCACCTGGGAGACTGACGCCATGGCCGGGCACGAGTTCGCGACGATCACCAGTGACGACCTCGTCACCGGCGAGGCCGTCGCGCTCGACCTGCCGCCGGCCAGCCTCGGCCCGCGAATGGCGTCGGGCCTGATCGACGTCGTCGTGACCATCGGCGCGCTCGTCGCGCTGCTCATCGTCTTCGCCGTCGCCTCGATCGACACCGACCCGGCACTCGCCCAGGCCGCGGTCATCGCGGTGACGCTCATCGTCCTGGTGATCGCGCCGACGACGGTCGAGACGCTGACCCGCGGCCGCTCGGTCGGCAAGCTCGCGCTGGGACTGCGCTCGGTGCGCGACGACGCCGGACCGATCTCCTTCCAGCACGCGCTGGTCCGCAACCTCCTCGGCGTCGTCGAGGTCTATGTCCTTTTCGGCGTCCCGGCGTTCTTCTCCATGCTGCTCAGCAGCCGCGGCAAGCGCCTCGGCGACTACGCCGCCGGCACCTACGTCGTGCGGACCCGCGTCGCGCTCTCGCTGCCCTACCCCCCGGTCGTGCCGTCCCACCTGGCCGCGTGGGCGGCCCGCGCCGACATCACGTCGCTCCCGACCGGCCTGGCGCTCGCCGTCCGCCAGTACCTCGGCCGCGCACCCTCCCTCGACCCCGCCTCCCGCCAGGCGGTCGGCGCTCGGCTCGCCGAGGAGGTCAGTGCCCACGTCGCGCCGCTGCCGCCCGTCGGCACCCGGCCCGAGGACTTCCTCGCCGCGGTGATCGGCTCGCGGCGCGAGCGCGACCTGGCACGGCTGCGCCGGCAGGCCGCGGTCCGGCAGCGGCTCACGTCGGGTCGCTGAGGACGCGACCAGGGCCGTGGGTCAGCCGCCGACCTGGGACGTCTCCCGCCCCTGACCCCGCCCGACTCACATCGAGTCGGTGACCGGCAGCTCCTCGGCAGCGTCGGGCTCGGGCACCGCCGGGATCATCAGCACCGCGGCGGCCGCCAGGACGCACAGGACGCCAGCCGTCATCCAGGCGCCGTAGTAGTCGCCGGTCCCCTGCCGGACGAGCCCCGCATAGCTGGCCGCGACGCCGGCTCCGACCATGTGCGCGGCGAACACCCAGCCGAACACGACGCCGGCCTTCTCGACGCCGAAGTGGGCGCGGCACAGGGCGACCGTCGGCGGTACGGTCGCCACCCAGTCGAGGCCGTAGAACACGATGAAGACGAACAGGCTCGGGTGCACCACGTCGGCGAGCAGGTAGGGCACGGCGAGCAGCGACAGCCCGCGCAGCAGGTAGTAGACGAAGAGCAGGTAGCGGCTGTCGACGCGGTCGGTCAGCCACCCGCTCGCGACCGTGCCCACGATGTCGAAGATCCCGATCAGGGCGAGCAGCGAGGCCGCGGTCGTCTCGGGCAGGCCGTGGTCGTGGGAGGCGGCGATGAAGTGGGTGCCGATGAGCCCGTTGGTCGACCAGCCGCAGATCCAGAACGAGCCGAACAGGATCCAGAAGACCTTCGACCGCGCGCTCCCGCGGAACGTGTCGATCGCGACCCGCGCGGCGCCGCGCGTGGGGACGGGCGCCGTCGGCGGCGGGGCGAGCGGGTCGGCGCCGTACGCCGTCGTCCCGACCGCGGCGGGCGAGTCGGCGAGCACCAGCAGCACGAGCGGCACGAGGAGCAGCGCGAAGACCGCGACGAGCCCGGCGGCCCAGCGCCAGCCCGGGCCGTCGGCTAGGTGGGCGATGGCCGGGAGGAACACGAGCTGGCCGGTCGAGCTGGCCGCGGAGAAGACCCCGATCACCACGCCGCGGTGCTTGACGAACCAGCGGTTGGCGACGATCGCCCCGAAGACCAGGGCCAGCGACCCGGTGCCGACGCCGATCGCGAACCCCCAGAGCAGCCACAGCTGCCAGGCCTCGGTCATCACCAGCGTCAGGCCGGAGCCGACCGCGACGAGGGTCAGCGAGGCCGCGACCACCCGGCGGACGCCGAAGCGCTCCATCAGCGCGGCGGCGAACGGCGCGGTCAGGCCGTAGACGATGAGGTTGAGGCTGACGGCGCCCGAGGTCGTGCCGCGGGACCACCCGAAGTCCTCCTCGAGCGGGCCGAGCAGCGCGCCGGTCGACGAGCGGAAGCCGGCCGCCGCGATCAGGGCGGCCATGGTCACCGCCGCCACCCACCAGGCGCGGTGGAGGCCGACCCGGCGCGGGGTCTCGACCTCGGTGCTCACCGCAGCAGCCTAGGAGCACCGCGCGTCGCGCGCGTCGCCGTCGTCGGACACTGGACGTCGATCCGCTGCCATGCTGGGGTGGAGGCCATGGAGGCCGGGGACGTCGCCGCACTGTGGGACTTCGACGACCCGGCCGGCTCCGAGGCCGCTTCCGGTCGGCCGCCGCCGCGGCGCCGGCGCGCGAGGCCCTGGTCCTCACCACCCAGGTCGCGCGGGCCCTCGGCCTCCAGGAGCGCTACGACGACGCCCACGAGCTCCTCGACACCCTGCCGACCGACGACCCCGAGGTGGCCACGCGGGTCCTGCTCGAGCGCGGTCGGCTGCACCGCTCGGGCGGAGCGCCCGACGAGGCCCGGCCGCTGTTCGGCGCCGCTGCCGAGTCGGCCCGCACGGCCGGGCTCGACGTGCTCCACGTGGACGCGCTGCACATGACGGCCCTCGTCGCGCCGGTCGAGCAGCAGCTCGGTCTCCACCACCACGCGCTCGCAGTCGCCACGGTCTCGGCCGACCCGGCGGCGCGCGACTGGGACGCCTCGCTGCTCAACAACATCGGGATGACCCACGCCGACGCGGGCGACTGGGGCGCGGCGCTCGCCGCGTTCGAGGACGCCGTCCTGGCCCGCGAGCGCATCGGCGACGCCGGCCGGTTGCGGATCGCGCGGTGGATGGTCGGCTGGAGCCTGCGCCACCTCGGCCACGCCGACGGGGCCCTCGAGGTGCAGCGCGGTCTGCGCGCGGAGCTCGACGCGGCGGGCGAGGACGACCCCTACGTCGACGAGGAGATCGCGCTGCTCCTCGCCGACGTCGCCGACACCGACCGCGACGTCATCGGTTGACGTCCTGGCCCCACAGCGCGGCCACGTGCCTCACGTCGGTGCCGCAGCACCCGCCGACGACGCGCACCGCCGGGAGCAGGTCGACCAGCCGGGCGTGGTCGGTCGCCAGCTGCAGCGGGTCGCCGTCGTCGAGCTCGGTCGACTCGTCGAGCTCGGCGTGGCTGAGGGTAGAGGCGTTGACGCGCAGCCCGCCGACCCGGAGCCGCCACAGTCCGTCGTCGAGGCCGCGCTCGACGTGCTCGGGATGAGCGCAGTTGACGAGGAAGTAGTCGGGCGGGGTGTCGGCGTCGACGCGCTCGACCGCCTCGGCCAGGGTCGTCCCGCCCGGGAGCCGGCCGTCGGTCTCGACCGTGAAGCCGATGCCGACCGGGATCCCGAGGTCGGCACCCGCGCGGGCCACTCCGATCGCCTCGCCCACGTCGGTCAGGGTGAGCGCGGTGGCACGGGTGGCGCCGGCGTCGCGGAAGGCCTGCAGCTGCGGCCGGTGGTAGGCCGCGGCCTCGTCGGGGTCGACCGCGGCTCCGGGCACGTAGCCGTCACCGCGCGGGCCGACCACACCGCCGACCTCGACGTGCGGCACCCCGCTGGTGTCGAGGCCGCGCAGGAAGTCCACCGCGTCGCGGTTGACCCGGCCCAGCGCCACGTCGTCGTAGCCCACCCGGACCCCCCAGTCGGGGTTGGCCCGCCAGGTCGGGGTCTCCAGGAGCAGCGGCACCTGCGCCCGGGCCGCGAGCGCGACGTAGTCGGTGTAGTAGTCGCGCAGCAGGCCGCGGCCGGGCTCGTCATCGAGCAGCGGGAACGCGGCGAACTCCGGCAGGTCGCGGCCGCGATGGAAGATCAGGTCGGTCTCGAGGCCGCCGTCGGTGATCCTGCGGGGGTCGGTGGCCACGCTGCCTCCCAGCGTCGAGAAGTGGTGCCCTCCAGGAGACCACCAACCCCGACGTCGCGCCACCGCTCAGCCGGTCAGGCCCGCCTGGTGTAGGTCAGGTCGGTGATGGTCCGACCGACCGCGAGGCCCTTGCGCTCGAACTTCGTCAGCGGGCGCTCGGCCCACCGCTCGACCACGCCGCCCTCGAGCCGGGGCTCGGCGTCGAGCACGTCGCGCATCTGCTCGGCGTACGCCGCCCAGTCGGTCGCCAGCCGCCAGCGGGCCCCGGGTCGGAGCCGCTCCGCCGCCACCGCCGCGAACGCGGGGGTGACCAGGCGGCGCTTGTGGTGCTTGGCCTTGTGCCAGGGGTCGGGGAAGAAGGTCCAGAGCTCCTCCAGCGTGTCAGGCGCGACGAGGTGCTCGAGCAGCCAGACCGCGTCGACCCCGCAGAGCCGGACGTTGGTGAGACCCGCCTCGGCGACCCGTCCCATGGTCTCGGCCGCCCCGGGCAGCCAGACCTCGAGCGCCAGGACGTTGGCGTCGGGGCGCGCGGTGGCCAGCGCGGCGGTCGCCTCGCCGGTGCCGCAGCCGATCTCGACCACCAGCGGCGCCTGGCGGCCGAACGCCTGGTCCCAGGAGAAGCCGGAGTCGTCGACGGCCTCGTCGGGGACGACCCACCGCTCGTGGTGGGCCTCCCACGCGGCGGCCTGCCGCGTCGTGAAGCGGCTGCCACGGCGGCTGTAGCTGAGCACCTCGCGGACCCGACGTCCGTCGTCGGTCAGCTTCTGGTGCGGTCGGGCGGGGCGGACGTGGTCCTGGTCCGTCGCGTGGTCCGTCACGAGCATCCGATCAGTTGGGAGAGGTGTCGACGGACCCGGGCACCGCCAGGAGGACGACGACGGCCACGATGATGACGAGCACGCTGAGCACCAGCAGGATCGTGCCGACGATCCCGCAGATCCGACCGGCCTGGACCTGGCTGCGGCCCCCGGTGCGCCCGTCGGAGGCGTCGATCTCGCGCAGCGCGCGGCTGCCCATGACCCAGGCGATCGGCGAGAGCACCTGGCAGGCGACGAGGCCGAGGATCCCGAGGACGAGGACGATGGTCGCCTGGGGGTGGTCGCGCTGCGGGCCGTAGGGGGCGTTTCCGTAGGGGTTCGTGCCGCCGTAGGGATTCGTGCCGCCATAGGGATTCTGCGGGGTACTCATGGGGGTGGATTCTCGCATTCGTGCTCGGGTCCCAAACCTGGTCCGAGACGCAGCAAGGCCCCCCTGCCTGACGGCAGAGGGGCCTCGCTGGGTGTCAGACGATCACTTGGTGATCTTCACGACCCGGCCGGCGCCGACGGTGCGGCCACCCTCACGGATCGCGAAACGCAGGCCCTCGTCCATGGCGATGGGCTGGATGAGCTCCACCGACATCTCCGTGTTGTCGCCCGGCATGACCATCTCGGTGCCCTCGGGGAGGGTGACGACGCCGGTCACGTCGGTCGTCCGGAAGTAGAACTGCGGACGGTAGTTGTTGAAGAACGGCGTGTGACGGCCGCCCTCCTCCTTCGAGAGGATGTAGACCGAGGCCTCGAAGTTGGTGTGCGGGGTCGTGGTGCCCGGCTTGATGACGACCATGCCGCGCTCGATGTCCTCGCGCTTGGTGCCACGGAGGAGCAGCCCGACGTTCTCGCCGGCCTGACCCTCGTCGAGCAGCTTGCGGAACATCTCGACGCCGGTGACGGTCGACTTCTGGGCGGTCTCGCGGATGCCGATGATCTCGACCTCCTCGTTGACCTTGACGATGCCACGCTCGATGCGGCCGGTGATGACCGTGCCGCGACCGGTGATCGTGAAGACGTCCTCGACAGGCATGAGGAACGGCTTGTCGGTCTCGCGCTCGGGGGTCGGGATGCCCTCGTCGACGGCGTTCATGAGCTCGACGATCGACTCGGCCCACTTCTCGTCACCCTGCAGCGCCGGGAAGGCCGCCACGCGGACGACGGGGATGTCGTCGCCGGGGAACTCGTAGTCGCTGAGGAGCTCGCGCACCTCCATCTCGACGAGCTCGATGAGCTCCTCGTCGTCGACCATGTCGCACTTGTTGAGCGCGACGACGATCGAGGGCACGCCGACCTGGCGGGCCAGGAGCACGTGCTCCTTGGTCTGCGGCATCGGACCGTCGGTCGCCGCGACCACCAGGATCGCGCCGTCCATCTGCGCGGCACCGGTGATCATGTTCTTGATGTAGTCCGCGTGACCCGGGCAGTCGACGTGCGCGTAGTGGCGCGCCTCGGTCTGGTACTCGACGTGCGCGATCGAGATGGTGATGCCGCGCTGACGCTCCTCGGGAGCCTTGTCGATCTCGTCGAACGCCGAAGCGGCATTGAGGTCGGGGTACTTGTCGTGAAGCACCTTCGTGATCGCCGCGGTCAAGGTCGTCTTGCCGTGGTCGATGTGACCGATCGTGCCGATGTTGACGTGCGGCTTGGTCCGCTCGAACTTCGCCTTAGCCACGGTGGGCTCCTCCTGGTGTGGGTTGGTACTGAAACTCGTACGTGATGGATGGTGCGCCGAGGGCTGCGGCGCGCAGGGTCTCCGTCAGGGAGGGGACCTACTCGCCCCGAACCTTCTTGATGATCTCTTCGGCGATGTTCGTGGGAACCTCGGCGTAGGAGTCGAACTCCATCGAGTACGAAGCCTGACCGGAGGTCTTCGACCTCAGGTCGCCAACGTACCCGAACATCTCGGACAGGGGCACGATGGCGTCGATGACCATGTCACCGTGACGCTCCTCCTGGGCCCTGATCTGGCCTCGACGCGAGTTGATGTCACCGATGACCGTGCCGAGGAAGCTCTCCGGCGTGATCACCTCGACGGCGAACATCGGCTCGAGCAGGACCGGCTTCGCCTGGCGGGCGGCCTCCTTGAAGGCCTGGTTGCCGGCGATCTTGAACGCGAGCTCGGAGGAGTCGACGTCGTGGTAGGCGCCATCCTCGAGCGTGAACTTCACGTCGACCATGGGGTAGCCGGCGAGCACGCCGAACTCCATGGCGTCCTGGCCGCCCTGGTCGACCGAGGGGATGTACTCCTTCGGCACGCGACCACCGGACACGGCGTTGACGAACTCGTAGCCGGCGCCGACGCCCGTCTCGGGGTCGATGTTGGGGCCGATGCCGATGACGACCTTGGCGAACTGGCCCGAGCCACCCGTCTGCTTCTTGTGGGTGTAGGAGTGCTTGGTGATCTCCTTGCGCAGGGTCTCGCGGTAGGCCACCTGGGGCTTGCCGACGGTCGCCTCGACGCGGAACTCGCGCTTCATCCGGTCGACGAGGATCTCGAGGTGGAGCTCGCCCATGCCGGCGATGATCGTCTGACCGGTCTCCTCGTCCGCCTTGACGGTGAACGTGGGGTCCTCGTCGGACAGCCGCTGGATGGCGGTACCGAGCTTTTCCTGGTCGCTCTTGGTCTTGGGCTCGATCGCGACCTCGATCACCGGGGCCGGGAACGTCATCGACTCGAGGATGACCTGGTTCTGCGGGTCGCTCAGCGTGTGGCCGGTCTTGGTGTCCTTGAGACCCATGACGGCGACGATCTGGCCAGCGCCGACCGACGCGATCTCCTCACGCTTGTTGGCGTGCATCTGGTAGACCTTGCCGATCCGCTCCTTGCGGCCGTTGACCGAGTTGACCACGGTCGAGCCGGCCTCGAGCTTGCCGGAGTAGACCCGGACGTAGATCAGCTTGCCGAGGTGCGGGTCGGTCGCGATCTTGTAGGCGAGACCGGAGAACGGCTCGTCGTCGGACGGCTGCCGACGGATCTCCTTCTCCTCGTCGCGCGGGTCGTGACCGATGATCGCGTCGATGTCGAGCGGGCTCGGGAGGTACTTGACGACGGCGTCGAGCAGGGGCTGCACGCCCTTGTTCTTGAACGCGGTGCCGCACAGGACCGGGTTGAGCTTGTCGGCCAGGGTGGCGCGACGGATGGCCGCCTCGAGCTCCTCGACGGTGAACACGTCGCCGTCGTCGAGGTAGCGCTCCATGATCGCGTCGTCGGTCTCGGCGACGGTCTCGACGAGCTTCTCGCGGTACTCCGCGGCCTGCTCGGCGAGCTCGGCCGGGATCTCCTCGATCTCGTAGTCCTCACCGATCTTGGTCTCGCCGCGCCACACGAGCGCGCGCATGCCGACCAGGTCGACGACCCCGAGGAAGTCGCCCTCGGCGCCGATCGGGAGCTGGAGGACCAGCGGGGTGGAGTTGAGGCGGTCGACCATCATGTCGACGCAGTGGAAGAAGTCGGCACCGGTGCGGTCGAGCTTGTTGACGAAGCACATGCGCGGCACGGAGTACTTGTTGGCCTGGCGCCACACCGTCATCGTCTGCGGCTCGACACCGGCGACACCGTCGAACACCGCGACGGCGCCGTCGAGGACGCGCAGCGAGCGCTCGACCTCGGCGGTGAAGTCGACGTGCCCGGGGGTGTCGATGATGTTGATCTGGTGGTCCTTCCACCAGCAGGTCGTCGCGGCGGACGTGATCGTGATGCCGCGCTCCTGCTCCTGCTCCATCCAGTCCATCGTGGCCGCGCCCTCGTGGACCTCACCGATCTTGTAGCTGATGCCGGTGTAGAAGAGGATGCGCTCGGTGGTGGTGGTCTTGCCCGCGTCGATATGGGCCATGATCCCGATGTTGCGAACGACGTTCAGGTCGGTCGTGATGTTGACAGCCACTGTTGTCAGCGTTCCTTAGAGGTCTGAGATGGACTGGTGGAGGGCGGAGGCGCCGTGTCGGTGCCCCCACCCGGGGATCACCAGCGGTAGTGGGCGAAGGCCTTGTTGGACTCGGCCATCTTGTGCGTGTCCTCGCGCTTCTTCACCGCGGCACCGAGGCCGTTGGACGCGTCGAGGATCTCGTTCATGAGGCGCTCGTGCATGGTCTTCTCGCGACGGTCGGCCGCGTAGCCGACGAGCCAGCGCAGCGCGAGCGTGGTGCCGCGCGTGCCCTTGACCTCGATCGGGACCTGGTAGGTCGCGCCACCGACGCGGCGGGACTTGACCTCGATGGCCGGCTTGACGTTCTCGAGCGCACGCTTGAGCGTGACGACCGGGTCGGTGCCGTTCTTCTCGCGGCAGCCCTCGAGGGCGGTGTAGACGATGCGCTGGGCGACCTGCTTCTTGCCGTCCTGCAGCACCTTGGAGACGAGCTGGGAGACGAGCTGCGACCCGTAGACCGGGTCGATGTCGATCGGCCGCTTCGGGGCGGGACCCTTGCGGGGCATTAGCTCTTCTCCTTCTTGGCGCCGTACTTGCTGCGGCCCTGCTTGCGGTTCTTGACACCCTGGGTGTCGAGGGAGCCGCGGATGATCTTGTAACGGACACCGGGGAGGTCCTTCACCCGGCCGCCGCGGACGAGCACGATGGAGTGCTCCTGGAGGTTGTGGCCCACGCCCGGGATGTAGGCCGTGACCTCGACGCCGCTGCTGAGGCGCACACGGGCGACCTTGCGGAGGGCGGAGTTCGGCTTCTTCGGGGTGGTGGTGTAGACGCGGGTGCAGACACCGCGACGCTGGGGGGATTCCTTCAGGGCAGGTGTCTTGTTCTTGGACACCTTGTCCTGGCGGCCCTTGCGGACCAACTGCTGAATGGTGGGCACCTGGTGGTTCCCTCTCGGTCTACTCTCAGTGGCGACGCCTTGCCGCACACGAATGTCACGTTCTTAGGCGTGCCCCGCGCCCTGGCGCCTCATTGGGCGCCTCCGGGCGGACGAAGGTGTCCGGACGGGCCAGACACACAAGTGTCAAGGCTACTGGGCGCCTCGTGGGCGGGCAAATCAGTGCGCGGCCGCTCCCGCCGGGTGGATGCCTGGCCTCAACCGGCCTGGGCCACCTCGGGCTCGAGGTCGACGACCGGCCGTCGGGGCGGCGTACGCGACTCGGCCAGCAGGTTGCGCCAGCCGCCGGTCATCCGGGCGTAGACCCCGACGGCCAGGGCGACCCCGAACAGGGTGAACATGCCGCCGAAGAGCAGGGTCCAGCGGGCGCCGAAGTGCTCGCCGACGAAGCCGATGATGGGCGAGCCGAGCGGGGTGCCGCCCATGACGATGGTCATGTAGAGCGCCATCACCCGGCCCCGCATCTCGGGGGCCGCGCTGAGCTGCATGGTCGCGTTGGCGGAGTTGAGCATCGTCAGGGTGCAGAAGCCGATGACCGGCGAGAAGAGGGCGAACGTGGTGAACGTCGGCAGCACCGACGCCACCAGCAGGGCCAGCCCGAAGCCGGTGCCGGCAACGACGAGCAGCCGCAGGCGCACCTGCACCCGGCGGGCCGCCATCAGGGCGCCGGTCAGCGAGCCGACCGCGAGGGCCGAGCCGAGGACGCCGAACTCCCCCGCCCCCTTGCCGAAGACCTGGGTGGCCATCAGCGCGGAGGTGATCATGAAGTTCATGCCGAACGTGCCGGCGAAGAACACCAGCACCAGGATCATCACCATCCGCGGCTTGCTGCGGACGTAGCGGACCCCCTCGAGCAGGGCGCCCGGACGTCGTCCGGTGGGCTTGGGCGAGTGGAGCTGGGCGAGGTCCATCCGCTGGAGCTGGCCGATGATCGCGAGGTAGCTGACCGCGTTGATGAGGATGACCCAGCCCGTGGCGCGGGTGCCGTCACCGAGCGCATGGATCATCAGGCCGGCGAGGGCCGGGCCCAGGATGCGAGCGAGGTTGAAGCTGGCCGAGTTGAGGCCGACCGCGTTGGTCAGGTCGTCGGGACCGACCATCTCGGAGACGAACGACTGGCGCGCCGGGGCGTCGAACGCCGAGCCGATGCCGAAGACGAACGCGATGACGAAGACCTGCCAGGTCTGCGCCGCGCCGGTCACCGCCAGCAGCCCCAGCAGCAGGCTGGCGACGCCCATCGCGCCCTGGGTCAGCTGGAGCAGCCGCCGCTTGGGGAAGCGGTCGGCGATGACCCCGGCGTAGGGCGAGAGCAGCAGGACCGGCAGGAACTGCAGCCCCGTCGTGATGCCGAGCGCGGTGCCGCCGCCACCGAGGGTCAGCACCAGCCAGTCCTGCGCGACGCGCTGCATCCACGTGCCGGTGTTGGACACGAGCGTGCCGGCGACATAGAGGCGGTAGTTGTGGTTGCGCAGGGCGCGGAACGTGGGGCTCATGCGCCGAGGTCCCCTCGTCGCCGTCCGGCGGAGGGACGGAGCGAGGGAGACGGGGAACGTCGTGGGGTGGTCATTCAGTGCTTGCCAGTCTTTCGAGGATCGGGGCCGCCTCGCGCAGGACGGCGCGTTGGGCGGGAGTCAGGTCGCGCAGCCGGATGGCGAGCCACTCGTCGCGCCGGCGTCGGTCGGCCAGCAGGGTCTGCCGGCCCAGGTCGGTCAGCACCACGACGACCTGGCGGCCGTCGGTCTCGTGGGCCCGCCGGTGGACGAACCCGTCGGCCTCGAGGAACTTGACCGTGCGGGTCATGCTCGGCGGCTGCACCCGCTCGCGGGACGCCAGCTCCCCCACCGACAGGTCGCCGTGCCGGTAGAGCCCGGCCAGCACCGCCATCGCGTTGAGGCTGAGCTCGTTGTCGGGGTGGCGCTCGTTGGCGAGGCGACGGCGCAGCCGCATCACCGACATCCGGAGCTCGGACGCGAGCCCCGAGTCGGTGCGGGAGGCCTTCTCGACGGTGGGCATGTCGTTAGCGTAACTCATTACCTTTGCTAAGCATTCCTTGGGTGGTTGGCCTGACTGCCCGCCCTGGCTGCTGGCGTGGTGCGGCTTGCTCTCGGTTGACCCTGGGTCGTTCGTGGTCGGGCTGTCCGCGCGCCTAGCATCCCGGGCCTCCCCGTCAAGGACGCCTGCGGCGCCGCTGCGCGGTCGCTGCGCGATCCTTGACAGCGAGCCTCTCCCGGGATGCTTCAGGGCGCAGACAAGGGCGGGCTCCGCCCGCCCTCGTCCAACGCGGACAGCCCTCACGTGTCCCACCCGTCACGCTGACCTGACGTTTCTCCCGGTTCTCCTATGAAGCTTCGGCACGGAACCGGGAGTTTCGTCGCAGAACTTCACCTTGTGGGCTCCCCGACCCGGGCCGGCGGTGTGTCAGCCACCGAACCGGCACCCCTGATCGCCCGGAACGGTGGCTCACGCACCTCCGGGTCGGGTGGCCGCGCAGGCGACGGCGAGCCGAGCTTGCGAGG
>NZ_JAURVJ010000145.1 GCF_030655615.1 Nocardioides sp.
CCACCCGGGCCCGCGCCGCGGCAGCGGCGTCGTCCACGACCCCGCGCAGCCGACGAGGGATCGCGATCGCCGTGGCCGCCGTCGTCGTGCTCGCCGGGGGCGGGGCGGCAGCGCTCCTCGTCGGCGGAGGTGACGACGACGACGAGCCCGGGCCGGCCGAGGTCTCCGACAGCAGCGGTCCCCCCGCTCCGGTCGCCGAGCCGGTGGCCGGTGACGTCGACGACGACGGCTTCGGCGACGTGCTGATGACCCAGGTCCGCGCCGACAGCAGGCGCCCGGTCGCCACCTTGACCTTTCCCTCCAACGGTCAGTCGCTGGGCGCGGTCGAGTCCGTGCCGCGCACCGACGACGGCGACGTCCACCTGGCCGACGTCGACGCCGACGGCCTGCTCGACCAGGTCACCGTCGAGGCGTCGGGGATCGAGGAGACGGCCCACCTCGTCGTCCAGCCCGGCGACGGCAGCGAGTCCTGGACCGCCGACTTCGACCTGCCGGGCACGACGTTCGGCATCACGAGCTTCCCGTTCGTCACCGACGCCGACGGCGACGGCCGCGCCGACCTCGTCCTCACCGCCGACAGCGAGGGCCGCACCGGTCTGTGGGTCGCCCGGGCAGGCGACCAGGCGTTCGGCGAGCTCGAGCAGTGGTACGCCGGCACCGACGACTGGACCGCCGCCGAGTTCGTCACCGGCGACTTCGACGGTGACGGCTCCAGCGACGTCCTGGTCACCACCAACCGCGAGGCCGGTGGCGAGGCCTGGACCGTGCTGACGTCCGACGGGACCGCGTTCGAGCCCGGCGAGGTCTACCCGCTCGACGCGGGCGGACTCGCCCTCGGCACGCCGGTCCCCGGCGACGTCGACGGCGACGGGGCCGACGAGGTGGTGCTGTTCGGCGGCGCCGGACGCTCCGTCAACGTGCTGGAGGTCGCCGACGGCACGATCGGTGGGCGCGGGCGCTGGGCCAAGGACCTCGGCGCCGCCGTCCAGAACACCTACGACGTCTACGTCCTCAGCGACGTCGACGGCGACCGCGACGACGACGTCGTCTGGCTCCAGCCCGACCGCACCTTCGCCGTGCTGCTCTCGACGGGAGCGAGCTTCGAGGCCCCCACCCCGTGGGGCACCCTCGAGTGCGGCGACGAGTGCGGCGACGACTTCAGCTTCGCCCGTCTCGACTGACCACTCGATCCGTCCGGTCTCAGGCGTCGGTGAGCGCGCTCGTCACCACCACGACGCCGCCGCCGTAGGTCGCGTCGACGTGGTCCTGGATCGACCCGTCGTCGTAGGTCACGTCGACGAGCACGTGCCCGGCCTCGTCGGCGTAGGCCCCCTGCACGCCGGGCAGCGTGTCGGTGAGGTCGTTGGCGATCGCCTCGAGCTCGGCCCGGGTGTGGTCGCGCGACGGCGTCGGCAGCTCGACCGGCGGGCCGGGCCGTGGGTCGTAGAGCGCCGCCGGGACCGCCTCGGTGACGGCGAACGTCTCGCCGTCCCACGTCCCGGTGACGGCGAAGGACCCCCACCGGGTGTCGCCCTGGCGCTCGGCGTACCGCGCCTGCTCCTCCCAGTCCCAGCCGGTGACCGCGGGTCCCCCGCACTGGGGTGGGTAGGACTCCGCGACCGGGCCGAGGCACAGCTCGGGGCCGGTGCCGGTGTCCATGACGGTGACGAGCTGGGACCGCACCGCGCCGGGTGCCGCGGGCACGGCGCCCGGGGGCGCCTGGCTGCTGCCGGCCGGGTCGTCAGCCTGCTGGGGTCCGTCGTCGCCCCCGCACCCGGTGAGGCTCAGGAGCATGACGGCGGCGGTGGCGGCGACGAAGGTCCTCATGGGCGTACGACGCCTCCGACGGGTCGCGGGTTCCCTACGGCAGGCGGTCGACCAGCGTGGCGACCGGCGTCAGCGCGCCGGTGTAGAACGGGATCTCCTCGCGCACGTGGCGCCGGGCCCGGCTGGCGCGCAGGTCGCGCATGAGGTCGACGATCCGGTGGAGGTCGTCGGCCTCGAACGCGAGGATCCACTCGTAGTCGCCCAGGCCGAACGACGAGACGGTGTTGGCCCGCACGTCGGGGTAGGGGCGCGCCTGCATGCCGTGCTCCTTGAGCATGTCGCGCCGCTCGTCGTCGGGCAGCAGGTACCACTCGTAGGACCGCACGAACGGATAGACGCAGACGTGGCCCTTGGGCGCCTCGTCGTCGAGGAACGCCGGGACGTGGCTCTTGTTGAACTCGGCCGGGCGGTGCAGCGCCATCTGTGACCAGACGGGGGCGAGCCGCCGGCCGAACGCCGTACGACGGAAGCGGTGGTAGGCCGCCTGCAGCGACTCGGAGTCGGCGGCGTGCCACCAGACCATCACGTCGGCGTCGGCGCGCAGGCCGCTGACGTCGTAGGTGCCGCGGACGACGACGCCGCCCTCGGCGAGCTCGGCGTAGAGCTTCTCGACCTCGGCGCCCTCGGCCTCACGGTCGGCGCCGTCGGGCCCGTCGCCGAGCGGGGTCTCGAGCCGGAACACCGACCACATCGTGTAGCGGATGGCGTCGTTGATCTCGCGCAGCCGGGCGGCGTTGGTCTTGGTCTCGTCGCTCATGCCTCCATCATGCCGCGCAGCACCACGGCCACCGCGGCCCGGGCCGACGCGATGCACGCGGCCACCCCGACGCCGTCGTAGGCCGCCCCGCAGACGGCGAGGCCGGGCACCCGGGCGACGTCCGCGCGGATCCGGGCCACCCGGTCGAGGTGGCCGACGGGGTACTGCGGCAGGCCACCGCCCCAGCGCTGCACGTGCGTGTCGATCGGCTCGCCGACCGGTCCGACGGCGGCGCGGAGGTCGGCGAGCGCGACCGCGGCGAGCTCGGTGTCGGTGCGCTGCAGGGTGTGCTGCTCGCCGGCCCGGCCGAGGGAGACGCGCAGCAGCACCGCGCCGTCGGCGCCGGGGTCGCGGCCCCACTTGGTCGAGGTGAAGGTCGCCGCCTTGATCGCGCGGCCGTCGACCGGCGGCACCAGGAAGCCCGACGCCTCACGGACCGCGTCGGGCAGGTCGTCGGCCGCGAAGGCGAAGGTCACCAGGGCCGTCGACGCGTAGTCGTAGCCGGCGAGCTCGGCCGCGGCGTCCGGCGCGAGCCCGGCCAGCAGGCGGGCGGCCGGAGCGGCGGGGACGGCGACCACGACCGCGTCGGCCCGCTCCCCTGCGACCTCGAACCTGCCCTCGACCCGGCGCAGCTCGCGCACGGTCGTGCCGGTGCGTACGTCGAGCCCGTCGGCGAGCCGCCCGGCGAGGGCGCCCATCCCGCCCGCGACGCCGGCGAAGACGGGCGTTCCGGGGTCGGCGGGCGTCACGACGGGCCCGCTGCGGAAGCGCATCAGCTGCGGGATGGCCGCCAGGGTCGAGATCGAGCGCGCGTGGCCGGCGTAGACGCCTCCGAGCAGGGGCTCGACCAGCCGGTCGACGACCTCGTCGCCCCACCGGCCGGCCACGAGGTCACCCACCGACAGGTCCGCCTCGGACGCCTGGTCGAGCGACACGGGGTGTCGGGCGCGGTCGAGGCCCTCGGGCGAGAGGATGCCCGAAGCCGCGAGGCCGTCGAGGTCGATGGGGGCCCCGAGGAGCGTGCGCGGCAGCGGTCGGAGCGCGTCGCGGGTCCAGATGCGCGACGACGCCACGGCCGGGTGGACGACGTCGAGGCCCAGCTCGCGGGCGAGGCCGACACCCTCCGGGCGCCGGTTGACCATCGCCTCGGCGCCGACGTCGACGACGACCCCGCCGACCGACGCCCGCCGGATCTTGCCGCCGACCCGGTCGGTCGCCTCGAGGACGACGACGTCGGCCCCGGCGGCGGACAGGTCGCGGGCGGCGGTGAGGCCGGCGACCCCGGCTCCCACGACGACGACCCGCATGCCTCCAGGCTGCCAGACGGCACCCCGGCGGCGGGCCGGGTGGGTCACGCCGGGATCAGCCGGCCATGCTCCCGAAGCCGCTGCGGTGGAAGACGAGCGGCGAGGCCGCGTCGGCGGCGGCCGCGCCGGCGTCGACGGCGTGCAGCAGGAGCAGCACGATCGTGTGGTCACCGGCCTCGACCTCACGGTAGATCGAGCAGTCGAAGCGGGCCAGCCCCTCGTCGAGCGTGACCGCACCGTCGTCGCTGACGGTGTGGGGGACGTCGTCGAAGCGGTGCTCGACGGGCCCGGCGAGCTGGCGGCAGAGGTCGACGTGGCTGTCGGCCAGGATCGTCACGCCGAGGTGGTTGGCGCGCCGTAGGTCGGGCCAGGTCTTGGACGAGTTGGCGATCGAGAAGGACACCAGTGGCGGGTCGAGGCTGACCGAGGTGAACGACGAGGCGGCCAGTCCGGTGGACCGGCCCTCGACCTCGGCGGCCACGGCGACGACGCCGCTCGGGAAGACCCCGAAGGCCTCGCGCAGCTGCTCGGGGTCGAGGTCCTGGTTGGTCGTCATGCGGAGGGCCGTCATGCGGGGGCTCCGGTCCGGGCGGCGAGGAGGGTGGAGACGACCGGTCGGGCGGTGGCCAACCAGTCGGCGTAGGCCGCAGGGTCGTCGTGGGCGGAGTCGAGCACGTAGAGCCCGCGCACCGGGACGATCGCACCGATCTCGGTCAGCACCGGCCGCAGGGTGAGCTCGGGGGCCAGCGCGTGGGCGGGGCCACCGCCGAGCATCAGCGGGACCGCGATGCCGCTCAGCCCGCTCCCGTAGTCGGGAGCGAAGCGGTCGAGGAACAGCTTGAGCAACCCCGTGTAGGTCGCCTTGTAGGTCGGGCACGCGACGACGACCAGGTCGGCCGCGGCCACCTGCTGGACGAGCCCGCCCACCGCTTCGTCGCGCTGGTCGAGCAGGCCGGCGCCCACGGTGGCGAGGTCGACGACGAGGTCGGGCTCGGCGCCGCTCAGCTCGCGGGCGAGGTAGGTGGCCGCCTCGAGGGTGCGCGAGGCGGGCTTGGGGTTGCCGACGACGACGGCGACGCGGGGTGCGGGGCGGTTCATGCCACGGTCTTCCCGGCGCCGCCGAAGGGCACGGCTGCGGCGCGGACGGTGGGCGGGGCGGGGTGGTCCCAGAGCCCGCGGCGGGCGAGCTCGGGGAGGACTCCCTCGCCGAAGCGGTAGGACTCCTCGAGGTGGGGGTAGCCGGAGAGCACGAACTCCTGGATGCCCACGGCGGCGTACTGCTCGACCAGGTCGGCGATCTCGGAGTGGCTGCCGACCATGGCGGTGCCGGCCCCACCGCGGACGAGGCCGACGCCGGCCCACAGGTGGGGGTGGATCTCCAGGCCGTCCTTGCTGCCCGCGTTGAGCTCGAGCATCCGTCGCTGGCCCTCGGACTCGCTCCTGCGCAGGCCCGACTGGACGCGCTCGATCTCCTCGGGGGAGATGTGGGCGAGCAGGCGGTCGGCCTCGGCCCACGCCTCCTCGGACGTGTCGCGCGCGATCGTGTGGAGGCGGATGCCGAAGCGCAGCTCGCGGCCTTCGTCGGCGGCCAGCTTCTTGATCCAGTCGACCTTGTCCTGCACGGCGGCCGGCGGCTCCCCCCAGGTCAGGTAGACGTCGGCGTGCTTGGCCGCGACGGTCCCGGCGGCCGGCGAGGAGCCGCCGAAGTAGATCTCGGGCAGCGGGTCGGGGATCTGGGCCAGGACGGCGTCCTCGACCTGGTAGTGCTTGCCGTCGAAGTCGACCGTCTCGCCGGTCCACAGACGCCGGACGATCTCGAGGAACTCGCCACAGCGTTCGTAGCGGCCGTCCTTGTCGAGGAAGTCGCCGAACATCCGCTGCTCGTGGCTCTCGCCGCCGGTGACGACGTTGAGAAGCAGCCGGCCTCCGGTGAGGTTCTGGAAGCTGCCGGCCATCTGGGCCGAGAGGAAGGGCGCGGTCAGGCCGGGCCGGAACGCGACCAGGAACTTCAGCCGCTCCGAGACCTGGCTGAGCATCGCGGTCGAGATCCAGGCGTCCTCGCACCAGGCGCCGGTGGGCGTCAGGGCCGCCTCGAAGCCGAGCTGCTCGGCGCTGCGCGCGATCTGGCCGAGGTAGGGCACCGACGCCGGTCGGCCGGCGGCACCGGCCTCGACGCCGTGGCCGCCGCCGACGACCTGGCGGCCGTCGCCGCCGTTGGTGGGCAGGAACCAGTGGAACGTGAGCTTGGTCATCGTCTCTCTTCCAGGGGGAGCGCGGTCCGAGTGCTGACAGGGTGTCAGAGCCGGCCAGGGTCAGGCACGGGCCAGCTCGGCGGCCTCGAGCTCGCGGACGATCGGGAGCACCTCGCGGCCGAAGTACTGCACGTCCTCCTGGAAGTGCAGGAAGCCGAGCAGGAACAAGTCGACGCCCTCGCGCTTGTAGTCGAGCATCCGGTGCGCGATCTGCTCGGGCGTGCCGACCAGGCCGGTGCGGAAGCCGTCGTTGTACTGCACGAGGTCCTTGAAGTCCGAGTCCTGCCACATGCCCTTCTTGTCCCCCGTGGACTGCCCGGCCTGCTTGACCGCGCTGCCGAAGCCCTCGACGGCCTCGACGTCGGCCTTCTCGACGATCTCGTCGAGCACGGCGTGGGCCTCGGCCTGGGTCTCGCGGCCGATGAGGAAGCCGTTGACGCCGAACCGCACGTGCCCCGAGCGGCCGTGGACCGCGGCGACGTCGCTCACGTCGTGGATCTGCTCGGCGATGCCCTCGGGCGAGTTGCCGTTCATGAAGTACCAGTCGGTGACCCGACCGCCCATGCCGCGGGCGTCGGAGGAGTTGCCGCCCATGAAGATCTCGGGGTGCGGACGGCCGGGGACCTCGTAGGGCTTGGGCTTGAGGTCGAAGTCGTGCAGCCGGTAGAAGTCACCGCTGAGCTCGGCGTGGTCGGAGGTCCAGATCTCGCGCAGGTAGCGGATGAACTCCTCGGAGCGGCGGTAGCGCTCGCAGTGCTCCATCCACGGCTCGCCCATCTTGGTGAACACGTCCTTGAACCAGCCGCAGACAACGTTCACGCAGAACCGGCCCTTGGTGTACTGGTCGGAGCTGGCGACCAGCTTGGCCAGGACTCCGGGCTGCCAGAGGCCGGGGTGGACGGCGGCGATGACCTTGAGCCGCTGGGTGGCCAGGGCGATGGCCAGGCTGATCGAGGTCGACTCGTGCTGGTAGGCCGCGCCGTAGCCGGCCATGTAGCGGACCTGGGACAGGGCGTAGTCGAAGCCGTTGTCCTCGGCGAGACGGGCCAGCTCGATGTTGTAGTCGAGGCCCCAGTCGGTGCGCTGCTCGATCTTGCTGACGACCAGGCCGCCGCTGACGTTGGGCACCCAGTAGGCGAACTTCAGCGGCTCGGTGACGGGCGTGCTGGTCATGTCTGCTCTCCTCCGTGCTCGTCCGCTGATGGCGGCTTATGTGTAGTGACATTATCGTCTTAGACGGCGGATGCAAGGCAGGGGCGTCCACCCGGCGTACGGAGATGACGACGGGGTGACAGGCACTGCCTGTCACCCCGCCTGTCACCCCGCTCGTCACCCCGCCTGGGACCGCTCCTTCTCACTCCTCGGCGAGCGCCTTGATGCGCGCCAGCCGGGCGTCCCAGGTGCGGCCGATCCGGTCGAGCTCGCGCGCCACGTCGCTGAGCCGGCCGCCCAGCGCCCGGTGCACGACCTCACGCCCGCGCCGCTCGGACTCGACGAGGCCGGCGGCGACCAGCACCTCGAGGTGCTTGACGATCGCCTGCCGGCTCACCGGCAGCTCGCGGGCCAGCGCCGAGGCCGAGGCCGGCCCCTCGCCGAGTCGCGCCAGGACCGCCCAGCGGGTGTCGTCACCCAGCGCGGCGAACACGGGCGCGAGGGTGGTCGTCACCCGGCCGACCCCGAGCCGGAGGAGACGACGTGGTCGCGGGCCGCGGCGAGCTCCTTGGTCCAGCCGTCGGAGTTCTCGGCGACGTGGTGCGCGACGTCCTCGCGGCTCTTGTCGAGGGTCTCGAACCCGGACTCGACGACACGCAGGGTGACGCCGCCCTCGCGCTCCTCGATCGTGAACTCCACCAGCGTGCCGCCGGTCGAGGCGTTGTCGAGCCAGCGATAGCTGAGGGCGCGGGGGCGGTCGCTGAGCACGGTCTCGAGGCGGAACTCGCCCCACTTCTCGTGGACGACGACGTGCCGGTCTCCGTCGGTGCGCACCTCGGCGGCGAGGTCGACGACGCCTTCGTTGATCCACCAGCCGGGGTGCTCGAGCAGCTCCCAGACCTTGTCGGCGGGGGCGTCGATGTCGATGCTGCGCTCGATCCGGTCGAGCTGGACGTCGTCCTGGAGCTGGTCGGTCATGGCTGGTCTCCTCGTCGGTGGTCGGTCATGTGCAATCCCACAATTGCATGTTCTCGCACGTGGTGCAACCACCGAGTTGCACAGGCGCGCTGGTCCGGCCGCAGTTCGGCCGACGAAGCCCCGACGGCCGGTCGGTGTCGTAGACTCCGCTTTCTCTACCGGATTACTCAAGTATCGTCCGGCCGACCAGGGAGCCCGACGATGCGCATCGAGCAGCTCGAGTACATCGCCGCCGTCACCCAGCACGGCTCCCTGCGCCGCGCCAGCGAGCGCCTCCACATCTCGCAGCCGGCCCTCAGCGAGGCGGTGAGCAAGCTCGAGCGCGAGCTCGGCGTCATGCTCCTCGACCGCCGCCGGTCGGGCGCCCGGATCTCCCGCGAGGGCCGCGAGCTGCTGCAGCACATGGTCGAGGTCCTCGAAGCCGTCGACCGGCTCAAGGTCGCCGCCGGCGACCGCGGCGCCGAGGCCCGCCAGGTGCGGGTCGGCACCGTCAACGCCGCGACGACCACCCTCCTCGTGCCGGCCGTGACCCAGCTCCAGGCCCTGCACCCCGAGACCAACCTCGAGCTGCTCACCATGCAGCAGGCCGAGATCGAGCAGGGCCTGCTCGAGGGGTCGCTCGACCTCGGCCTCGTCAACGTCCTGGGCGGCGACGACCCGCCGGTCGACCTCGTCGGCACCGACCTGCTCCACGGCCGGCCCGTGGTCGTGCTGCCCGCCGACCACCCCCTCACCGCGCAGCAGCTGATCACGGCCGAGGACCTGCGCGCCGAGCGGTTCATCGCGATGCGCGCCGGCTACCTGATGCACCGCTTCGCCCACCGCATCTTCGGCGCGCAGATGCCGACGACCTGCCACAGCACCGACGGCGCCGAGATGGGCAAGACCCTCGTCGCCGAGGGCCTGGGCCTGACGCTCCTCCCCGACTACAGCGTCATCGGCGACCCGCTGGAGCGCGCCGGGCTGATCACCACCCGCCCGATCGCCGGCGACCAGACCGTCGTCACGCTCGTGCTGCGCCAGCGCGCCTCGGCCGGTCCCCCGGCGCCGCTGCAGGTGCGGGCGCTGCGCACGGCGCTGCTCGCCCGGGCCCGGGAGTACGCCGGCTCGCGCGCCTCCTGACCACCCGCCCGGAGGGCGCGACCGCGTGACGGGACGCCCTAGGTTGGCGGCATGACCGAGGACCAGTTCGACCCGCAGAACTCCACCGCCGACCTGACCTCGGAGCCGACCGCCCCCGGCACCGCCGACGGCAACCCGACCGAGGGCGTCGAGATCGACGAGGCCGAGCAGGCCGAGGCGGTCGTGCCCGACGACAAGTCGATCGACGGGCCGCCCGCCGGTCACGCCTGACGCCCGGTTCCGGCCCGTCCCAGGTCCGGCGGCGCCCTAGGGTGGGTCGGTGACCTCCACGCCGGAACCGGCCCTGCGTCCCGACGTACGCCTCGGCGTCCTCATCGACGCCGACAACACCTCGGGGGCCCACGCCGGCGCCATCCTCGAGGAGCTCGCGACCTACGGCGTCCCGACCGTCAAGCGCGCCTACGGCGACTGGACGACGCAGCACCTCGTCGGCTGGAAGGACGCGCTGCTCGCCCACGCCATCCAGCCGATGCAGCAGTTCGCCAACACCCGCGGCAAGAACTCGACCGACTCCGCACTCATCATCGACGCGATGGACCTCCTCTACGGCGGCAACCTCGACGCCTTCGCCCTGGTGTCGAGCGACAGCGACTTCACCCGCCTCGCGACGCGGCTGCGTGAGGCCGGCAAGCTCGTCGTCGGTCTCGGCCGGCGGACCACTCCCCCGGCGCTGATCGCGGCGTGCGACCGGTTCGTCTTCCTCGAGGTGATCACCGGCACTCCGACGGAGACGCTGCCCGACGAGCCCGGCGCCGAGGTCACCGAGCTGCCCGCCCTGGGGCCGATCCTGCAGTCGGCGATCGACAGCACCAGCGGCGACGACGGCTGGGCCCACCTGAGTGCGGTGGCCACGCACATCCAGAAGCGGCACGCGTCGTTCGACCCGCGCAACTACGGGTCGAAGAAGCTCGTGGACCTGGTGCGCGCCCAGCCCAAGGTCGAGGTCAGCCAGTCCGCCAACGTCGTGCGGGTGCGGCTCGCCACGACGAGGAAGACTGCCGCCAAGCACGCCTAGGACCCGGCGGCACGCGCGTAGCGCTCGGCGACCCGGGCGAGCTCGGCCCGCAGCTCGGGTGGCCCGACGACCTCGAGCTCGGCGTCGTAGCGACCGATCGAGGCGACCAGGCCGGCCCAGGACCACGACCCGGCCACCAGCCGACAGCGGTCGGGGCCGAGCTCCTCGACGACCGCGTCGCCTGCGTAGGGCGCCACGTCGCGGACCGGCAGGTGCAGCACCACCTCGCCCCGGCAGGGCCACTCGTCGGCGCCGGTCGAGCCCTTGAAGCGCGCCGAGACGAACGTGGAGACGTCGACGCCGCCCGGGAGCCCGCGCGGCGCGAACCGGGGGCCGTGCGGGGTGCGCAGGGAGATCCGGTCGACGCGATAGGTGCGCCAGTCGGCGCGGTCGAGGTCCCAGCCGACGAGGTACCAGCGGCCGGCGCGGGTGACCACGTGGTGGGGCTCGGCCCGACGCGGCGCCCGCACCTCGTCGGTCGCCGCGTCGGTCGCCTCGTCGGTCGCCTGGCCGGTCGCCTGGCCGGTCGCGTCGCCGAGGTCGAAGCGCACCACCTCCCGCGCCCGGACCGCACCCGCCAGCGCCAGCAGCACGCCCGGGTCGGCCGCGACTCGGGTCCCCGCGAGGTGGGACGAACCGCCGAGACCTCGAGGGTGTCGATGCGGTGGCGCAGCCGGGCCGGCATCACCTGGCGCACCGTCGCCAGGGCCCGTGCGGCGGCCTCGCCGATGCCGGCCCCGGAGGCGGTCGCCACCCGCAGCGCCACCGCGAGCGCCACGGCCTGCTCGTCGTCGAAGAGCAGCGGCGGGAGCTCACTCCCGGCCTCCAGCCGGTAGCCGCCGTCGGGGCCCTTGGTCGCGTGGATGGGGTAGCCGAGCTCGCGCAGCCGGTCGACGTCGCGGCGCACGGTGCGCTCGCTGATCTCGAGCCGGTCGGCGAGCAGCTGGCCGGGCCAGTCACGGCGCGCCTGCAGCAGCGACAGCAGCGTGAGGAGCCGTGCGGAAGGTCCGGGCATGGGTCCAGGTTGCCAGAAGTACCGGACAGGAACTGACCGCTACCTCCGCCAGAGTGGGTCTCGCGGCCGGCACCAGCCGACCCGGCACCCTTGACCGAAGGACCCCACATGACCGTCACCGTCACCCCCCACCTCAACTTCCGCGGCCAGGCCCGCCAGGCGCTCGAGCACTACCAGGCCGTGTTCGGCGGCCACCTGGTGATCGCGACGTACGCCGACGCCGGCCGGGCCGACGACCCCGCCGAGGCCGACCTCGTCCTCTGGGGCCAGGTCGCCAACGACGCCGGCTTCCGCGTCATGGCCTTCGACGTGCCCGCCGGTCGGTCGTGGAGCCCGGGCGAGGACCCGTTCTACGTCTCGGTCCGCGGCACCGACGCGACCGAGGTCACGGCCTGCTGGGAGCGGCTGGCCGAGGGCGCCACCGTGGTCGAGCCGCTCGCGCCCTCGGCCTGGTCGCCGCTCTACGGGATGGTGACCGACCCGTTCGGCATCACCTGGGTCATCGACGTCGAGGTGCTCCACGCGGGGTGACCGGTCTGGACCACCGAGCGCGGTCGTGGAACGGGGCGGCGGTCCGGCACGTCTGTGCTGCATGACCACTCGTGCCCGCCGCCTCGTCGCGGCCGCAGCGTCCACCGCCCTCCTCGGCCTCGGCGTGGCCGCCTGCTCCGCGGGTGAGAGCGACGACGCCGGTGGTTCCTCCGCCGCCGACGACATGGCCGCCGCGTCGGCTCCCGACGGCGCGGCGGCCGCCGGCGAGTCCCTCGACCGGGAGGTGGCGGCCGACGCCCCGGCCGAGGCAGCCGACGAGCTGGCGTTCGAGACGAACGCCGACAGCACCCGCTCGGGCGCCGGCACCGGCGCGGCCGCTCCGCCCGCCGACAACGCCCCGGAGCCCGATCCCGGGCCGCGCTCGCTGATCAAGACCGGCAACGTCGCGCTGCGGTCGACGGACGTCAAGGACACGCTGTTCGAGGTCAAGAAGGTCCTGCAGCAGACCAACGGCGAGGTCGCCGAGGAGAACACCCAGGCCGACGACGACGGCGAGCCCGAGACCGCGCTGCTCACCGTCCGGGTCCCGGTCGGCCAGTTCGAGACGGCGCTCGACGGGCTCAAGACCCTCGGCGCCGAGGAGGAGGGCGTCGACCTGATCGACAGCAGCTCGACGACGAGCGACGTCAGCACCCAGGTCATCGACACCGACGTGCGGGTGGAGCTGCAGAAGCGCAGCATCCAGCGGATCAGCCTGCTCCTCGAGCGGGCCGCCAGCATCCGCGACGTCGTCAACATCGAGCAGGAGCTCGCCCGCCGCGAGGCCGACCTCGGCTCGCTGCAGAAGCGACAGACGTTCCTCGCCGACCAGACGTCGCTCTCGACGATCACGATCTCGCTCGAGCGCCCCGCGGCGAAGAAGACCGCCACCGAGAAGAGGGAGGCGAAGGAGGACGACTCCGGGTTCTTCGCCGGCCTCGACAACGGCTGGGACGCCTTCGAGACGGTCACCACCGGCCTGCTCACCACGATCGGCGCGCTGCTGCCCTTCGGCGTGCTCGCGTTGGTCGTCGGCCTCCCGCTGCGAGCGTTCCTGCGCCGACGCGAGCCCCGCACCCCGGTCCCCACCGCGGACGCACCCGCGCCGGTGTCGGCGTGAGGCGCGGCCCGGGTCAGCCGTGGATGGTGAGGTAGGGACAGCCCTCGTCGAGCACCCGGCCGGACCGGGCGAACTCGGCCCAGACCCGGCGTACCGGCCGTCCGGCCGCCTCGACCTCGTCGCCGGACAGGCCGGCGGTGACGGGCGAGCGCTCCCAGACGACGCGGTGCGGGAAGAGCAGTGCCAGGTCGATGGTGTGGGCGCCGGCCAGGCCGGTGCCGGGCGCGCCCCACGAGATCGTGTAGCGCGTCGCACGACCGCCCGCCGTGCGGTGACGGACCAGGAAGCGTCGGGTGTCGCGGGTGTAGATGCGCCAGGTCGTCACCCTGATGACGGCCTCCACGAGCCGGCGACCGACGAGGGGCACCTCGGCGAGCCGGGCCAGCGGCGGCACCTCGGAGACGAAGAAGCTGCTCTCGCGGCTGTTGGTGCCGATGAGCAGCTCGACGCCGGGCGCGGCGGCCGTCCACGCGGCCTCGAGCTCGTCCTCGCGGGGCAGCGGGGCGTGGCCGTACTGCAGGCCGAACGGCATCCCCGAGATGAGCCCGAACGAGCGGGCGCGCCGGTTGATGCGCTCGTAGTGGGTGACGACCTCGCTGGCCGGCGCGTCGGCCGGGATCGAGCCGGCCTCCTCGGCCATCGCCTCCGACATCGCCTCGCGGCCGCGGGTGATGCCGAGCGGGGCGCTCTGGACGATCGCGCGGTGGAACAGGCCCGCCGCCCCGTCGGCCACCATCAGGTGGAGCACCGCGTCGGCGCCGGCGGACTCGCCGAAGGCCGTCACGTTATCGGGGTCGCCGCCGAAGCCGGCGATGTTGCGCTGCACCCAGCGCAGCGCCTCGACCTGGTCGAGCAGCCCGAGGTTGGCCGGCCGCCCGTCGGGTGACCCGAGGTAGCCGAAGAGGCCGAGACGGTAGGTCACCGAGACGACGACGACGCGCTCGTCGCGGACCAGGACCGCCGGGTCGTGGATCGGCGCGTCGCCCGCGCCGTTGACGTAGGAGCCGCCGTGGAGGAACACCATGACCGCGAGCCGCTCGTCGGGCCCCACGTCGTGGGGCACGGTCACCGAGAGGCGCTGGCAGTCCTCGTCCTCCGGTACGTCGCCGAACCCGAGCGGGAACATCCGCTCGAGCAGCGCCGAGCCGGCCTGCGGGCACCCGGGCGACCACGACGTCGCCTCGATGACGTCGGGGGCGGGCGGCTCGGCCACGGGGGCGGCGTAGCGCTCGGCCCGGGCGTAGCGGATGCCGGTCGCACGGACGACGCCCTGGTCGTGCCAGCCGACGACGACGCCGGCGTCGCACGCGAACCGGGGCTGCGTGGCGACCTGGTCGACCACGTCAGCCCGCCGCGTCGACCGGGTAGCCCTGCACGAACTCGGTCAGGCGCTTCAGCTGGTCGGGCGGGGTGGACGGGATGACGCCGTGCCCGAGGTTGAAGACGTGGCCGCGGGCGGCACGGCCGGCCTCGATCACCTCGGCGGCCCGGGCCGTCATCACCTCGGTGGGCGCGAAGACGAGCGTGGGGTCGAGGTTGCCCTGCACCGCGCGGTCGCCGACCAGCGGGATCGCGGAGGCCAGCGGCGTACGCCAGTCGACGCCGACGACGTCGGCGCCGGCCTCGCCCATGAGGCCCAGGAGGTTGGTGGTGCCGACGCCGAAGTGGATGCGCGGGACGCCGAGCGCCGCGGCGCGCTCGAGCACGCGGGTCGAGTGCGGCATGACCGAGGCCCGGTAGTCGTCGGGGGTGAGCGCGCCGGCCCACGAGTCGAAGAGCTGCACCGCCGAGGCGCCCGCGGCGACCTGGACCTCGAGGTAGGCCGCGGCGATGCCGGCGATCTTGCGCATCAGCGCGTCCCACACGTCGGGCGCGCCGAACATCATCGCCTTGGTCTTGGCGTGCTCCTTGGACGGACCGCCCTCGACCAGGTAGGACGCCACGGTGAACGGCGCCCCGGCGAACCCGATCAGCGGCGTCGCGCCCAGCTCGGCGACCAGGCCGGCGACGGCCTCGGAGATGAACGGCACGTGGTCGGGCGTGAGGTCCGGGATCGCCTCCACGTCGGCCAGCGTCCGCACCGGCGAGGCGACGACCGGACCGACGCCCGGCTTGATGTCGAGGTCGACCCCGACGGCCTTGAGCGGCAGCACGATGTCGGAGAAGAAGATGGCCGCGTCGACGCCGTAGCGGCGCACCGGCTGCAGCGTGATCTCGACGACCAGCTCGGGCCGCATGCACGACTCGAGCATGCCGACGCCCTCGCGGAGCTTGAGGTACTCCGGCAGCGAACGGCCGGCCTGGCGCATGAACCACACGGGCGTGTGGGGCACGGGCTCGCCGCGCGCGGCCTGGAGGAAGGCGCTCTGTGCGAGGCCGGGATGAGCGTCGGGAAGGGGTGCCACCCAGCAAGCGTGCCAGTCGCGCCCGCGTGTCCCGATATCGGATACCCCACCCCGGCCTAGTCTGGCGGCATGGTCGTGCGCCAGCAGTCGAGCGCCGCGCCCGCGGAGTTCCGCGCCGCGGTCGCTGCGATGCGTGCTGCCGTGCTGCGTCCGGAGGTCTTCTGCGAGGAGATGCCGGCCCCCCAGCGCATCGCGCCCTACGCCTCGGCGCTCTCGGCCGACGTGACCGTCGACGGCGTCGACGTGGGCACCGGCCGGATCATCCTGCTCCACGACCCCGACGGCAACGACGCGTGGGACGGGCTGTTCCGCTGCGTCGCCTACGTCCGCTGCGAGGTCGAGCTCGAGCTGGTCACCGACCCGCTGATGGCCCACGTCGGTTGGTCCTGGCTGGTCGACGCCCTGGACGCCCACGACGCCGAGCACACCAACGCCTCCGGCACCGTCACCCGCGTCGCGACCGAGTCGTTCGGCGGGATGGCCGAGGACGGCGGCACCGCCCAGGTCGAGGTCCGCGCCTCGTGGACACCGGTCGTCGGACCGACCGGCCTCGACATCACGCCCCACGTCGAGGCGTGGGGCGAGCTGCTCTGCACCGCCTCCGGGCTCGAGCCCGTGCCCGACGGGGTCGCCGTGCTGCCGAGCCGACGGGGGCAGCGGGGCACCCCCGGCCGATGACCTCCCACCCGGACCAGCAGGACCCCGCGACCGAGCCCGTCGAGCCAGAGGCGACCGAGGCCGTCGAGCCCGAGGCGGCCGAGCCCGAGGTCGTCGAGCCCCTCGCCGACCTGCTGACCCTCGCCGACGGCGTACCCCCGGTCGTCGAGACCGAGGCCGCGCTCGCCGAGGTCTGCGCCGACCTCGCCGCCGGCACCGGTCCGGTCGCCATCGACGCCGAGCGGGCCTCCGGCTACCGCTACTCCGGACGCGCCTACCTGATCCAGCTGCGCCGCAACGGCAGCCACACGGCGCTCATCGACCCGATCGCGTTCGAGTCGCTGGCCCCCCTGGCCGAGGTCCTCGAGGGCACCGAGTGGATCCTGCACGCGGCCACCCAGGACCTGCCCTGCCTCAACGAGATCGGCCTCTACCCCACGGCGCTCTTCGACACCGAGCTCGCGGGACGGCTCCTCGGCTACCCGCGGGTCGGGCTGGCGACGCTGGTCGAGACGCTGCTGGGCTTCCGGATGAAGAAGGAGCACTCCGCGGCCGACTGGTCGACGCGGCCGCTGCCCCACGCCTGGCTCGAGTACGCCGCCCTCGACGTCGAGGTGCTCGTCGAGCTGCGCGACCGGCTGGCCGCCGAGCTCGAGGAGACCGGCAAGGCCGAGTGGGCGCGCCAGGAGTTCGACGCCCTGCGCTCCTTCCAGCCGACCCCGCGCACCGACGCCTGGCGTCGCACCTCCGGGCTCCACCGGGTCCGCGGCCGCCGCGCCCTCGGCGCGGTCAAGGCGCTCTGGGAGACCCGCGACGAGCTGGCGGCGCGACGCGACGTCACCCCCGGCCGGATCATCCCCGACTCCGCCATCGTCGCCGCCGCGGTCGCGATGCCGACCGACCGCGCCGCGCTCCAGGAGGTCAAGGGCTTCCACGGGCGCGGGGCCGACCGCTACGGCGCCCGCTGGGTCGAGGCGCTCGAGGAGGTCGCCGCCCTCGAGGAGGACGACCTGCCGACCCGCTCGCCGCGCGGCGACGGCCCCCCGCCCCCGCGGGCCTGGGCCGAGAAGGACCCCGTGGCCGCCGTACGCCTCCAGCTCGCGCGCGAGGCCGTCATGGCTCTCGCCGAGCAGCAGAACCTCCCGGTCGAGAACCTGCTGACGCCCGACACGCTGCGCCGCACCCTGTGGTCGCCGCCCGCGACCCGCGACCCCGGCGACCTGCTCGACCGGACCGTCGACCAGCTGACGTCGATGGGCGCGCGACCGTGGCAGGTCGCGCTGACGGCACCGGTCATCGTCACCGCGGTGCTCCAGGCCGACGAGCAGGTGGCGGCCAAGGCGGCCGAGAAGGCGGCGGCACGAGCTGCCGCTGCCCTGGCCGACGACGACGACCCGGACGCGGACGAGACCGACCCTCAGGAGGTCGGGGAGTCCGACTCCGACGGCGACGGGGTGTAGTCGGGGTCGAGCACCGACCGCGACGCCTCGTCGATCTCGCCGGCGAGGTCGGCGACGTTGATGACGCCCGGCGTGAGCAGCAGGTCGGTCAGCAGCGGCTCGACCGCCTGGTTGAGGGCGGGCACGTCGTCGACGAGCGGCAGCAGGACCAGGTTGTCGACGCTGGCGTTGAAGACGCCGGCGTGCTCGGGCTGCTGCCCGGGCTGCAGGAACGCATCGGAACGGGCGACGGTGAGGTTGGCCGGCACGACCTCGCCGGTCTCGGCCAGGGCCTCCACCGACTCGTCGGAGATGACGTGGACGAGGAAGTCCGCGGCCTGCTGCACGTGGTCGCCCGGGGCGATGCAGAGCCCGCTGACCTCGCCGACGGTGGCGGGGCCGCCGACCTCGGGCATCGGCATCACGTCGAAGTCGAGTCCGTCGACCTCGCGCAGCTCGGGGACCAGGTCGCGGAACCCTTCGATCATGCCGACCTGCCCGCGCTCGAACCACTCCAGCGGGGTGGCCTCGGCGAGCTGCTCCTCGCTCAGCGTGTACTGCGTGTCGCGCAGCAGCGGCAGGACGGTGTCGAGCGTGTCGAGGTTGTCGCTGCTGCTGAACGCCACCGACGTCGGGTTGCCGCCGTCGTCGTAGAGCGCGCCCCCGCCGGAGAGCAGGAACGGCGCCAGGCTGGCCAGCGTGGGCGAGATCGACACCCCGCGGTCGTCGCCGCGGCGGCTCGCGAACTCGGCGGCGGCGCTGAACTCGTCGAACGTCCAGCCCTCGAGCTCGTCGGACGGCGCGGCGAGGCCCTGCTCGCGCATCGCGTCGAAGTCGACGAGGTCGGTGTTGTAGTAGATGACCATCGGCGAGACCGTCGACGGCATGCACTGCAGGTCGTCGTCGGCCGAGAACGCCTCGATCGCCGGCAGTGCGTAGTCGTCGCCATAGCTGATGTTGCGCTCGGCGAGCAGGTCGAAGAGCGGCACGTTGCGCTCGCCCTCGATGACGCCGGCCAGGTCGCGCCGCGCGACGAGGTAGACGTCGGGCTTCTCCACGCCGTTGACCAGGTCGGTGGTCATCGCGTCGCTCGAGGGCCACGACACGAGGTCGACCTGGACGCTCTGGGCCGTGGCGTTGTAGCTGTCGACCATGGACTGGTAGGCCGCCACGACGGCGTCGTTGCCGAACACGCCGAAGCTCAGCTCGACGTCGCCGCCGGTCGGCGCCGGCTCGGGCTCGGCCTCGTCCTGGCAGGCGGTCGCGAACGCGGCGAGGAGGGCCAGGACCGGGACGATCGCGAGCCGTCGGCTCGAGCGTCGTCTCATCTGGTTCCTCCGGGTCGTGGGCTGCGGCGCCACCCTACCCAGGCACTTCGGGCTGATGTCGGGCACGCCGGACCGGGAGCGCCTCACGGCGCGTGGCCGCTCGTGGCGGCTTGTGTTGGGACCCGGGGCTGCCGCAGTCCGGCGTGCTCGACGTGGTCAACCGTACTCCCGGGACGGTTGTTCCGCAGCGTCTCGCCCCCGCCTCTCGCTGACCCGTCGCGTTGGTGCGACGGTCTGCGGGAGGGTGGTCAGGCGAGGCGGCCGTCGAGCTCGAGGCGCGCCGAGGTCTCGAGCTGCTCGGCCAGGCCGAGCATCCGGCGTACGTCGGTGTCGCTCGGCTCAGCGAGGACGGCGCGGCCGGTGGCGACGACGCGGGCGAAGGCCGAGGCGCGGAGGAGGACGTCGGCGAAGTCGCTGGTGGCGATGCCGCGGAGCACCTCGTCGACCATGGCCATCAGCTCGTCGGGACCGGGCGGGTCGGCGACGCCGGCGACGACCTCGGCGACGGGGACCCGGCTGCGGCCGGCGTCGTACTCCCCGGCGGCGCGCACCGGCTCGCGGTGCACCCACGCCCGCAGGACGAAGAGCCGCCAGAGGCACCCGGCGAGGGAGTCGGCGGGCGAGCCCGCCCACACCTCGGCGATGGTCTCGATGCCCTCGGTGTCGGCGAGGTGGAGCAGCCGCTCGGCGACGTCGGCGTCACCGGAGCCGCTGGCGCCGCGCACGAGCACGAGGGCCGCCCGGTCGGCGGCCTCGCTGACGAGGGCCGGGTCAGTGCCGCCCTCGATGTCCTCGAACCAGCTCGCCCGGAACGGCGCGGGCCGGTGGTGCGGCCGGCTGGGGCTCTGGTCGTCGGGCACCGCTCCAGCGTAGGAGACGGGCCCTCGCCGTCAGGCCAGGGCCTTGCGGATCCGCTGGTCGCTGACGGGACCGTCGGTGCCGAGCTGCTGGGCCCACAGCGAGACGCGGTACTCCTCGAGCATCCAGCGCACCTGGCGCAGCCGCTCGTCGGGCGGGCGGCCGTCGGGCAGCGCGGCGACGCGGTGCTCGTAGGCCTCCTGGAGCGAGACCACCTGGTCCATCAGCGGCCGGTCGCGGTTGACGCCGGGGCCTTCGAGCCGCTCGCGGCGCTGCTCGAGCGCCCGGAGGTAGGTCGGGTAGCGGCGGAGGCGCCGGGCACCGGCGGCGCCGACGAAGCCGCGGTCGACGAGCCGGCCGAGCTGCGCCTTCATGTCGGTGAGCGCGGGCAGCTGCATCATGTGGGCGCGGCCACCGAGGGACTTGTCGGCCGCCCGCCAGCGCTCGAGGACGACGAGCACGTCGCCGACGGTGGCCCGCACCGCCGCCTCGTGGTCGCGCGACGCCTCGGCGACCAGCGCGTCGAACGCGGCCTCGTCGCGCACCTCGGGCCGGGCGTCGACGGCGTCGACCAGCACGGCGGTGCGGCAGTCGGCGAGCAGCTCGGCCACCGTCGCGTAGGGCGAGCCCGCCAGCCCGAGCTTCTCGAGGTTGGTCAGCGAGTCGAGCACCCGCGCGGTCGGGTCGGGCACGGCCAGGGTGAGCAGGCGGCGTACGCCGAGCCGGTGGCGGGCGGCTGCCTCGTCGGCCGAGCCGAACACCCGCAGCCCGACCGTGGCGCCCTCGTCGACGAGGGCGGGGTAGGCCGTCACCTCGTGGCCCGCACGGCGCTCGGTGATCGAGGCGTCGAGGGCGCCGAAGGTCCAACCGGTCTGGCCGGTTGCCGCGAGGCCGCTGCCGCTGGCGACCTGGTCGAGGGCGGCGGCGAACTGGGGCCGCAGCGGCGCCTTGAGCGCCTCGAGGTCCTTGCCGCGCGCCTGCTCGGCGCCGGCGTCGTCGACCACGCGGTAGGTGGGGCGCAGGTGCTCGGCGACGCGCGACCAGTCCCAGGCCCCGCGGGGCACGACGACCCCGGTCGTGGCGCGGCACCAGCGCTCGAGCGCGTCGAGCAGGGGCTCCTCCCCCGGCGGCGTCTCGCGCAGGAACGCCCGCGCCTTGTCGGGAGCGGGCACCAGCGAGACGCGCAGGTTCTTGGGCAGGCTGCGGATGAGGGCGGTGACGAGCTCCTCGCGCAGCCCGGGGACGTTCCAGGAGAAGTCGTCGTCGCCGACCTGGTTGAGGGTCGCGACGGGGACGTCGATCGTGAGGCCGTCGTCGTCCGCGCCCGGCTCGAAGTGATAGCTGATCGGGAAGGTCAGGCCCTCGCGCCCGCCCATCGTGGAGCCCTCCCAGGCGACCGGGAAGTCCTGCTCCTGCACCGCAGCCGCCGTGTCGTGGACGAGCATGTCGGGGTCGAAGGTGAGCAGCTCGGGGCTGCGCGCCCGGGTGCGCTTCCACCACGTGTCGAAGTGGGCGCCGCTCACGACCTCGGCGCCGACCCGGGCGTCGTAGAAGTCGAAGAGCGTCTGCTCGTCGACGACGATGTCGCGACGGCGGGCGCGGTGCTCGAGCGCCATCGCCTCCTCGAGCAGCTCGCGGTTGCGGGTGAAGAACCGCTGCCGCGTGTGCCACTCCCCCTGCACCAGCGCGTGCCGGATGAACAGCTCGCGGCTGTACTCGGGGTCGACCTTGCCGAAGCTGACGAGCCGGTCGGAGACGAGCGGGACGCCGTAGAGGGTGACGCGCTCCTGGGCCACCACCGCGGCGCGCTTCTTGGACCAGCGCGGCTCGGAGTAGGAGCGCTTGACCAGGTGCTCGCCGAGCCGCTCGGCCCACTCCGGGTTGATCGCGGCGTTCTGGCGCGCCCACAGCCGCCCGGTCTCGACGAGCTCGCCGGCCATCAGGAACGGCGGGTTCCTCCGGTGCAGCCCGCTGCCGGGGAAGATCGCGAAGCGCGCGCCGCGGGCTCCGACGTACTCCCGCAGCGGCTTGCGCCCGCCGCCGCGCTGCTCCTCGCGCTCCTCGAGCAGCCCGATGTGGGAGAGAAGGCCGGACAGCAGGGCCTGGTGGATGCCGTCTGCGTCGGGGTTGTCGGCCGGCGAGCCGATCTGGATGTCCATCTCCTTGCAGACCTGGCGGAGCTGGGCCTCGAAGTCCTGCCACTCGCGCACGCGCAGGTAGTTGAGGTACTCCCGCTTGCACATCCGCCGGAACGCGCTGCTGCTCAGCTCGCGCTGCTGCTCGCGCAGGTAGCGCCACAGAGCAAGCCAGGACAGGAAGTCGGAGCCCTCGACCTTGAACCGGGCGTGCTGCTGGTCGGCCTGCGGTCGCTGCTCGGCGGGCCGCTCACGCGGGTCCTGCAGGCTGAGCGCGGCCGCGATGACGATGACCTCGCGCACGCACCCGAGCCGCTCGGCCTCGAGGATCATCCGCGCCAGCCGCGGGTCGATCGGCAGCCGCGCCAGCCGCCGGCCGACCTCGGTCAGCCGCGGCCCGTCCTGCGGTCGCCCGCGGCGGTCGCGCGGCGGTGGCCGCTGGTCGTTGGCGGCGGTGACGGCACCCAGCTCCTCGAGCAGCTGTACGCCGGCCTGGACGTTGCGCTTGTCGGGCGGCTCGACGAAGGGGAACCGGGCGACGTCGCCCAGCCCGAGCGACGTCATCTGGAGGATGACCGAGGCCAGGTTGGTGCGCAGGATCTCGGGCTCGGTGAACTCCGGGCGCGCGTCGAAGTCCTCCTCGGAGTAGAGGCGGATCGCGATGCCGGGCGCGACACGGCCGCAACGACCGGCGCGCTGGTTGGCCGAGGCCTGGCTGATCGGCTCGATCGGCAGCCGCTGCACCTTGGTGCGCACGGAGTAGCGGGAAATGCGCGCGACCCCGGTGTCGACGACGTAACGGATGCCGGGCACGGTCAGCGACGTCTCGGCGACGTTGGTGGCGAGCACGACGCGGCGTCCGGAGTGGGACGCGAAGACGCGGTGCTGCTCGGCGGCCGAGAGGCGTGAATAGAGCGGGACGATCTCGGGCCCGCGCTCGCCGAGCGCGCTCGACAGGGCGTCGGCGGTGTCGCGGATCTCGCGCTCGCCCGGGAGGAACACCAGCACGTCGCCGGACCCCTCGCCGCCGAGCTCCTTGACCGCGTCGACGACGGCCTCGGTCTGGTCGCGGGTGATCGGCTCCCCCTCCTCGTCGTCCTCCAGCACGTCGACCAGGGGGCGGTAGCGGACCTCGACGGGATAGGTGCGACCGGACACCTCGACCACCGGGGCCGGCCTGCCGTCGACGGCGAAGTGCTGGGAGAACCGCTCGACGTCGATGGTCGCCGAGGTGATGATCAGCTTGAGGTCGGGCCGGCGGGGCAGCAGCCGCTTGAGGTAGCCGAGCAGGAAGTCGATGTTGAGGCTGCGCTCGTGGGCCTCGTCGACGATGAGGGTGTCGTAGCGCTTGAGCTGGCGGTCGCGCTGCAGCTCGGCGAGCAGGATGCCGTCGGTCATCACCTTGACCTGGGTCGCGCGCGACGTCTTGGCGGTGAACCGGACCTGGTAGCCGACCAGGTCGCCCAGCTCGGAGCCGAGCTCCTCGGCGATCCGCTCCGCGACGCTGCGGGCCGCGATCCGCCGCGGTTGCGTGTGGCCGATCCGCTCGCGGCCGAGCTCGAGACAGATCTTGGGCAGCTGGGTCGTCTTGCCGGACCCGGTCTCGCCGGCCACGATCACGACCTGGTGGTCGCGGATGGCCGCGGAGATCTCGTCGCGGCGCTGGCTGACGGGCAGGTCGGGCGGATAGGTGATGCGCCGCTCGTCTGGCTGGGACGGGGCATCGGACATGGTGGGACCATTCTGCCCGGTCGTGTCGAACCGAATAATCGGGCGTACCGTCCCCTGCGTCGGCTACGTTCCGGACGACCCCCACCCTGAGAGAGGCCAGGCCCATGGGATTCATGGACAGCATCCGCGGCGAGTTCATCGACATCATCGAGTTCCTCGACGACAGTCGCGACACGCTCGTCTGGCGCTTCCCGCGCCACGACAACGAGATCAAGAACGGCGCCCAGCTGATCGTCCGCGAGGGCCAGACCGCGGTGTTCGTCAGCGAGGGCCAGATCGCCGACGTCTTCACACCCGGCACCTACACGCTCGAGACCAAGAACCTGCCCATCCTCTCGACCCTCAAGGGCTGGAAGTACGGCTTCGACTCGCCGTTTAAGGCCGAGGTCTACTTCGTCGCGACCCGCCAGTTCACCGACTTCAAGTGGGGCACGCAGAACCCGGTCACGCTGCGCGACGCCGAGTTCGGCATGGTCCGGCTGCGCGCGTTCGGCACGTTCGCCCTCCGCATCGTCGACGGCGGCAAGCTGCTCCGCGAGCTCGTCGGCACCGACCCGCAGTTCCGCACCGAGGAGGTCGCGGAGTTCCTGCGACAGTCGATCGTGTCGCAGTTCGGCACGGCGCTCGCCAAGGCCAACGTGCCGATGCTCGACCTGGCCGCCAACCAGCAGGGCATCGCCGACCAGCTCGCGATGACGCTGACCGAGCAACTCGCCCCGATGGGCATCGAGATCCCCCGCTTCGTCATCGAGAACATCTCGCTCCCGCCCGAGGTCGAGGCCGTCCTCGACAAGCGCACGTCGATGGGCGTGCTCGGCAACCTCGACCAGTACGCCAAGTTCCAGGCCGCCACCGCGATCGGCGACGCCGCCAACAACCCCGGTGGCGCCGGCGAGGGCGTCGGCCTCGGGGTCGGGGTCGCGCTCGGCCAGCAGATGGCCAGCGCGCTGGCGCCGCAGGCGGTCCAGCCGCCGCCGGCCCCCGCGACCCCCACGGCTCCGGCCGCGCCCGCCG
>NZ_JAURVJ010000155.1 GCF_030655615.1 Nocardioides sp.
CCACGACGACCGCGACGAGCCCCGCCGTACGACGCCGGCGGCGCGTGCGGCGGGCGCGACCGAGCAGCCCCTCGACGTCGGTGGCCAGCGGGCGTCCGTGGTCGTCGGCGGCGGCGTGCAGCCGCTCGGTCAGCAGGTCGGGGAGCTGGGGGTGCTCGGGGCGGGTCATGGGTTCCTCCCGGGGGTGACGGTGTCGTCGAGCAGGGGGCGCAGCGCCCGCAGCGCGTCGGAGGTCTGGCTCTTGACCGTGCCCTCCGAGCACCCGAGCGCCCGGGCGGTCTCGGCGACGGACAGGTCGCCGTAGTAGCGGAGCACGACGCAGGCTCGGCGCTGCGGCGCGAGCTGGGCGAGGGCGCTGACCAGGGCCTCGCTCTCCACCACCCGCTCGGCCGGGTCGGCGGCGGGCCGGTCGAGGTCACCGAGGTCGCCCGGGTCGCCGGGACGCTCGCGGCGCCGCCACGCCCGCCGCGACTCGTCGACGAGGATGCGCACCGTCGTACGGCGGGCGTAGGCGAGCAGCGCCTCGGTGCGCTCGACCCGAGACCAGGCCAGGTAGAGCCGCACGAGGGCCTCCTGCGCCGCGTCCTCGGCGCGGTGCCAGTCGCCGCACATGAGGTAGCCGGTGGCCCGCAGCGGTCCGAGCGCGGACGCGGCGAAGACGCGGAACTCCTCGTCGTGCTTCGCCATCGCTGTCCTCCTCCGCCGGGTCTCAGGAGTCAGACGCGTGCAGCCCGGCGATCGGTTGGGTGGGACTGACCAGGGGCGACCATCGGGTCAGTGCGCCTCGATGGCCTCGCCGTCGCCAGGGGTGCCGTGCTCGGGGAACTCGGCGGTGGCGACCTCCTCCTCGACCAGGCAGGTGCGGCAGAAGTCCTCGCCGAACGGGGTCAGGTGGATGGAGCGGCGGACGACCTTGGCGAACTTGACCGAGTGCATGGCGGCGAGGACGTCGGGCTGGGCCTCGACGACCTGGTACTCCATCGGGTCGCGCAGCGACTCGCGGGAGAACCAGATCAGGCCGAGGCGGAAGAGGTTGTTGAGGTAGGACGGCACCTGGTCGACGTAGCGGCAGCCGGCGCGGGGGCCGATCATCGTCAGGCCCGGCGCGATGAGCTGCGAGCTGACCATGCCGACCGGGCCGCCGGTGCGGACGTCGACGCTGGGCTGCGGGCCCTTGTTGAGCAGCAGCATCAGGATGCGGGCCTCGTCGGGGGCGACCTCGCTCAGGATGCGGCCGAAGGCCGGGTGGCCCTGGTCGGTGCTCCACACGTCGCGCGACTTGTGGAGCAGCTCCTGTCCGCGCTCGCGCAGGGTCGGCTCGGCGTCCTTGTCGTGGTGGGCGCGCGACGACACGACCTGGCCGTTGATGACCTCGGTGACCGGCTCGGGCACCATCCCGCCGAGGGTCGACCCGGCGGAGACGAGGGCCTTGCCGAGCGGGGTGCCGGTCGAGGCGGCGCGGGCGATCTCGCCGACGGCGGCGATCGCGGTCGCGGCCTCGCGGGCGAGGGCGGCCGCCTCGTCGCGGTCGGTGACGGCGCGCCCGACGCGCAGCCAGGCCCTGGCCGACGTACGCACGCCCCACCCGGTCGTGTGCCAGGCGGCGGACGCGGCGACCCGGGCCAGGCCGGGCAGCGACTCGCCGGCCTCGCGGAGCTCGGGGAGCAGGTCGCGGTGGGCGGAGGGCTCGATGGGCTCGACGGGCTCGGCGGGCCCGGTGGGCTCGTGGGGGTGGGACACGTCGTTCATCCTCCCTGGGCGCCGAAGATCGCCAGGTGCAGGAAGCCCCCGGCGGCTCCCATGATCGCGCCGTGGGCGTAGAGCATCCACTCGTCCTCCTTGATGGCCGAGCGCATCATGTCGACGAAGTCGCGGGGCGGGAGCTCCTTGGTGCGGGTCGCGACGAGCACCCGGATCTTGTCGGCCTGGCGGGCGCTGAACTCGGGGTCGCGGAACGGCGTGAGGGTGCGCCCCACGGCCTCCTGGGCGACGGAGTCGCGGATGCTGTCGAAGCGCGAGGCGCCCATCGCGACGCGGAGCGCGCCGCGCGCGGGGCCGGCGGCCTGGTCGATGGCTGGTCGCATGGCCGTCGCGAGCATCTGGCGGGTGCGGTCGCCGCGGGGCCCGTCGAGCAGGAAGTTGCCGATCCGCTCGAGGGTGATGACGTCGTCGGCGATGATCTGGGCGTAGACCTCGGCGGCCTGGCTCTGGCGCTTGAGGAACAGCCCGTGCCAGGTGATCCCGAGGATCTTCTTGGGCTCCGGCGGCTCGAAGATCAGCCACATGCCGAGGGCGTTGGTGATCCAGCCGACGACGACGCCCAGGACGGGTAGCAGCCAGGGCTGGTGGGCGATGCTGTCGATCAGCGCGACGGGGATGCCGAGCAGGAACCCGAAGATGAACCCGAACCGGACCATCATGTCCAGCTCCTTCTGACCGAAGTCGCGGAAGATCCGCACCACCAGGCCGGGGTTGTCCTGGAAGTGGTCGATCACCATGATCTTCGGGTCGAGCAGCTGGTCGATGTGGATGCCGATCTCGGTCGTCACCGTCCCGACGACGCTGGGCAGCTGGGCCTGCACGCGGTGGTAGACCGCCTCCTTCACCGTGGGCGGGAGGTCGTGCCACAGGCGCGGGTACTCCACCTCCATCACCTGGTCGACGAGCTCGGGGATCTCGGGACGGAAGACGGTGACGATGTGCTCGGCGATCTGGTCGGGCTCGAGCTGCTGGTAGAACTCCGCGGGGGTGCCGAGCTTGGCGATCGCCTTGTCGACGGCGATGCTGCCCATCTTGGCGGCGCGGGCGGGCACGATGCCCTGCCAGCCGATCCCGCCCTGGAGCACGCCGGGGACCTCCTGGAGCTTGCGCGGCAGGACCGTCGCGAGCTCCTTCATGCCCGGCACCCGGATGCCGTGGAAGCGCAGCGGGGCGAAAAGCATCACCAGGCCGGACCAGTTGATGAGCCAGCCGATGACCCCGGTGAAGACCGGGATGCTCAGGAAGGCGACCCAGTCGAGGTCGTGGACGTAGTCACTGAGCCACTCCACCGGTCGACCCCTTCGTCGAGGGCGGCCCCATCACCACCACCTGCGCAGACTAGTGCCCGCCCGCACAGCGTGACACGGCGTCACACCTACCTCGTCCCGAGCGTCAGAGTGCGAGCAGCCCGACCCCCACCACGACGGCCAGGGCGAACAGGCCCAGGCCGACCTGGGCGACGTACAGCAGCCGCGCGACGGCGCCCCCGGCCCGCGGCGCGTCGTCGATCCGCTCGCGACGGACCGCCCACAGCAGCGCCGCGCCGAGCCCCAGCAGCGGGGCCAGCGTCGTCCAGTAGCGGGGGCCGGCGATGTGCACGAACGGCTGGACCATCAGCGTGATGATCGCGACCTTGACCAGCACCAGCGACAGCTGGAGGTCGAAGGACCGCCGGGTCACGGCGCCGAGCACGACCAGCATCAGCAGGCTCGCGGGATAGAACAGTCCCGCGGTGCCGACCTCGGCCAGCGGCACGATGCTGTAGGGCGCGTCGTGCCAGCGCAGCAGCGTCGCGAACCGCGCCGGGTTGTAGAAGTAGCGGCCGGCGTTGATGCCGACGTCGCGGGCGTAGGACGTCGACGTCACGTCGCGCCGTGCGTAGGCCGACATCTCGCTGGCGATGTCGACCTCGCTCAGCCCAGCGGCCCGGGCCTGCTCGCGCGAGTAGCGCAGCGGCGAGAACCAGATGCTGCTGCCGGGGTCGCACTCGCCGAAGCAGACCAGGTCGCGGTCGCCGAAGGTGTTGGCGCGCACGGTGGGCACCGAGACGGTCGTGACGACCCGCGCGTCGAGCGCCGCGGACGCACCGATGCTCCAGGGCGCCAGGATCGCGAGGAACGCCACGCCGGCGGCGACGTAGGAGAGCACCACCCGGCCGCGCTCGGCGCGGGCGGCGAGGACCATCGAGACCACGAACGTCACCCCGAGCACGCCGACGACGAGCAGGCTGACGCTCGAGCGGAAGTAGACGGCGACGATCGCGTAGACCCCGAGCGTCACCCCCGCCCGCCACGAGATCGACCCGTGCTCGCGCACCGCGCGCACCATGTCGATGGCCTGGCAGACCATCAGCACCGCCACGAGCCCCGCGGCGCTGTCGCCCCACCCGGCGGCCCCGAAGGCGGCGTACGTCGGCACGAGGCCGGGGTAGACGAGGACCGCGCCGGCCGGGACGGCGCCGAGGGTACGACGGACCCGCAGGGCCGTGACGAGCAGCAGCAGCGTCGTGAGGAGGGCGAGGTAGCCGCGGGCGACCTCGAGGGGTGCGCCCGGGAACACGAGGTAGAGGGGGGTCAGGACGACCGACATGCCGGGCATGAACCACCCGCTGCCGACGACGATCCGGTCCATCTCGCCGGGGTCGGGGCTGCGCAGCCAGACGAGGTCGCGCACGGCGTTGGAGAGCGCGCGCCCGGAGTCGAAGTAGTAGGCCTCGTCGCCGACCAGTCCGCCGCCGGCGACGCCGACGTAGACGACGACCTTGACCAGCACCGTGGCCGCGAACAGCCAGGCGAGCACCCGCGCGGGTCGGCCGAGCCGGTCCCAGCGGTCCCGCGCGCGGGCGGGGGCACCCGCCACGGCGGTGACGGCGGTCGCGGTCGTCACGACCGGTCCAGGAGGTCAGGGGTGAAGCGCTTGGTCGAGTTGGGGTCGTCGCACACCGGGTCGTCGGACTGGACCCCGATCGACGGCAGGTCGAGCACCATCTCGCCGCGGACCACCGCGTCGTCGGGGACGTCCTCGAAGTCGCGCGCCTCGACGTGGGTGCCGTCGGCCACGCCGGCCTCGGCGAGCTGGTCCTCGATCGTGCCGACCGCCTCGGCGGCGTCGACCCGGTCGAAGTGCAGCACCACCCGGCGGTGGATCCCCGCCGCGTCGACGGTGTCGCCGTCGTGCCGCAGCACGTAGGGGAAGTCGGGCACGACCCCGCCCGGCAGCGGGTAGCACCCGGTGGTCAGTCCGTCGGCCGGCAGCAGCGGCCGGTACTGCCCGCTCACCGCGGCCCGTCCGAACACCGGGCTCAGGAACAGCAGCGCCACCCCGACGACCGCCGCCACGGCGGCGACCCGCGCGCGCGGTCGGGTCGGGACGAGGCTCATGGCGCGCTCATCCTAGGAAACGCCGGTGGGGCGCCACACGCTGGTCGACCACCTATAGTCCGGCGCATGCTCGGTGGCGCTTCGAAGTGGGTCGCGCCGGTGGTGTCGTGGCTGGTCGTGGTGGTCGTCGCGGTGGCGACGACGGCGGGCCTGTGCGCGCGCTACCTGACGCCCGACGGGGCGCCGTACCTGCTGCTGAGCCGGGAGGTCGGCGACCACACGCTGCTCGCGCTGCTGTTCCTCGGGCTGTCGCTCGCGGCGTACTCGGTGGTCTTCCTGGGGCTGCGCGCCGTGCTCGACGCGTGGCGCGACGGGCCCGAGCACCCCGCGCCCGCCGGAGCCCGCGCCGGGCAGCTGGTGCGGGTGGTCGACTGGACGTTCGCGCGCTGGTGGCGGGTCTCGCTGGTGCTGGCCGTGCTGTGGCTGCCGTGGTTCCTCAGCTCGTTCCCCGGGCAGCCGAGCCCCGACCCGTCCAACATGATCACCGAGTTCGTCTCGCGCCGCTCCGACTTCGCGGGCGCCTCGCTCTTCGCCGACGGGAGCGGGACCCCGCCCTACGTCGACTACCCGACGTCGACCTACCTGCTCACCGACGGCGACAGCCTGTGGTCCAACCACCACCCGTTCTTCCTGATGCTCGCCCACGGCTCGGTCTGCTCGGTGAGCATCGCAGTGTTCGACAGCCTGGTGCCGGCGCTGGTCGTGCTGTCGGCGGCGTCGGTGGTGCTGACGCTCGTCGCGTTCGGCCGCGCGCTCGCGATCCTCGGTGCGCTCGTCCCCGGCTGGCGGCACCGCGCGCTCGCCCTGGTGGTGCTGGGGCTGAGCCCGCTGATCGCGCTGTGGAGCATGGCCGAGCACAAGAACCAGCTGTTCTGCGCGGCGTTCGTCTGGTGGCTCGCGCTGCTGGCGAGGCTGGTGCACCACGACGGGCCGACGTCGGACCTCGGCCGCCGGTGGTACGTCGAGACGTTCGTCGTCTCGTGGCTCATGGCGGTGACGGTCCAGTTCGGCTGGATACTGCTCGTGGCGCAGACGCTCGCGATGCTCCTCGTGAGGCGTCGGCGCGTGGCCGTGGTCGTCGCGGTCGGCCTGCCGGCCGTGCTGGTCTACGGGAGCATCTCGATCGCCACGTCGGCCGGCGCGCTCATCCCGTCGGACCCGATCGAGACCAAGGGTGTGCAGCTGCAGGTGCTGGCGCTCGTCCTCACCGAGCACCCCGACGCCCTCACCGCCCAGGAGCGCGCCGACCTGTCGCAGGTCTTCGACCTCGACGCCTTCGTCGCGAGCTTCGACCCCTCCACGTCGGACCCGCTGAAGTCGACCGGCCCACTGGAGCGCAAGTCGGCGAGCTTCAAGTACGAGACGGTCGACCCCGACGACTGGCGCACGTTCAACGGCATCGTCGCCGACGTCGCGAAGCGCTACCCCGAGACGGCGGTCGACGGGCTGTTCCTCAAGTCCTACCGCTACCTCGACCCGTTCGACGCGGGCACCGACTGGTACCCGCCCTGGTCGCCGTCCTACGACCGCACCATCGACGGTCATCGCGTCGCGCCGCTGGCCCCCAACCTGACCCTGCGCGGGCACACCCGCGACCGCGCGTTCGACTGCTACGGCGCGTCGGTGTGCCGCCCGGTGATCTCCCACGGCGTCCGGACCGTCGTCGTGGTGCTGCTCCTGGCCGCCGCGATCGGGGTACGACGGCGCTTCGCGTGGCTCTGGGCACTGCCGTTCGCCCTCCAGCTCGCGATCGCTGGCGTCTCGCCGCTGAGCGCCGGGGGCCGCTACGTGCTGGCCTTCACCTACGGCCTCGCGATCGTGCTGCTGCTCCTCGCTATCGAGGACCGTCCTCGCCCGGCGCCACCGGCGCCGGGGTCCCGTCGGGAGCAGGAGCCGGAGCCGGTCGGTCGCTGAAGACCCAGCGGTAGCCGAGGAAGTTCGACACCATCCCGACCGCCATCGCGACCAGCTTGGCGCCCGGCTCGACCAGCTCGTCGGGCAGGTCGGGGGCGACGCCCGAGGCCACGGCGATCACGCCGAGGATGACGAGCGACTGCAGGACCAGGCCCGAGAACAGCGTGACGGCGACGAACCCGACGTAGGCCCTCAGCCCGGCCGACTCGGCCCGGAAGACCCAGGCCCGGTTGACGAAGAAGCTCACCGTCATCACCACGACGGTCGAGATGACGTTGGCGACCACCGGCGGCACGCCGACCGCGACCGCCAGGACCGTGAAGAGGACGAGGTCGAGGGCCGTGTTGGCCAGGCCCACGACCAGGTAGCGGTGGGCGCTGTTCTTCAGCACTCCGCGAGCCGTCAGCCGTGGGTGGTGACGGCGGGCCGCTCGGCCGGCGCGGGCGCGGCGGGCGCGGCGGGCGCAGCAGGGCCGACGCGGACGTTGGCCGGGAGCTGGAGGTAGAACAGCCGGCGGGTCTCACGGGTGCCGCGCAGGACGCCGTTCATGATCATGCCGATGCCGACGAGCAGGGCGCCGAGGACGACGAGGAACGCCGCGAGGAACGCGGTCGGGAACCGCTCGACCAGGCCGGTGTCGAGGTAGTCGGCGACGACCGGGATGCCGAGCACGAGGCCGACGAGTGCGCTGACGAGGCCGGCGTAGCCGCAGACGAGCAGCGGCCGCTCGTGGAGCAGCAGGTGGCCGAGCAGCCCGAGGATCTTGAAGCCGTCGCGGAACGTGCGGAGCTTGGACTCCGAGCCCTCGGGCCGGTCCTTGAACCCCACCGGCACCTCGGCCTGCGGGACGCGCAGGTTGGCGGCGTGGATCGTCAGCTCGGTCTCGATCTCGAACTCCTGCGAGTTGGCCGGGAACGACTTGACGTAGCGCCGCGAGAACGCGCGGTAGCCCGACAGCATGTCGCTGACCTGCTCGCCGAACATCAGGGTGGTGACCCGGTTGAACGCCGCGTTGCCCATCGCGTGGCCGGGGCGATAGCTGCCGTCCTCGGTGTTGGTGTCCACGCGTACGCCGACCACGTGGTCGAGCGGACCCGACACCAGGGTCTCGATCAGGGTGGGCGCCGCGGCCGCGTCGTAGGTGTCGTCGCCGTCGATCATCAGGTAGACGTCGGCCTCGATGTCGGCGAAGGCCCGGCGGACGACGTTGCCCTTGCCCTTGCGGCTCTCGAACCGGACGATCGCACCGGCCTCGGCCGCGACCCGGCTGGTCTGGTCGGAGGAGTTGTTGTCGTAGACGTAGATCTCGGCGTGGGGCACGGCCCGGCGCAGGTCGGCCACGACCGTGGCGATCGTGAGCTCCTCGTTGTAGCACGGCACGATCACCGCGACGCGGAACTCCTCCAGGCTCATGGTCGATCACTGTAGTCAGCGGCAGCCCCGACCCGGAGATCCGTCGCCGGGACTCGCGGGAACACGCAGCACCGTCGATCGGTTGGGCCCGCACGTGAGCGCTCCCGAGATCACCCGCGCCAGCGTCGGCCTCCGCAGCGAGCGCGGGCCGATCCTGCTGGCGGTCATGCTCAGCATCGGGCTGGTGGCGATCGACTCGACGATCCTGGCCACCGCGGTGCCGGCGGTGGTCGACGACCTCGGCGGCTTCACGTCGTTCCCGTGGTTGTTCTCGATCTACCTGCTGGCGCAGGCCGTGTCGGTGCCGATCTACGGCAAGGTCGCCGACCTCTACGGGCGCAAGCCGGTGATGCTGCTGGGCGTCGGTCTCTTCCTGGTTGGGTCGCTGCTCTGCGGCCTGGCCTGGAGCATGCCGGCGCTGATCGTCTTCCGGCTCGTGCAGGGCCTCGGCGCCGGCGCGGTGCAGCCGATGGGCATGACGATCGTCGGCGACATCTACTCGCTGGCCGAGCGCGCCAAGGTGCAGGGCTACATCGCCAGCGTCTGGGCCATGGCCTCGGTCGTCGGGCCGACGCTGGGCGGTGTCTTCGCCGACTACCTGTCCTGGCGGTGGATCTTCTTCGTCAACCTGCCGCTCGGCATCGCGGCCGGCTGGGTGCTGTGGCGCCGCTTCGACGAGAGCGTCGAGCGCCGCAAGCACTCGATCGACTACCTCGGCGCGGTGCTGCTGGCCGCCGGTGGCACGCTGCTCCTGCTCGGCCTGCTCGAGGGCGGGGTCCGCTGGGAGTGGGGCTCACTGCCCGGCGTCGGGATCTTCGTCGCCGCGGCCGCGCTGCTCGCCGTCTTCGTGGCCGTCGAGGCGCGCACCCCCGAGCCGGTCCTCCCGCTCTGGATCTTCCGGCGTCGGGTGCTCAACGCGGCCAACTCGGGGGCGTTCGTCGTCGGCGTGCTGATGCTCGGGCTGACGTCGTACGTCCCGCTCTACGCGCAGGGCGTCCTCGGCCACGGCGCCCTGGTCGCCGGCCTCGCGCTGGCGTCGATGACGATCGGCTGGCCGATCGCCGCCACCACCAGCGGCCGCTTCTACCTGACGATCGGCTTCCGCAAGACGGTGCTGATGGGTGCGCTGTTCGTGATCGCCGGGGCGGCGCTGCTGCTGCCGGTGAGCGCCGACAGCGCGCTGTGGCAGCTGGCCCTGCCGTGCTTCGTGATGGGCATCGGCTTCGGCTACGTCGCCAGCCCCGGCGTGATCGTCGCTCAGTCGTCCGTGGGCTGGCAGCACCGCGGCGTGGCCACCGGCACCAACATGTTCGCGCGGTCGATGGGCAGCGCGGTCGGCGTCGCCGTCTTCGGCGCGATCGTCAACAGCCGGCTGGCCGGCGAGGCCTCGGCGGGCAGCACGCTCGACCTCGAGCACCTGTCGGCCGGCGTGCTCGCGCCCGCGATCCACGCGGTGTTCGTGTGCTCCGCGGTCCTCGCCCTCGCCCTGCTGCTCTCGGGGCTGCTGATGCCGCGGGGCGCGGGCACCGAGGTCCCCGAGGACGCCTGAGCCACCCGCCCCCGGGTCAGGGCTGGAGGTTCTCCAGGTCCGCCAGCAGCGCGGGGTGCGTCGGCTCCCAGCCGAGGGCCTGCCGGGTGAACACGCTCGACGACGGCTGGTCGGAGGCGAAGATCGCCCCGAGCGGCCCGAACGTCTCCTCGGCCACCGACTCGACCGGCAGGCCGAGGCGCCGCCCGATGACCTCGGCGATGTTGCGGACGGCGTCGCCCTCGTCGTCGACGGCGTGCCACGAGCTCCCGGCCGGCGCCGACTCGAGGGCCAGCCGGAACAGCGCGGCGGCATCGAGCGCGTGGACGGCCGGCCAGCGCTGGGTGCCGTCGCCCGGGTAGCCGGACACGCCGGTCTGGCGGGCGATCTGGGTGAGCAGGCCGGCGAACCCGCCCTCGCCCCGGCGGTGCACCGTCCGCGGCAGCCGTACCGCCGAGCTCCGGACGCCGCTCGAGGCCAGCTCGAGGATCGCGGTGACGGTGCGACCGCGACCGCCGACCGGGCCGTCGGTGGGCAGCGGGTCCTCCTCGGTCGAGAGACGACCCGGGACCCAGGGCGTGCCGGAGCACGCGACCAGCGGGCGGTCGCTGCCGACCAGGGTCTCGCCCAGGGCCGTGAGCGCGGCGGTCTCCTCGGCGACGGCGGTCGCGAGCGCCTCGGGTGAGCTGAAGTCGTTGGCGAAGGCCAGGTGGACGACCCCCTCGGACTGCTCGGCGCCCCGGCGTACGACGTCGAGGTCGGCCAGGCTCCCGCGGAGCGCCGTGCCCCCGGCCGCCTCGACCGCCTGCGCGGAGGCGTCGGAGCGGGCGAGCGCGAGGACGGTGTGGCCGTGGCCGAGGAGCTCGGCGACGACGGCGGTGCCGATCAGGCCGGTGCCGCCGGTGATGAAGACCTGCACGAGGGTTCTCCTTGAGTGACGGGACTGATGTCCCATCACCGTAGCAGAGTGATGGGACAAGTGTCGCATCACGTAGGATCACCCCATGGCACGGTGGGAACCAGGGGCACGCGAGCGGATCGTGCTGGCCGCCGTCGACCTCTTCACCGAGCAGGGCTACGACGCCACGACGGTCGCGCAGATCGCCGAGCGGGCGGGGCTCACCAGGAGCACGTTCTTCCGGCACTTCCCCGACAAGCGCGAGCTGCTCGCCGCCGGTCAGGAGACGCTGAGCCGGTTGCTGGCCGAGGGCATCGCCGCGGCCCCCGCGGGCGCGAGCCCGCTCGAGGCGGTCGCCGCCGGCCTCGAGCGCGCGTCCAGCGAGATGGGCCCGATGAACCGCGAGCTCGGTCCGCGCATCCAGGCGGCCGTCGACGCCAGCACCGAGCTCCAGGAGCGGGCGGTCCTCAAGAACGCCGGCCTCGCCGTCGCCGTGAGCGACGCCCTGGTCACCCGCGGGGTGTCCGAGCCGGTCGCCCACCTCGCGGCCGAGCTCGGCGTGCTCGCGTTCAAGCGCGGGTTCGCCGCGTGGTCCGAGAGTGACCGCGACGGCGCCGACCCGCTCGCCCCGCACACGCTGGCCGCGCTCGAGGAGCTGCGGTCCGCCACCACGTCGCTGGGATAGGCACGACCCGTCAGTCCGGCAGGGCGTCGAGCTCGTCCTGGTCGACCCGGTCGCGCGCCGGCGGCGGCTGGGTGGCGACGTCCTCCCCGAAGCCGCTGAGCCACACCGTGCCCTCGGCCCGGCCCTCCGCGTCGACCTGCACGAGGTAGTGCGGCTCGGCCGTGAGCACCGAAGCCACGCTGGAGATGCCGTCGTCGCCGGTGCTGCGCACCCGCACCACCTGCTCGCCGTCCACCTCGTCGGTCCCGAGGGTCTCGTAGTGACGCTCGCCCGTGGAGTCGGCGTCCCCGAAGACGAGGTCGAGGTCGCAGAGGTCGCCGAGGGACTGGGTCTCGACCCAGCGGCCGCGGACCTCGTCGACGACCGCGTCCGCGACGTCCGGGTCCGAGAGGCGCCAGAAGGCCTCGTCGGGCCGGAACCAGATCGTTCCCTCGACGCCGAGGATCGAGGCAGTGCCGTCGTCCTTGCGGATCGAGCCCAGGCAGTTGCCCTCGTCGTCGAGGTGGAGGTCGATGGACGTCGAGACGCCGTCGACGGTCAGGTCACGCTCGAGGAAGAGAGCCCCCGACCCGCGGACGGCGTCCTTGGCGGTCCGGGCGATCTGGTCGGGCGGCAGGTCGGCGAACGCCGTGGGCGGCTCACCGCGGTCGGCGTCGCGGGCCGTGCTGCCGTCGTCGCAGGCGGCCAGGGCGGGGACGAGCAGGGCGGAGGCGGCGAGCAGGAGCAGGGTGTCGTACGTCGTCATGGCGGCAGTCGACGACGAGCCGCTGGGGTGCCGCTGGGGCGCGACTGGGACCCGGGCCAGCCGACGAATCTTCTGGACGGATACCCCTGGCGGTATCGAGGAACGGGCAATACCGTCCTCGTGGGTCCCGACTCGGGTCGGGAGGGAAGCAGGATCCCGATGACGACGAGCAGGTGCTCCCGGTCGGTGCTGGGCGTGGTGGTGGCTGCGTTGCTCCTGGTGGGGCCGCTGGTCGCGCCGACACCCTCGGAGGCCGTGACGAACCGGTGGGCGTCGTGGACGCCGGTGACGGGGTCGTCTAACGACTACGCGCTCCGGATGCTGCAGCGGGCACCGGGGTTCCCGGCGGCCGTGGTGGCCACGGACTCCCGGTCCAACGTGCAGCTGCCCTCGGGCGCGACGTCGTTCCTGGGACCGGGGACGCCGCCGGGCGCGGCCTACGGGACCAGCCAGGGGTCGCCCTATCTCTCGCTCCGACCGAAGGCGGACAACGCGACCTCACCCTCGACCACGACGTACACGTTCGACCACCCGACGCCGGACACCGGCTGGGCGTTCGTGCTCGGCGACGTCGACGCCGACCAGGTCGAGGTCCGCGCCCTCGACGCGAGCGGGGCGACCGTGTCGGCCGCCGAGATCGGCACGTGGTTCCGGGGGACGTTCAACTACGCCGGCGGGGCCGACCTGCCGACCTGGGACGCCGCCGGGTCGACCCTCGTCGGCAACCCGACGGCGGCGGACACCGACGGGGCGTCGGGCTGGTTCGAGCCCGACGTCCGCCTGCGGAGCCTCACCTTCGTCTTCACCCGCCGCGCGGGCTTCCCCGTCTACCAGACCTGGTTCGTCAGCCGCGCCCGCCCGATCGGCGGGACGGTCGACGACGTCTCGGTGTCCGGGGCCTGCGCGGTCCAGGACACCGTGGTCACCCTGGTGTCCCCCTGGGGTGAGGCGCTCACGGCGGTCAGCCCCGACGCGACCGGCGCCTACGACCTGGGCGAGCTCGCGACGCAGGCCGGCTGGACCGTGCGGCTGACGGCGCCCCCGGGCTGCGCCATCGTCGGGCCCGCCGCCCTGCCGGTGGACAACCGGGGCGAGGACGGCGCCCCGGCGTCGCGCGCCGACTTCGAGGTGCGCCAGGTCGTCCCCCAGCCCATCAGTGGCACCGTCGCCGACGCTGCCGGGAGACCGGTCGCGGGGGTCACGATCACCCTCGTCCGGCCGGACGCCACCACCACCGAACGCACGACCGGGTCCGACGGCGGCTACCTGTTCGACGACAACCCGGTCGCCGACGGCTACTCCCTCACGATGACCGTTCCCGACGGCTACGCGCCCGGACCGGGCGGCACCGTCATCACCGGGATCGACGTCGACACGACCGCGGTCGTCGACCAGGACTTCGTCCTGCGCACCCTCCCGGCGGTCACGGGTCGCGTCACCGGGGGCGGCTCCGGCCTCGGGGGCGTCCGGGTCACGCTCACCCCCGTCGGTGGCGGCCCGTCGCGCATTGCGGTCACGCTCGGCGACGGCTCCTACGCCTTCGCCGGGGTCGCGGCCGGCGACGTCACGATCACGGTCGACCCACCCGCGGGCTACGGCGGCGACACCACGCGCGAGGCCACCGTGGGCGCCGCCGACGTCGGCGACCAGGACTTCGCCCTGACCCGTGCCGGCGCCGTGTCCGGCGCGGTGACGGACGAGAACGGGGGCGTCGAGGGCATCCCCGTCGTGATCGACGGACCCGGGCCACCCGCGACGACCGTCACCGACGCGGCCGGCGGCTACTACACCGGCGACCTCGTCGCCGGCGCCTACACCGCCAGCGTCACCCCGCCGGACGGCTTCGACGTCGACGGCAGCGCCAGCCTGCCGTTCGCGATCACGGCGGCCGGGGAGATCCGCGGCGGGCGCGACTTCCAGCTGGTCCAGGAGGTCACCCCGAGCCCGACCCCCACGCCGACATCCACGCCGTCCCCGACCACCGAGCCGTCGGACGGGACCACGACGTCACCCCCGTCGTCGGACGGGAGCGGGAGCGGTGTCGGACCCGACGGCCTGCCCGACACCGGCGGACCTCCGGGCTTCCTGCTCGGCGTCGGCGTGCTGCTGGTCGCGAGCGGCGTGGCGCTGCTGTCGGCGGGGCGGTCGAGGCGGCGCCGGGCGGGACGGCGTACGACGGCACCCGGAGGCACCGGCTGACACCGGACGGTGCCGCGTCAGCGCCCGCGGCGCCAGACGACGACGGCCTGCGACGCCGACGGGTCGCGCAGCACGGGCAGGCGGCTGGGCGGCGCCTGGGCGGCGCGGGCGGTGGCGGCGAGGCGGAGCGCCTCGCGGGCGGCGGCGAGCTCGGCCTGGAGCTCGTCGTTGCGAGCGGCCAGCGCGGCGACCTGGTGCTCGAGCTCGAGGATGCGACGCACCCCCTCGATGCCGATGCCCGACGAGGTCAGGTCGGCGATGGAGCGCAGCAGCTCGAGGTCGCGGTGCGAGTAGCGGCGCCCGCCACCGCCGGTGCGGCCGGGGGTGATCAGGCCGAGGCGTTCGTAGGTGCGCAGGGTCTGCGGGTGCAGACCGGTGAGCTGGGCCGCGACGCTGATGACGTAGACGGGGGCGTCGGGGCCCGGCGGCTGCGTGAAGCTCATCGCGATCCCTCCTGGTCCTACTGTGCGTCCTCGAAGAGCCCGGCGCGCAACGGCTTGCCGGCGGTGGCCTCCCGGTAGGCCTCGAGGGCCTCGCGGGCGGGCTGGTCGAGCACGGCGGGGACGTGCACGACGGCGGTGGCGAGCAGGTCGCCGCGGGTGCCGTCGGCCCGGGTGGCGCCGCGGCCCCGGACCCGGAAGGTCCGGCCGTTGGGGGTGCCCGCGGGGAGCCGCAGGGTGACCGGTGCGCCGCCCAGGGTCGGCACCTTGATCTCGGCGCCGAGGGCGGCCTCGTCGAAGGCGACCGGCACGTCGAGCGTCAGGTTGTCGCCGCTGCGGGCGAAGACCCGGTGGGGGCTGACGGTGACGACGACGAACAGGTCGCCGGCCGGGCCGCCGTGGTCGCCGGCCGCGCCCTTGCCGCGGAGCCGGATGCGCTGGCCGTCCTTGACGCCGGCGGGGATCCGGGCCTGGATGGTGCGCGCGGAGGTGCCGCGGCCACTGCCGTGGCACGTCGGGCACTTCTCGTCGTAGACGAGCTGGCGCCCGCCGCAGCCCGGGCAGGTCTCGTTGATGGAGAACGCCCCGCCGACGCCGGAGACGACGTAGCCGGCCCCCTCGCACTCGGGGCAGATCCGCGGCTTGGTGCCGGGCTTGCCGCCGGTGCCCGAGCAGGTCGGGCAGGCGGCGTCGGACGTGAGCCGCAGCGAGATGGTGACGCCGTCGAGGGCGTCGGTGAACGAGATGGTCGCGCTGGTCTCGACGTCCTGGCCCTTGGCGGGCCGTCGCGGCTGCTGGGTACGCCGGGCGCCCCCGCCACCGAAGATGTCACCGAACATGTCGCCGAAGCCGCCGCCGCCGGCGCCACGGGCCCGGTCGCCGAACAGGTCGTTGAACCCGCCACCGCCGCCCCCGCCGCCGAAGCCGCCGCCGGACCCGTAGAGCCGGCGCATCTCGTCGTACTTCGGCCGCTTGTCGGGGTCGCCCACGACGTCGTAGGCCTCGGCGACGGCCTTGAACTTCTCGAGCCGCTCGTCGTCGCCGGGGTGGGTGTCGGGATGGTTGTCGCGCGCCAGCCGCTTGTAGGCCTTCTTGAGATCGTCGGCGGTCGCGTCCTTGCTCACGCCGAGCACGGCGTAGAAGTCCTTCTGCGCCCACTCGGGCTTGAACTCCTGCTCAGCCATCCCTCCCCCTCTCCGTCGTGTCGGTGTTGTCGTCGGTGCTGTGGTCGGTGTTGTCGTCGGTGCTGCTGATGATGTCGCGGATCAGCTGTCCGCGGGGTCGACGACCAGGACCTGCGCGGCGCGCACGACCCGGTCACCGATCTTGTAGCCGGCCTTGGCCACGACCTTGCACGTCGTCACGGTGACCTCGGGGTCCTGGCCGATGTGGCTGAGGGCCTCGTGGATCGTCGGGTCGAACGGGTCGCCCGCCGTGCCGAACTTGGTGAGGCCGAGCCCCGCCACGGTGCGCTCGAGCTGGTCGGCGACCGTCTTGAGGCCATCCTCGAGCTCGAGGCCCTGCTGCTGGGCCGACTCGCGGGCCCGGTCGATGGTGTCGAGCACCTCGGTGATCGGGGCGAGCGCGGCGTAGGTCGCGTTCTGCTTGACCAGGTCGCGGTCGCGCTCGACGCGGCGCTTGTAGTTGAGGTACTCGGCCTGCAGTCGCTGCAGGTCGAGCGTGCGCTCCTCGAGGGCGATCCGGGCCAGGGTCAGCTCGTCGTCAGCCGGCTCGGTCGTCTCGACCTCGTCGACCGGCAGCGGCGCCTCGACCTCGGTCGGTCCCTGAGGAGGGCGCTCTGCGCCCGTCTCGAAGGGCTCGTTGGCCATCTCCCCGTCGGGGAAGGGCGTCGGCTCGACGCCCTCCCCCGCCGGCGTGACGTCCTCAGGACGCTCGGTCACTTGTCGTCGTCCGCAGGCTTCTCGTCGTCGACGACCTCGGCGTCGACCACGTCGGCGTCGACGATGTCGTCGTCGGCCTCACCGGTGGCGCCGGTCGACCCGCCCGCAGCGGCCTGGTCGGCCTCGGCGGCGGCGTACATCGCGGCGCCCATCTTCTGGCTCGACTCGTTGAGCTTGGAGACGCCCGCGGTGATCGACTCGGAGGACGCCTCGGCGTCCTCGAGCGTGGCCTTGAGGCTGTCGACGTCGGCCTGGACCTCGGTCTTGACGTCCTCGGGGATCTTGTCGCCGTTGTCGCCGAGGAACTTCTCGGTCGTGTAGACGAGCTGGTCGGCCTGGTTGCGGGCCTCCACGGCCTCGCGACGCTTGGCGTCCTCCTCGGCGTACTGCTCGGCCTCCTTGACCATGCGGTCGATCTCGTCCTTGGACAGCGCGGAGCCGCCCGAGATCGTCATCTTCTGCTCCTTGCCGGAGCCCTGGTCCTTGGCGGTGACGTGGACGATGCCGTTGGCGTCGATGTCAAAGGTGACCTCGATCTTGGGCACGCCACGGGGGGCCGGCGGGAGGCCGGTCAGCTCGAAGTTGCCGAGGGCCTGGTTCTGCGCCCACAGCGGGCGCTCTCCCTGGGCGACCTTGATCTCGACCGACGGCTGGTTGTCGTCAGCGGTCGTGTAGGTCTGCGACCGCTTGGTCGGGATCGTGGTGTTGCGCTCGATCAGGACGTTGAACTCGCCGCCCTTGGTCTCGATGCCGAGCGACAGCGGGGTGACGTCGAGGAGCAGGACGTCCTTGACCTCGCCCTTGAGGACGCCGGCCTGCAGGGCCGCGCCGATGGCGACGACCTCGTCGGGGTTGACGCCCTTGTTGGGCTCCTTGCCGCCGAGGAGGTCCTTGACGACCTCGCTCACCGCGGGCATCCGGGTGGAGCCGCCGACGAGCACGACGTGGTCGATCTTGTCGACCGCGACGCCGCCGTCCTTGAGGACGTTCTTGAACGGCGCCTTGGTGCGGTCGAGCAGGTCGGCGGTGAGCTTCTGGAACTCCGAGCGGGTCAGCTTCTCCTCGAAGTGGAGCGGGCCCGACTCGCCGTGGGTGATGTAGGGCAGGTGGATCGTGGTCTCGCTCGACGAGGAGAGCTCGATCTTGGCCTTCTCGGCCGCCTCCTGGAGGCGCTGCTTGGCGATCTTGTCGGCCGCGAGGTCGACGCCGTTGGCGTTCTTGAACTTGGTGACCATCCACTCGACGACCTTGTTGTCCCAGTCGTCGCCACCGAGGTGGTTGTCGCCCGAGGTCGCCTTGACCTCGACGACGCCCTCACCGATCTCGAGCAGGGACACGTCGAACGTGCCGCCACCGAGGTCGAAGACGAGGATCGTCTGGTCGTCGCCCTTGTCGAGGCCGTAGGCCAGCGCGGCCGCGGTGGGCTCGTTGACGATGCGGCTCACGGTGAGGCCCGCGATCTCGCCGGCCTCCTTGGTGGCCTGGCGCTGCGCGTCGGAGAAGTAGGCCGGGACGGTGATGACCGCGTCGGTCACCGTCTCGCCGAGGTAGGCCTCGGCGTCGCGCTTGAGCTTCTGCAGGACGAACGCGCTGATCTGCTGGGGCGTGAACTTCTTGTCGTCGATGTCGACGGTCCAGTCCTCGCCCATGTGGCGCTTGACGGACCGGATGGTGCGGTCGACGTTGGTGACGGCCTGCCGCTTGGCGACCTCACCGACGAGGACCTCGCCGGACTTGGCGAACGCGACGACCGAGGGGGTCGTGCGCGCGCCCTCGGCGTTGGCGATGACGGTGGGCTCGCCGCCCTCGAGGACCGAGACGACGCTGTTGGTCGTGCCGAGGTCGATGCCGACAGCTCGTGCCATGGTGTGTTCCTCCGTGTGTCTGGGGTGGTGTCTGGGTGGTGTCTGGGTGGTGCTGCTGGGTGGGGAGTCAGGGAAGTTGAGTCCCGGTGGCTCAAGTCTGACACAGGGTCCAACCGACGTCCCACCGGGGTTGTTCCCGACCCGCCGTACGCTCCTGGCGTGACCTCGCCCGCGCTCCCGCAGACCGCTCCCGGGACGTCGTACGTCGACTTCCTGCGGGCCCTGGCCGGGCCCGGCGCCGAGGGCCGCGACCCCGACGACGTCATGCGCGAGCTGCAGGCGCGGCTGGCGGGCTTCCGCCAGCAGTACAAGTTCGGCATCGACGAGGTGCTGACCAAGATCACGATCCTGCGCGAGGAGTTCGAGGAGACCCACGACTACGGCCCGATCGAGCACGTCAAGACGCGGCTGAAGTCGATGGACAGCCTGGTCGCCAAGATGACCCGCCTCGGGGTGGCGCCCGACCTCGACGTCGTGCGCGCGACCATCCGCGACATCGCCGGGATCCGGGTGACCTGCGCGTTCGTCGAGGACACCTACCGCTTCGCCGAGATGCTCACCCGGCAGCCCGACCTCACCGTGCTCGAGACCAAGGACTACATCCGCTCCCCCAAGCCCAACGGATACCAGAGCCTCCACATCATCGTCGAGGTCCCGGTGTTCCTGTCCGACCGCACGGTGCACGTGCCCGTCGAGCTGCAGATCCGGACCATCGCGATGGACTTCTGGGCCAGCGTCGAGCACCAGATCTACTACAAGTACGACGGCGCCGTGCCGTCCGACCTCAGCGAGACGCTGCGCCGCGTGGCCGGCATCGCCACCGACCTCGACGACCAGATGGGTCGGCTGCGCGACGAGATCCGCACGCTGGCACCGGGTGCTCAGGCACCGGGTCCTCAGGCGCCCGGATAGAGACGGAAGCCGCTCATCCGGCGGTGCGCGAACCCCTCGTAGAAGCCGTCGGCCCGGCCGTCGGCGTCGGTGACCAGGTCGATCCGCGCCGTGCCGGTGGCCTGGAACGTCGCCACGAGGAGCAGGCGGGCGATCCCTCGGCGCCGGTGGGCGGGGTGCACGGCGAGGAAGCTCAGGTGCGACTGGAGCACCCCGTCGCCCAGCGCCTGCGCCCAGCCGACGACGCTGCCGTCGTCCTCGGCGACGTAGGACGACGAGCCCGGCGCGGTGCACACGCGACGCACGACCTCGGGGTCGGTGAGCGAGGGCCACTGGACGGTGGTCGCCAGTCGCGCCACCGCGGCGGCGTCCTCGGGCTCGAACGGCCGCACGTCGACGCTCATGGACCCGACGGTACGGCGGCCACCAGCTGGCTCACCAGGGCCGCGGTCGCGGGCACGCCGTCGGCGCCCGGACGGAACGCGAGCCCCACGTGGCGGCGCCCGAGCGAGGTCATCGGGACGACCCGCACGTCGGGGTGGCGGTAGGCGGCGAGGGCCGACGCCGGCAGCACGGTGACGCCCAGGCCGCGGGCGACGAGGTTCTGGACGACCACGTAGTCGTCGGTCGTGTGCCGCACGGTCGGGGTGAAGCCGGCCGCCTCGCAGCAGGCGACGAGGTGGGTGCGGCAGCGCACGCAGCCGCCGATCCAGTCGTCGTCCGCCAGGGCGGCGAGGCCGCGGCGACCCGGCCCGCGGCGCCCGGGGGGCACGACGAGGTGGACGGGCTCGGTCAGCAGCCGGCGCCAGGTGAGGGTCCCGACCCCCTCGGGTGGACCGTCGTACCCGAAGACGAGGGCGAGGTCGGCGTCGCCCGCGGCCACCGCAGCCAGCGCCTCGGGTGGCTCGGCCTCGTCGAGCCCCACCTCGACCTCCGCGTGGGTGGCGGCGAGCGAGCTGACGGCCTCGGGCACGAGCGTGGCGGCGGCGGACGGGAAGGCGACCAGCCGGACGCGCCCGGCCCGGAGCTGGGTGAGCGCGGCGAGCTCCTCCTCGGCGGAGTGGAGCTCGGCGGCGACGACGTCGGCGCGGAGCAGCAGCGCCCGGCCGGCCTCGGTGGGCGTGACGCCGCCGGGGCCGCGCAGCAGGAGCGGGCCGCCGGCCTCGCGCTCGAGCCGGGCCAGGTGCTGGCTCACCGCGGGCTGGGTCCAGCCGACGGCGCGGGCGGCCGCGCTGATCGAGCCAGCGCGGGCGACGTCGCGGAAGAGGAGGACACGGCGAGCGTCGAGAGCCATAGGCTGAGGTTATGCCCTGTCCCAGGAGGTCAGGGATTCCTTTGCACCTCGATCCGCGGGAGGGTGACGACATGAAGACGATCGGGCTCATCGGCGGCATGTCCTGGCACTCCACCGCGACCTACTACCGCCTCATCAACGAGCAGGTCGCGGCACGCCTGGGCGGCCACGCCTCGGCACGGATCTCCCTGCAGTCGCTGGACTTCTCCGAGGTGCGCGACTGCCAGGTGCGCGGCGACTGGGCCGGCTCGGCCGCGCTGCTGTCCGAGGCGACGCGGCGCTGTGTCGCCGGCGGCGCCGACCTGGTCGGGCTGTGCACCAACCTGATGCACAAGAACTTCGCGGCCCTCGAGTCCGCCGCGGGTGAGTCCGGCGTGCAGGCCGTCCACATCGCCGACGCCGTCGCCGCTGTGGCGAAGCGCGAGGGCTGGACCACGCTCGGCCTCCTCGGCGCCCGCTGGGTGATGGAGGAGACCTTCTACGCCGATCGCCTGGCGCTGCACGGGATCGAGGTCGTCGTGCCCGACGAGGCCGGCCGCGAGCTGGTCGACCGCGTCGTCTTCGACGAGATCA
>NZ_JAURVJ010000178.1 GCF_030655615.1 Nocardioides sp.
GCCGCACGACCACGCCGGCGACGTCCTGGCCGGGCCGCCACCCCGCGGGCCGGGCCGCGAGGAGCGCGAGCTCGCCGCGGTTGACGGTCGACGCCTCGACGGCGACGACCACCTCACCGGGGGCCGGGTCGGGCTCGGACAGGTCGGTCCTGAGGTTGACCGCCAGCGGGTGGGACGTGTCGTTCACCAAGGCGTGCACGCGTGCTCCTCTCGTCGAGCCCCGTCGCGGTCGGGGGCGTGCCTCCAGCCAAGGGCGGCGGAGCGGTCGCATCAACGACCGGTCTGTCACGTCACCCATTCCCCGGAGGAATGAGTCGCGGCTACCGTGGGTCCGTGGAGCTCAGGCAGCTCGAGATGTTCCTGGCCGTGGTCGACCACGGACGGATGGTCACCGCGGCCGAGTCCCTGCACGTCGCCCAGTCGGTGGTGAGCAAGCAGGTCGCCCGGCTCGAGCGCGAGCTCGGACTCGTCCTGTTCGACCGGACCCGGCGCTCGGCCACGCTGAGCGCGGAGGGCGAGGGCTTCGTCCCGCTCGCTCGCGACGTCGTCCGGGCGGCCGAGACGGCGCGCGCCGCGGCCCAGGACCTCCACGCCATGCGGTCGTCGCGGCTGCGCGTCGGCACCAGCCGGGGCCTGGGCGGGCGCCTCGGCGACGTCCTGGCGGAGTTCCGCCTCGCGTGCCCCGACGTGCACGTCGACCTCGAGCCGCTCGGCACTCCCGCCAAGATCACCGCGTTGGCGCGCGGCCGCCTCGACGCCGCCTTCCTGCGCGCCCCCGACCTCGAGCTCCTCCGGCGCACCGGTCTGACGTGGCGGCCGCTGTGGGACGAGGAGCTCGTGGCGGTCGTGCCCGACGCCTGGCGCGGCCGTCCGCTCGACGACGTCGGGCGCGCCCTCGGCCTCGCTCGCACCCGTCGCGTGTCCAACCCCGGCGTGTGGGACCTGGTCGACGAGACCTGCCGGCGCCTCGGCTTCGACCCGCTGCCGGGACCGGGTTTCTCGAGCGTCGACGAGGTCGTCCACGGTGCGGTGGCGGGCGGCGAGGCCTGGACGGTCGTCTACCGCGGCCAGGCCCCCCTCGGCGCCGGCGTCGCGGTCCTGGAGGTCCCCACGGCACCCGCTGTGAGCACCGGGCTCGCCCTCGGCCCCTCGCCGGGCGCAGCGGCGCTCGCCCTGGCGTCGGCCGCGGAGGGTGTCTGGCCCTAGCCTCGGCTAGGCGGACCGATCGCGCGCGGCCGCCCGCGCGGCGATGCCCTCGTCGCTGCAGAACCCGGTCCCGCTGGCCTTGAGGCACAACAGCCCGAGGAGCTCGCCCCGCAGGTCGGTGACGGCCAGGCGTCGCCGACCACCGGCCACCATCTCGGCGAGCGCGACGTCGACCGGCGTGCCCTGGTGGACGGTCCGGCCGCCCAGGCGCGAGAGGGGCAGCGCCGGGTCCGGGCCTCGGGCCGACCCGACCAGGTCGGTCCGCTCGATCGTCCCGAGCAGGAGGCGCCGTCGTACGACGAGCAACAGGTGCCGGTGCGGGTCGTCGAGGGCGTCGTACGCCTGGGCGACCGTGACGGTCGACGAGTGGGTCGCGGGCCTGAGGACCATGACGTCGGCGACCGTGCGACCCGCGTGCGCGTCTCCCGTCGTCCTGGCCATGGGGCGATCATCGCCGACGTCGACGCCCCGTGGTCGACGCTGCGCGACAGGCTCTCGACGTCCGGCGCCAGGCCGGCGGCACCGAGCCGCGGGCGGCGCGTCCTTTACCGAGCCGTAACGGCACGACCCTGGCTGCCCGGCCTCCTGCGGCCTAGGGTGCTGGGCACGAGAGGACCTCTCATGACCAACGATGCTGGGCTCGTCGCCCGCGACGACGCCGACAACAAGGCGACCTGGGCCTCCATGCTGCGAGAGCACTTCGTCGCTCTCGACGTGGTCGAGAGCCCGACCGACGGGTTCCACGGCGACGTGTCGTCCTGGTCGCTGGGCCACCTGTCGCTCGCACGGGTGCGCTCGCTCCCCCAGGTCATCGACCGGTCCACCTCGCTGGTGCGCAGCGACCACCGCGCCTACCTCCAGGTCGGGCTGATGCGGGCGGGCCATGCCGTCGTCCAGCAGGACGGCCGCGAGGCGGTCCTCGGCCCCGGCGACTTCGTGGTCTACGAGACGACCCGCCCGTTCACCTGGTCGCTCCGTCCCGAGCCGGATGCGCCGATCTGGCAGCTCGACGTGTTCACGTGGCCGCGCGCGAGCATCCGGATCTGCGAGTCCGACTCCCACCTCGTGACCGCCACCACGATGGACGGTTCGTCCGGGCTCACCGCGATCCTCTCCCGGATGCTCCGCGACCTGATGGTCGAGCGCCCCGTCGTCGCCACGCCGCAGTCCGCGGCGCTCGCCGACGAGATCGGCAACCTGCTGACCGTGGTGACCAGCAGCGTCGCGACCCCCGAGGAGCGCCACCCCGACGCGACGCTGGTGTCACGGATCGAGCGCTACATCGACGAGCACCTCGACGACCCCGACCTCGCACCCGAGACCATCGCGCGCGCCCACGCCGTCTCCCTGCGCCAGCTGCACCGGCTCTTCGCCGCTCGCCAGCACACGGTCTCCCGCACGATCCGGACCAGGCGGCTCGAGATGTGCCGCCGCGAGCTGGTCGCGCCCTCCAGCGTGGGCCGCACGGTGAGCGAGATCGGGCGCCGGTGGGGGTTCCCCGACCTCGGGGTCTTCGGCCGCGCCTTCCGCGAGACCTACGGCGTCAGCCCGCGCGCCTACCGCAGCGGCGGAGGACCGCTGCCGACACGCTGGTCGGAGGACTGACCCGCCGAGGTCAGCTCGCGCCACCGACGATCTCCACCTCCACGAGCGTGTCGGAGAAGGTCGGCGCGTTGCCGAGGTCGGCGAAGGCCGTCGGGTTGAGCGAGGCTGGGGTCGCCAGGGCCAGCGCGTTCTTGCGCCAGTGGCCCATCGAGCTGACCGTGACCCCGGGCATCGTCGACGGGTCGACCTTGGCCAGCACGGTGAACGCCCCTCGGTCGTTGAACACCCGCACCGTCATCCCGGTCTCGATGCCGCGCTCCTGGGCGTCCTCGGGGTTGATGAGCAGCGCCGGCTCCTTCTGCACCTTGCGGTGGAAGTCGAGGTTGGCGTAGCTGGAGTTGATGAACGCGTGCGCCTTCGGGCTCAGCATGCTGAGCGGGTAGCGGGCCGCCAGGTCGCTGTCGCGGCCCTCGCGCGGGGCGATGTAGTGGGGCAGCGGGTCGACCGGCGTACCCGGCTGGTGGTCGTTGGACCCCTGCCGGAAGAGCGGGACGACGAAGTTGCCGCCCGCGGCGCCGGAGGAGTAGAACTCGACCTTCCCCGACGGCGTCGGGAACCCGCCCTCGGCGTGCGGCGCGTACTCGTCGGCCGACGGCACGTTGAGCCGCTGGAAGCCGAGCTCCTTCAGCGACTCGACCGTGATGCCCTCCATCGCGGGCGCCGTCCAGTCGAAGGCCTCGGCGATCATGTCGTCGTCGCTCCGCTGGAAGCACGGCTCCTCGAAGCCCATGGCTGCGGCCAGCCGCCGGAACAGCTCGGTGTTGGGGACCGCCTCGCCGAGCGGGGCGATCGACTGGTTGTTGTAGGTGACGTAGAGGTGGCCCCACGAGAAGTTGATGTCGGTCTGCTCGAGCTGGGTCGTCGCCGGGAGGACGATGTCGGCGTAGTCGGCGGTGTCCGTCATGAACTGCTCGCTGACGACGGTGAAGAGGTCCTCCCGCATGAGCCCGCGCACCATCCGCTCCTGGTCCGGGCAGACCACGACCGGGTTGGAGTTGTAGACGAACAGGGCCTTGAGCGGGGTCTCCAGGTCGAGGCCGCCGGTCAGGGCCTCGCCGAGCTGGTAGAGGTTGACCACCCTCGTCCCCGGGGTCTGCAGCTCGGGGTGCATGAACGCCGGCCAGTTGACGGGGAACGCCCACAGCGGCAGCTGCAGGATGCCGCCGCCCGGGTTGCGCCACGCCCCCACCAGGGCGGGCAGGCAGGCCAGGGCCCGGACCGTCTGCCCGCCGCCGGCGTGGCGCTCGACCGCGACCCCGATCCGGATCACCGAGGGCTGCGTCGTGGCGTACTCGCGGGCGAGCGCGTAGATGTCCTCGACCGGGATCCCGGTCTCCTGCGAGGCCCACTCGGGCGTGTACTGCTGGACGCGCTCGGTGAGCTCCTCGATGCCGACGGTGTGCTCGGCGACGTAGGCGTCGTCGGTGAGGCCCTCGTTGATGATGACGTGCATCATCGCCATCGCCAGGGCCCCGTCGGTGCCCGGGCGTATCGGGATGTGCCAGTCCGCGGCCTTCGCCGTACGCGTCCTGACCGGGTCGACCACCACGACCTTGGCCCCGCGCCTGCGGGCCTCGGCGATGTAGGGCCACAGGTGCAGGTTGGTGCTCATGATGTTGGCGGCCCAGATCAGGATGAACTTCGAGTGCACGAACGACTCGGGGTCCACCCCTGCCGAGTCGCCCATGGTCAGCACGTAGGCCGTGCAGGCGCCGGAGTCGCAGTAGGTCCGCTCTGCCACGGTGGCACCGAGCTTGTTGAAGAACGGGTCGCCGACGTTGAGTCCCTGCAGGATGCCCTGGGTCCCGAGGTAGTTGCACGGGATGATTGCCTCGGCACCGTGCTCGTCGATGATCGACCGGTAACGGTCGGCGACCTCGGTGATCGCCTCGTCCCAGGTGATCCGCTCGAACTCGCCGCTGCCCTTGGGCCCGGTGCGCCGCATCGGGTAGAGCACCCGGTCCGGGCTGTAGACCCGATCGAGGTAGTGGTCGACCTTCACGCACAGCCCGCCGTTGGTGTAGGGCATGGCCTTGTTGCCCGTGACGTCGGTCGCGACGCCGTCGTCCACCGTGATGACCATGGCGCACGTGTCCGGGCAGTCGTGGGGGCAGGCGCCGAGCACCTTCAGGGTGCTCGGGGTCGTGGTGGGCTCGACGGTGGCGGTCATCGGGGTCTCCTCGTCGGGGGCTGCGTGGCACCAGCGTGCCGACGCGGCGCCGGCGCGACTGGGCACTGCGTGCCGAGCAGTGCGCGCTCCGTGACGTCGAGCGGGAGACAGGCGGCGGCCAGCCGCCACGAGGCGGCCGTGGCAGGATGGCGGGTCCCTGGTCCGACTTCCGGATCTCGGCAACGGGAGGATGCATGCCGCGACTCGAGATGGTCGGCGCCGAAGCCGCACGCGACGCCGGGGGGATCGACCCCGGGCTGCTCGGCGACTTCCTCCCGATCGTCGTGGAGGCCGCCGCCTCGGGCCGCCGGCTGCGGCGACCGGAGCTCCGGGCCTGTGGCGAGCGCGGCGCCGAGGCCGCCCTGGTCGGCGTACCCCTGCGGGCGCTCGTCGACCTCTACCTCTCGGCGTGCTGGCGGCTGTGGGAGGAGCTCGACACCGGTTCGGACGCCGCACAGGTGCGCGCCGCCGGACTGGCGGTGCTGCGGGCCGCCGACGACGCGGTGGCCGCGCTGGCCGAGGGCTTCCAGCTCGCCCGCAACGACCTGTCTCGCCAGCAGGAGTCGACCCGGCGCGACGTGTTCGACGTGCTCCTCGCCGGCGGCCCGCCCGCGGTCGAGGCGACCGGCCGGGCCGCCGACCTCGGGCTCGACCTCACCAGCCCCCACGCCGTCCTGGTCGCCCGGCACGACCTGACGTTCGACCACCCGTCCCTGACGTCGGTCCCCCGCCGTCTCGAGAGCGTGCTGAGCGGTCGCCACGGCGACACCAACCCGCTCGTCGCGACCAAGAACGGCCTGCTGGTCTGCATCTTCGCCGCGCCGGACCAGCAGAGCGTCGCCCTGGTCGGGGACCGGCTCGCCGCCGTCATCGACGCGGTCGCGGCTCCTCCGGGATCGGGTCCGGGTCGGGCCTGGCAGGCCGCCATCGGGCGGACCCGGCCCGGTGCGGCCGCGGTGCGGGTGTCCTACGAGCAGGCCGGCAGCGCCCTCGACCTGGCGGACCGTCTCGGCCTCGACGACGCCGTGGTCGACTCCGGCACCCTGGTGGTCTACGAGATGCTGCTGCGCGACCGGGCCGCCATCGACGAGCTGATCGAGGCGGTCCTGGGGCCGCTCCGGGCCGCGCCCGGCAGCGCTTCGGCGATGCTTGAGACCCTCGAGGCCTACTTCGCGAGCGGTGGGGTCGCGACGACCACCGCCGCCCGTCTCAACCTGTCGGTCCGTGCGGTCACCTACCGGCTCCAGCGCATCGGCGACGTGCTCGGCCTCGACCCCACCGATCCGGCGCACCGCTTCACCCTGCACGCCGCGGTCCTCGGGGCCCGGCTGCTGAACGCCTTCTGAGGGAGCACCACCGACGATGTTGCCGGATGTCGGCAACATCGGGCCGAGAAGTCGTCCACCATCCACCCTCGTTCGCGGGCCCCGTGTCGACAAGACTCGAGGAGTACTCAGACCACCTCGAAGGAGACACTCGTGCACGACGTACCCGTCTGGCTGTGGGGCGTATTCGCCGCCACCGTCGTCATCGCCCTGGCCATCGACCTGCTGGCCCACCGCGACGCCCACGTCATCGGCTTCAAGGAGGCCGCCCGCTGGAGCGTGGGCTGGGTGGGACTCGCCATGGTCTTCGGCGTCGTCGTCTTCGCCGTGGTCGGCCGTGACGCCGGCGTCGAGTACACGACCGCCTGGTTGCTGGAGAAGAGCCTCTCGGTCGACAACCTCTTCGTCTTCGCGTTGATCTTCGGCTACTTCAAGGTCCCCGCGCAGTATCAGCACCGCGTGCTGTTCTACGGCGTGATCGGCGCCCTGGTGTTCCGCGGCATCTTCCTGGCGCTCGGCGTCGCCGTCGTCAGCCAGTTCACCGCGATCCTCTTCGTCTTCGCCGCGATCCTGCTCTACAGCGCCTACAAGCTCATCAAGGGCGATGACGACGACTACGACCCGAGCACCAGCCTGGCCCTGCGCATCATGCGCAAGTTCGTGCCGATGAGCGACGAGTACCACGGCACCAAGTTCTTCATCAAGGAGGCCGGCAAGCGCGTCGGCACCCCGATGCTGGCCGTCGTGGTCGCCATCGAGGCGGCCGACCTGCTCTTCGCCGTCGACAGCGTGCCCGCCGTCCTCGCGGTGAGCGACGACGCGTTCATCGTCTACACCTCCAACGCCTTCGCCATCCTCGGCCTGCGGGCGCTCTACTTCCTGCTGTCGGGCCTGCTCGACCGGTTCCACTACCTCGGCACCGGCCTGGCCCTGATCCTCGCATTCATCGGCGTCAAGCTGATCCTGCAGGCGGCCCACAAGACCATCGACACCTCCATCCCGGAGATCCCGTCGCTGATCAGCCTCGGCGTGATCGTCGTGGTCCTGGCCGGCTCGGTCGGACTCAGCTTCCTGAGGCCGAAGGCCGAGGAGGACAGCGGCGCGGAGACCGGCGAGGACGAGACCGGCCACGACGAGACCGCCAAGGTCGAGTCGAGCTGATCCAGCCCCACGTCGGACCTCAGGCCGGGCCAGGTGCCCGGCCTGAGGCCTTCTCGGTTCCGGGGGCGACCAGGTCGAAGATCCGTGTCATGACGCGACACGGATCGACGACCTAGTCGGCCCCCTCGCGGTCAGACGGACGGGTGGTCGTCGTCGTCGCGGCAGCCCACGAAGACGCGGACCCGGCCGTCGGTGGACCGACCGACCCGGGGTCCCAAGGGCGCGCCGCAGGTGGCGCAGCGCCCGTAGAGCCCGGAGAGCACGCTCTCGGGGGACGGGGACACAGGACTCCCTTGCAAGGGGCGGGGCGGCAGCACGGCAGGCCCTTACCCCCGGCCCCGGGTGCCGAACCTCGGAGCCGTGTGGACCCGGCCACAGGCTCTTACGGCGCGGGGGCCAGGTCCCGACGGCCGACGTGGCCCCCGACAGCAGTCGGACGACCTACGATCTGCGCCATGACGTTCTCGATCGTGGCCCGCTCCGCCGACGGCGAGTCCTGGGGCGTGGCCGTCGCCTCGAAGTTCTTCTCCGTCGGGTCCGTCGTCCCCGCCGCCTCGGCCGGCGTGGGCGCGGTGGCCACCCAGTCGATGGCCAACACCGCCTACAAGGCCGCGGCCCTGGCCCGTCTGAGCGAGGGAGCGACGGCCGCCGACGTGCTCCAGCAGCTGGTCGACGAGGACGACGGACGAGACGACCGACAGCTGGGCATCGTCGATCGCGAGGGCCGGGCCGCGACGTACACCGGAGCGTCGTGCGTGGACTACGCGGGTGGCGTGACCGGTGACGGCTACGCGATCCAGGGCAACATCCTCGAGAGCGAGGAGGTCGTCAGCGCGATGGAGTCGGCCTTCGTCGCGAGTGACACCGCGGCTGCGCTGGCCGACCGGCTCATGGCGGCGCTACGCGCGGGCGACGCGGCGGGAGGCGACGCGCGGGGTCGACAGTCGGCGGCCCTGCTCGTGGTGAGGGACGGAGCGGGGTTCCTGGGCGGCGACGACGTCGAGGTCGAGCTGCGCGTGGAGGACCACCCCGACCCCATCGTGGAGCTCGGTCGGTTGGTCGACTACCACCGGCAGCTCTGGACGGGGAGCGCCGTCCCCGAGGACGAGCGGACGCCGGACACCCCCGAGCTGCTGGCCGAGCTCGACGCCCGGGCTCGAGCCCTCGGGCACCGGGAGCTCGTGATGTGGATGAGCGTCAACAACTACGAGCTCCTCGGCGGCGTGGACTGGACGGCCACCCGGGTCGTCGAGGAGCTGCGGGCGGCCACGCCGGACTGGCGAGCGGACGCGTAGGCAGCGCGCCTGCGCGTACGGCGGCGCTGGGCGAGGCAGCACCGCGTGAGGCCGATGCCTCGGTAGCGTCCGGGGGTGGCCAGTCCTCGCCGATCCGGTGCTCGTCGGCGCAGCACGTCATCACGCCGCAGCGGGGCCCGACAGCCGCAGCGGCCGCTCCCGGCCACCGGGCCCGGAGAGCGGCTGTGGGTGCTCGACGTCCCCTACGGCACCCAGGTCGAGGGCGCCACCTGGCACCAGGCGGTCAAGACCCACCTCCACGTCGGGCGCGCCCTGCCGGCACGCCTCGCACCCTACGCTCCGGGCCCCTTCACGCTGGGCCGGTTCATCGAGAACACCCTCAACCCCGACGACCCGACTCCTGCGCCGGAGCCGACGGACGCGTTCGAGCCCCGCCGGATCCAGTTCGAGGCGGCCGACGCGATCGCGGCACGCGCCGCGGCGGGCGGACGTCAGTTCCTGCTGGCCGACGAGCCCGGCGTGGGCAAGACGATCTCCGCCGTCCTCGGCGCGACGGCGGTGGGCGACCTGCGCGCCGCGGCACGGGTGCTCGTCGTGGCCGACCGGCCGGCCGCGATCACCGTCGGCCACTGGTGCCGCACAATCGCGGCGCTGGGCGACGGGGGTCTGGAGTGGGTCGTGATCACGTGGGACCGCCTCGAGAAGGTCAAGGACCACCAGTGGGACGTGATCATCGCCGACGAGGCCCACGCGCTGCGCCGTACGACGACGAAGCGGTGGAAGCTCTGGGCGAGGATCTCCGGTCACGGTCGGCCCCACGACAAGGCGCCGTTCGTCATCGCGACGACCGCGACGCCCGGACACACCCCGCTCGAGCTTCCCTACCTCGCTCCCGCCTTCTCGCAGGTGCTCGGCGAGCCGATGCGGGAGTGGACCTCGGCGACCCAGCCCGGGACCGCGTTCGCCACCGCCCTCGAACGCCACGGCGTCGAGGTGGAGCAGGGGCGCCACGGCGCGACCTGGACCACCGACCCGGCACGACGCGCCGCTGACCTCAAGCTGGTGCGCGGCTGGCTCGCCGACGAGCGGCCGCCGGCGATGCTGCACCGGGCCGCGCCATGGGGGCCGGTGCCGATCTCCGGGATGCCGGTGGCGCTGACTCCGGGCGAGCGGACGGCCTACGAGGCCGAGTGGGGAGAGTTCTGTCGGGAGTTGGAGCTCGCACGCCGCGGCCGCAACGTCGCGAAGGGTCGGAGCGCCCTGCTGCGCTTCCGGCAGAAGGCCGGGCTGATCCGGGTGGACTCGACGGTCGCCTGGATCGCCCAGCAGGTCGAGTCCGACCGGCAGGTGGCGTGCTCGGTCGAGTTCGTCACGACCGCCGCCGACCCGATCGCCGACCGGCTGCGCGACTCGGGGATCGACGTGGCCACGATCTACGGCCGCGACCGGTTCGACCCCGAGGCCGAGCGGCTCCGGTTCCAGACCGGACAGGCGAAGGTCTGCGTCTTCACCACGGTCGCCTCGATCAGCCTGCACGCCGGCGAGACCCTCGCCGAGGGCCGTCAGGCGAGCACCGAGCCGCGGGTGGGGATCTTCCACCAGGCCCGCTTCTCGGGCATCGCTGCCCGGCAGGTGACCGGTCGCACCCACCGCGACCACCAGGTCTCGCCGTGGCACGTCGCCTACGCCGAGGGCACCGTCGAGGAGCAGGTCGGCAAGGTGATGGTGGAGCGGATCGCCGCCGCCTCGGAGACGGTGGGAAGCGACACCACCGGCCTCACCGACCTCGCGGAGCTCCTCGGAGCCGACTGGCTGCCACCCACCACCCTGACCGAGGACAGCACCTGACCGGGCCCGGCGCAGGGAGACGCCCGGGCACGCGGATGCGGGCGTGGCGGGGGCGGACGGGAGTACGTTGACGGCATGGTCGACGACCACGGGGTGAGGGGCGACGCGCACTTCGTCGGGCCGATCCCCGACGTCTACGAGCGCCTCCTCGTACCGATGATCTTCGAGCACGCAGCCACGAGCCTGGCGGCTGTCGTCGCCCAGAGCGCCGCGAAGGACATCCTCGAGACCGCGGCCGGCACGGGCGCACTCACCCGGGCCCTGGTCGACCGGTGCCCCGACGCGACCATCACCGCCACCGACCTCAACCAACCCATGCTCGACGCGGGTGTGGCCCGGACCCCCGCGGGTGCGCACGTCGCCTGGCAGCAGGCCGACGCGCTCGACCTCCCCTTCGAGGACCACACCTTCGACGCGGTGGTCTGCCAGTTCGGGGTGATGTTCTTCCCCGATCGCGTCCGCGGCTACCGGGAGGCCCGTCGGGTCCTCCGACCAGGCGGGTCCCTCGTCTTCAACGTCTGGGACAGGATCGAGAACAACGAGGTCCCTCACGTGATCCAGTCCGCGCTCGTCGAGGCCGCACCGGACCACCCGCTCACGTTCATGAGTCGTGCCCCGCACGGCTACTTCTCGCTGCGCCAGATCCGGGACGACCTGGCATGTGCCGGCCTGCCGGACCCCACCATCACGACCGTCGACGCAACCGCCAGGACCAACGCGGCCGAGGCCGCGACCGCCTTCTGCCACGGCACACCGCTCCGCGCCGCGATCGAGGATCACGAGACGCTCACGCTGTCCGAGGCGACTCGCATCGCGGAACGAGCGCTGCTGCGTCACTTCGGCAGCGGTCCGGTCGTCGCGCCCATCCGATCCTTCGAGGTGGTGGCGAGGCCGACCACCTGAAGGCGACCAGGCACCGCAGAGCGCGAGAGGGGTAGCCACGCGGCGTCGTCGTACGACGGAACGCTGCGGCGTACGCAAGAGGCGGTTCCCGGATGACTCCGGAAACCGCCTCTGACCTGCATCTTCGTACTTGTAGCGGGGGTAGGATTTGAACCTACGACCTCTGGGTTATGAGCCCAGCGAGCTACCGAGCTGCTCCACCCCGCGTCGGTGAAGTGAACGTTACCGGACCACGCACGGCCGCCCAAATCCGGGTGCCGCGACCTCGCGATCAGCCCTCGCCGGGCGTCGCGACGACGTCGGGACGCCAGTGCCGCACGGCGTGCGTGAACCCCACGGGGTCGACGACGCGGCGGTCGATCTCGAGCGGACCGAGGCCACGCCGCAGGAAGACCATCGACCAGTCGGAGCTGGTCGGCTCGGAGCGGACCTCGATGACCGTGGCGTCGCTGCTGAGGTCGAAGGTGCGGCGCAGGTCGCCGAGCCGGATGTTGAGCACCCCGCGCTCGAGGCGGACCTCGGTGGAGCGGCCGCCGAGGAAGATGACGACGAAGGCGGCCAGGAGCATGACGAACAGCGGCAGCAGCAGGACCGCCGACATCCCCTCCCCGATCAGGAGTCCGGCGACGGTGAGCGCAGAGACACCGGCCACCGCGGTAGCGACGAGGACGGGCACCCGGTGGGAGCGCGCGTCGACGTAGGAACCCGACGGCAGGGGCGCCGTCGACGGCGACGCGGGCTGGGTCAGCGGAGCCGGGAACGCAGCGGTCTGGAAGGCCGGCGGGGCGACCGTGGATCGCGGCGCCGTGTCGCGGGGCGGGGGCGGGAGGACCGCCGCCGGCTCAGGCTCCTCGGGTGCCGCGTCGGCCGGCGGAGCCGCGGGCGCCTGCTGGTCGG
>NZ_JAURVJ010000184.1 GCF_030655615.1 Nocardioides sp.
GCCCAGCCCGGGCGGCGGCTCGGGCACGGCGGAGGCCAGCCGCGCGTGCAGCACCCGGCCGGCGGCGAGGGTGACGTCGAGGTCCTCGCACCGGGTGGTTCCGGGCTCGTGGCGCGTCGCGCCCCAGCCGTCGACGACCCACGAGCCGTCGCGGGCCGGCACGGGCAGGGCGACGCGGAGGTCGCGGCGCCGGCGCCCCGGCTCCTCGTCGAGGCGCACCGACAGACGTGCCAGGACCGGGTTGAGCCACTCGGCGACCTGCGGGTCGCGGCCCGGCGAGAGCACCAGGTCGCCGGCGCGGAAGCTGTGGCCGGCGCCGCCCGGGAGCCGCTCGACGGCGTCCGGCACGGCGAAGAGGTCGAGGACCTCCGGCGGCGGCTGGATCACGTCCCGAACCGTAATGCGGGTGCGCCTCGGCGTGCTCCTGGGGTCGGATGGCGGCATGGACGACCTCCCCCTCCCGTTCGTCATCCGCGAGAGCGGCCACCGCATCCACGACCCCTGCACGCCCGAGAAGCTCGCCCGCCTCGGCCGGTCCTCGGCCTGGCCGACGGCGACACGATCCTCGACCTGGCCTCGGGCTCGGGCGAGATGCTCTGCACCTGGGCGCGCGACCACCGCGTGGGCGGTGTCGGCGTCGACCTCTCGACCGTCTTCACCGACGCCGCCGTCGCGCGCTCGGTCGAGCTCGGGGTCAGCGACCGGGTGACCTTCGTGCAGGGCGACGCGGCGACCTACGTCGAGGAGTACGACGGCGGGCCGGTCGACGTCGCGTCCTGCCTGGGCGCCACGTGGGTCGGCGGCGGCGTGCTCGGCACGATCGACCTGCTGGCGCGGGTGCTGCGTCCCGGCGGCCTGGTGCTCGTCGGCGAGCCGTTCTGGACCACCGTGCCCGAGACCGAGGAGGCCGTCCGCGGCGCGCACGCCCGGTCGGTCGACGACTTCGCGACGCTGCCGGCCCTGGTGCGGTCGTTCGGCGACCACGGCTGGGACCTGGTGCAGATGGTCCTCGCCGACCCCGACGACTGGGACCACTACGCCGCGGCCCAGTGGCTCAGCACCCGCCGCTGGCTCGACGCCCACCCCGGCCACGAGCTGTGGCAGGAGATGCGCGACGAGCTCGACGAGGCGGCGTACCGGCACGTGACCTTCACGCGGCCGGCCCTCGGCTGGGGCGTGTTCGCGCTTCTACAGCGCTGACCCACGCTGACCCGTCGTAGATCGAGGACGGGTCGGCGTCAGCGGGCGAGGAGGACGGCGGAGCCGTGGCCGAAGAGGCCCTGGTTGGCGGTGATGCCGACGCGGGCGCCCTCGACCTGGCGGCCGGTGGCCTGGCCACGGAGCTGCCAGGTGAGCTCGCAGACCTGGGCCAGGGCCTGGGCGGGGACGGCTTCGCCAGAGCAGGCGAGCCCGCCGGACGGGTTGACCGGGATGCGGCCGCCGATGGTGGTGTCGCCGGCGCGGAGCAGGGACTCGGCCTCGCCGGGCTTGCAGAGCTGGAGGTCCTCGATCCAGTCGAGCTCGAGGGCCGTCGAGAGGTCGTAGACCTCGGCGACGTCGACGTCGTCGGGACCGATGCCGGCCTCCTCGTAGGCCGCGACGGCGATCGACTCCTTGAACGTCAGGTCGCCCGCGGCGACCGCCGCCGTCGAGTCGGTCGCCAGCATCGGCATGTCCATCACGGTGTTGGGGAACGTCGGCGTCACGGTCGACACCGCCGCCACCCGCACGGGGTCGCCCAGGCCGAGGCGGGCGGCGTACGCCTCGCTGACCAGCACGACCGCGGCCGCGCCGTCGGAGGTCGCGCAGATGTCGAGCAGGTGCAGCGGGTCGCTCACGACCGGCGAGGCCAGGACGTCCTCGACCGTCGCCTCCTTGCGGAAGCGGGCGTTGTCGTTGGCCAGTCCGTGCCGGGCGTTCTTGACCTTGACCGCGGCGAAGTCCTCCTGCGTCGCGCCGTAGAGGTCCATCCGCCGGCGGGCGTAGAGCGCGAAGTACATCGGGTTGGTCATGCCCAGCAGGCGGAAGCGCAGCCAGTCGGGGTCGTCGTAGCGCTCCCCCGCGTTGGGCTTGAGGAACCCCTTGGGCGTCGTGTCGGCGCCGACGACCAGCGCGACCTCGCACAGCCCGGCCATGATCCGCGCGCGGGCGGTGTCGATGGCCTGGGCGCCGGTGGCGCAGGCGGCGTACGACGTCGCGACGCGTGCCCCGTTCCAGCCGAGCGCCTGCGCGAACGTCGACCCCGCCACGTAGCCGGCGTAGCCGTTGCGCACCGTCTCGCCACCGACCACGAGCTCGACGTCGTCCCACGCGACGCCGGCGTCGGCCAGCGCGGCCCGGGCCGCGTGGACGCCGTACTGCACGAAGCTGCGCCCCCACTTGCCCCACGGGTGCATGCCCACCCCGGCGACGACCACGCCGTCGCCGCTCACTGGTCGGCCTCCTCGCCCATCTCGACGACGGGCTTCCAGCGCCAGATCGTCCGGTCGCCGGTCTCGTCGGCGTACAGCGTCTCGACGACGAGCTCGGCCTCGGCCCCGACCCTCAGGTCGCCGACGCCGTAGCCCAGCGCCACCTGTCCCAGCACGACGATCCCCTCGGCGAGCTCGACGGCCGCCAGCGCGAACGGCGCGTAGGCCGCACCCTCGGCCTGGGGCGCGATGTAGGGCGCGGGCGGCTGGTACTGCGCGTCGGTGTAGGACCACACGGTCCCCCGGCGCGACAGCTCGGCCGACTCGATCGTGTCGCCGTCGCAGCGCGGGTTGCGGCAGAACGCGGCCGCCGCGTCGGGGGCGGGCGGGAACACGACGTCACCACAGGTGGTGCACCGCGAGGCGAGGAGCCGGGGCTCGTCACCCGTGGTGAACCAGCCGTCCACGGCCGGGGTCTGGGTCTGGGTCACGGGCACAGCGTAGCCCGAAACTAGAACGTGTTCTTGTCGGTCCCGTGGTGGAGATTCACCGCTGACCCGGTGAAACTCCTCCTTCTGGTGCGAAGTTCCGTCGTAGAAGCGGGAGATCCACCGCTGAGGCGGTGAATCTCCACCACGACCCGAAACCCCCGAAAACGACAGGAGGACCCGCTCAAGACGTATCCCCCCAGATCCGTCGAGCAGGTCCTACCGATGTCGATCGACTCCGCGCGCCCCGCACCTGGTCTCCCGGGTCCGTGGCCTTCGTTTGCCGACGACCAGAACACTACGAGCCCCAGGTGCTCGGCTCGTCCACGTCGCGCCCACGACATCTCCACGATTCGGTGACACATCACCCGGACGACCGCCCGTCAGGCACCCGGCCCGTCAGACGCCCGGCCCGTCAGGCGTCCGGCCCGTCAGACGGCCGGCCCGTCACTCGACGAAGCCCTCCTTCTTGAGCCAGTCGAGGGCGACATCCTCGGGCTCGCGGCCGTCGACGTCGATCTGGGCGTTGAGGGCGAGCATCACGTCGTCGGTGAGCTTCTCGGTCACCGGCCCCATGATCTCCTCGATCTCGGGGTACTTCTCGGCCACCGCGTCGCGGACCACGAGCGACACGTTGTAATTGGGGAAGTAGGCCTTGTCGTCCTCGAGCACGTCGAGGTCGAGGGCCACGATCCGGCCGTCGGTCGTGAAGACCTCGCCGAAGGTGCACTCCCCCTTGGCGGTCGCGTCGTAGATCGCGCCGGTCTGGTAGGTCTGGATGTTGCCACCGGGGACCTTGCCGTCGAGGCCGTAGGTCTTGAGCATCCCGGGGAGGCCGTCGGCGCGGTTGGCGAACTCGGACTCGACGCAGAAGGTGCGCTCGGCCTCGGGCACCTTGGCGATCTCAGAGAGCTTGCTGATGCCGTACTTCTCCTTGCCCGCCTGGGTGATGGCGAACGCGTAGGTGTTGTTCATCGGGGCCGGGGGCAGCCAGTCGAGCTTGTTGGCCTTGAGGTCCTCGTCGCGCACGGCGTCGTACTGCTCCTCCGTGCCCTTGATCGGCTTCTCGTGGCCGAGGTAGACGAGCCAGCCGGTGCCGGTGTACTCCCACATCGCGTCGATGTCGCCCTCGAGGTGGGCCTGGCGGGCGGCGGCGCTGCCGGGGATGTTGGTGAGGTCCTCGACCTCGGCGCCCGCGGCCTGGAAGAGGATCAGCGACATCTTGCCGAGCAGGACGTTCTCGGAGAAGTTCTTGGAGCCCACGGAGATCTGGGCTCCCTCGAGGCTCGGCGCGTCCTCGAGGCCGCCGGCCAGGCTGGCCTCGGGGACCCGGCCGCCGGCGGTGCCGAGCCCGCAGGAGGAGGTGGCGAGCACGAGCAGGGCCGAGGCGGCCAGGGTGGCGGTACGCCTCGCGGTCGGTGGGGTGCGGAGCATCAGAGTCCCTTCGGGCGAGCCACGAGCTCGAGGACCCGGCCCAGCCACTCGATGAGCAGGGCCAGCAGGGCGACGAGCACGGCCCCGGCGACCATCAGCTTGGGCAGGAAGAGCGAGATGCCGGTCTGCAGGATCGCGCCCAGGCCACCGCCGTTGATGAACGTCGCCAGGGTCGCCGTACCGACGACGAGGACGAGCGCGGTGCGCACACCGGCCATGATCACGGGTACGGCGAGGGGCAGCTCGACACGCAGGAGCACCGCGGTCGACGACATCCCGAGCCCGCGTCCGGCCTCGACCAGCGTCGGGTCGATGCCGTCGAGGCCGGTGATCGTGTTGCGCAGCACCGGCAGCAGGCCGTAGACGGTCAGCGAGATCACGGCGGTCCAGAAGCCGTAGCCGAGCCAGATCGCGAGCAGCACGATGAGGCCGACCGACGGCGCGCCCTGGCCCGCGTTGGCGAACGCCACGACGAACGGCGAGAACTTGCGGATCGGCCCGCGGGTGAGCGCGATGCCCAGCGGGACGGCAACGAGCACGACGAGCACCGAGGAGACGAAGGTCAGCCGGGCGTGCTGCCCGATGAGGCTCCACACCTGCGACCACTTCAGCTGCTCGAGCTCGGCGCCGGTGAGCGTGGCGTTCTGGCGCCACACGACGTAGCCGATGAACGCCAGCACCACGAGGATCGGCGGGACGACGAGCATCAGCGTCGTCTCGCGGTCGAGCCGGCGCCGCTTGCGCCCCGGCGGCGCGTCGACCTGCTCGACGGTCGAGGCCGGGGCGGTGGCGAGGTCAGTCACGCGCCTCCTCCTCGAGCGAGCGGATGTGCTCGGTGACGGCGTCGAAGACGACGACGCCGAGGTACTGGTCGCGGTCGCCGGTCACGACGGCGCCGCCGTGACTCGAGCTCAGCATCGTGTCGAGTGCGTCGTTGAGGGTGGACCGCAGGTCGATGTTGACGAGGTCCTCGGTCGGCTCGAGGACGGTGTCGCCCTTGAGCTGGCGCAGCCACGGCCAGCCGACGGGGCGGCCGCGCTCGTCGAGGACGACGACCGAGCGGTCGCCGGCGGCCTCGGCCCGCTGCTTGACGTCGGCCACCCGCTCGCCGACGGTCGCGGTGGTCGGCTTGCGCAGCTCGACCTCGGACACCCGGGCCAGGCTGAGCTGCTTGAGCGAGGAGCCCGACCCGATGAAGTCGGCCACGAACTCGGTCGCGGGGGCGCCGAGCACGACCTCGGGGGTGTCGTACTGCGCGATCTGGGCGCCCTCCTGCAGGATCAGGATGCGGTCGCCGAGCTTGATGGCCTCGTCGATGTCGTGGGTGACGCAGACGATCGTCTTGCGCAGCTCGCGCTGGATCGAGAGCAGCTCGTCCTGCAGGCGCTGGCGGGTGATCGGGTCGACGGCGCCGAAGGGCTCGTCCATGAGGATCACCGGCGGGTCGGCGGCGAGGCCACGGGCCACACCGACGCGCTGCTGCTGGCCGCCGGAGAGCTCGCGGGGGTAGCGCTTGCGGTAGCGGCCGGGGTCGAGGCTGACCAGGTCGAGCAGCTCGTCGACGCGCTCGTCGATCCGCTTCTTGTCCCAGCCGAGCAGCTTGGGCACCAGGGCGATGTTCTTCTCGACGGTCATGTGCGGGAAGAGGCTGCCGCCCTGGATGACGTAGCCGATCTTGCGGCGCAGCTCGGTCTCGCTCTTGCCGCGGATGTCCTCGCCGTCGATCTTGATCGTGCCCGACGTGGGCTCGATGAGCCGGTTGATCATCTTGAGCGAGGTGGTCTTGCCGCAGCCGGACGGGCCGACGAACATGACGATCTCGCCGGCGGGGATGGTCAGCGACAGCGAACCGACGGCGGGCGACTTCTGCCCGGGGTACTGCTTGACGACGTCCTCGAGGAGGATCTCGGCGCCGCTGATGGAGCCGCCGGAGCCGGTGGAGCCGGAGGAGTCGGTGGGCTCGGGGGCCTTGGAGAGGTCGGTGGTCATGCGACGCGGGTTCCCTTCGAGATGGTGAGCCGGCCCAGCAGGAGCAGCAGCGCGTCGGCGAGGAGCGCGACCACGACCACCCCCAGCGTCCCGACGAGGGCGTAGTTGACGGCGTTGGCGCCACCGATCTGCGCGAGGCCCTTGAAGATGTAGCCCCCGAGCCCGGGGCCGAGGACGTAGGCCGCGATGGCGGCCACCCCCATCGACATCTGCATCGAGATGCGGACGCCGGCGAGGATCACCGGCCACGCGAGCGGCAGGCGCACCCGCCAGAGCACGGCGAACCCGCTCATGCCCATCCCGCGCGCCGACTCGATCAGCGTCGCGTCGACGCCCTGCAGCCCCACGACGGAGTTGCGCAGCACCGGCAGGACGGCATAGAAGGCGACCGCGACGAACGCGGTGAACGCGCCGATCGAGAAGACCGGCAGCAGCAGCCCGACGAGGGCGAACGACGGGATGGTCAGGCCGATCGCGCTCAGGGCGTTGGCGACGCCCTGCAGGGCCGGCGCGCGGACGATCAGCACCGCCAGCGCGACGCCGATGACGGTCGCGACGACCACGGCCTGCACGACCAGGTTGAAGTGTTGGAAGGTGTTGTAGGCGATCTGCTCACGTCGTTCGACGATGAAGTCCCACACGGGTCGCGGTTGTCCCCTCAGGCTCGCCGCTCCACCCGTTGGTGAGGCGTTCGACCGACCCCACCATGCCACCCAGGGGCCTGACTCACCCCTGTGGGGGAAGTCAGCGCCCGGTCAGGTCGACAGGAACGCGAGCAGGTCCTGACGGGTGAGCACGCCGACGGGCTTGCCGTCCTCCTGCACCAGGACCGCGTCGGCCTTCTCGAGAAGGCCCACCGCGTCGGACGCGGCCTCGGTCGAGCCGATGGCCGGCAGGGGCGGCGACATGTGGTCCTCGACGGGGTCGGTGAGCTTGGCGGAGCCGGCGAACAGGGCGTCGAGCAGGCCCCGGTCGGAGACCGAGCCGGCGACCTCGGCGGCGACGATCGGGGGCTCGGCGCGCACCACGGGCATCTGCGAGACGCCGTACTCCTGCAGGATCGCGATCGCCTCGGCGACCGTCTCGCTGGGGTGGGTGTGCACGAGGTCGGGCATCCGGCCGGACTTACCGCGCAGCACCTCGCCGACGGTGCGGGCCGCGGTCGGCGTACCGGTCGCGAAGCCGTACTGGGCCAACCAGTCGTCGTTGAAGATCTTGGTGAGGTAGCCGCGCCCGGAGTCGGGGAGGATCACCACGATCACGGCGTCCTTGCCCTCGGGCGTGCCGGCGAGCTCGTGCGCGAGCTGCCGTGCGGCGTACGCCGCCATGCCGCACGAGCCACCGACCAGCAGCGCCTCCTCGCGGGCGAGCCGGCGGGTGAATGCGAACGAGTCGGCGTCGGAGACCTCGATGACGCGGTCGGCGACGCCGCGGTCGTAGGTCTCGGGCCAGAAGTCCTCGCCCACGCCCTCGACGAGGTAGGGGCGCCCGCTGCCGCCGGAGTAGACGGAGCCGGCCGGGTCGGCACCGATCACCTGGACGCCCGGGTTCTTCTCCTTGAGGTAGCGGCCGACGCCGCTGATGGTGCCGCCGGTGCCCATGCCGGCCACGAAGTGGGTGATCCGGCCCTCGGTCTGGGCCCAGATCTCCGGACCGGTCGTCTCGTAGTGGGAGCGCGGGTTGTGCGGGTTGGAGTACTGGTCGGGCTTCCAGGCGCCGGGCTGGGCGGCGAGCCGGTCGGAGACGTTGTAGTAGGAGTCGGGGTGCTCCGGCGCGACGGCGGTCGGGCAGACCACGACCTCGGCGCCGTAGGCCTTGAGCACGTTGCGCTTGTCCTCGCTGACCTTGTCGGGGCAGACGAAGACGCACTTGTAGCCCTTCGACTGCGCGACCATCGCCAGGCCCACCCCGGTGTTGCCGGACGTCGGCTCGACGATCGTGCCGCCCGGCTGGAGGGCGCCGGAGGCCTCGGCGGCCTCGATCATCCGGGTCGCGATGCGGTCCTTCACGGAGCCGCCGGGGTTGAGGTACTCGACCTTGGCGAGGACCAGCGGACCGTCGCCGGCGCCGTCTCCCGAGCCGCCCGCCAGGTCGAGGGTGCGCGACATCCGCACCAGAGGGGTGTTGCCGATGAGGTCCAGGACCGAGTTCACGTACTCCACACCCACAAACTAGACCGAACCACAGGAGTTCGTAGGATCGAGGCATGGGGAAGGCCGGAGCTGCGCGCAAGCTGGCCTCCGCCGCGGCCTACGGCGGGGGTGGGCTGTCCCTGCTCGGAGCCGGTCTCTACGGCGTCCTGACCGCCGAGGCCAGGCTCGCGCGCAAGACGATCGGCGAGGTCTCGCCCGACCCGGTGCCCGACGCGACGGGCTGGTACGGCCGGGGCAAGCCCGGTCCGGCGGCCAAGATCGCGCTGCTCGGCGACTCCAGCGCCTGCGGCTACGGCGTCGACCGCGTCGAGGACACCCTGGGTGCGCTGATCGGCAGCGGCGTGGCCGACCAGGGCGACCGCCGGGCCTACCTGCGCGCGTTCTGCGAGGTCGGCGCCGTCTCGGCCGACCTGCGCCACCAGATCGACCGGGCCCTGACCATCGAGCCCCACCTCGCGGTCATCCTCATCGGCGGCAACGACGTCACCCACGTGACCCTGCCGAGCCAGTCGGTGCAGCACCTCTCCGAGGGCGTGCGCCGCCTGCGCGACGCCGGCGTCGACGTCGTCGTCGGCACCTGCCCCGACCTCGGCACCATCAAGCCGATCGCCCCGCCGCTCAAGCAGGTCGCGCGTGCCTGGTCTCGCCGGCTCGCCGCCGCCCAGACCATCGCCGTCATCCAGCAGGGCGGCCGCACGGTCTCGCTCGGCTCGGTCCTCGGACCCGAGTTCGCCGCGGCCCCCGCCCTCCTCTTCGGCCCCGACCAGTTCCACCCCTCCGCCGAGGGCTACCGCGCCCTCGCCCGCATCCTGCTGCCCTCGATCCTGGACACCCTCGGCCTGGGCCCCGACGACGAGGACCGTCCCGAGACCCACCGCGGCGAGGGCGTCCTGCCCGTCACCCGTGCCGCCATCGCCGCCGTCAACGAGCCCGGCACCGAGCTCGACGGCACCGAGGTCGGTGGCGCCCGCCACGGCGTGCGCGGTCGCTGGGTCGAGCTGCGGCACCGTCGTCGTCGTCCGCAGACCGAGGCGGCCGCGCCGGAGCTGGAAGAGGTTGCGGGGTAGTCGGTCTGGTCTGGTCGGGTCGGTCCGGTACGTCGGGGTCGTGCGGCTTGGTCTCGGGTGACCTGGGGTCATCGTTGCCGGGCTGTCCGCGCCCTCACGTGTCCCACCCGTCACGCTGACCGGACGTTTCTCCCGGTTCTCGTACGAAGCTTCGGTGCAGAACCGGGAGATTCGTCGCAGAACCTCACCTCGTGGGCTCGATCTGCGATCTCGGTCCAGATTCCGGACCAAGATCAAAGATCGAGACCGACCCGACACGTCTCGGACTCCTCCCGCCCCAGGCCGGCGGTGAGCACGCCACCGAACCGGGGCATCGGACAGACCGGAACGGTGGCTCACGCACCGCCGGGTCGGGTGGCCGCGCAGGCGACGGCGAGCCGAGCTTGCGAGGCCTCGCCGTTGCGCGCCGAGAAGCAGACCGCGAGAGGCTCGGGGTCAAGGATCGCGCAGCGACCGCGCAGCGGCGCCGAAGGCGTCCTTGACGCCGAGACGCGGTCTGCCACGCGCGCGGCCACCCGACCCGGACCACCCGTGACCCGGCGACAGAGACGTGGCTTCGAGGCTCGCTGCGCTCGCACCTCAGCCGACCTGAAGGTCAGAGCTTCTCGATCGGCGCGACCCGCAGCAGCAACCGCTTGACCGGGCCGGACCCGAAGTCGATGGACGCGATGGTCTTGTCGCCCTGGCCCTCGAGGGCGACGACGGTGCCGAGGCCGAACGAGTCGTGGGTGACGCGGTCGCCGGGCTCGAGCGAGGGGATCTTTCGGTTGCGGATCGACTTGGCCTCGGCGTCGGCCCGGGCGGCCGCGGCGGAGAAGTGCCGGCGGCCGGCGGCGGTGGGCTGGCCGAAGCCGCCGCCTCCCCCGCCGTAGGCCGGCGACGAGGCGGCCAGGTCGGGGCGGCCCCAGCGGGTCTGGGCGGCCTCGGTACGGCGCCAGTCGACGAGGTCGACCGGCAGCTCGTCGAGGAAGCGGCTGGCGGGGTTGTGGGACGGCGCGCCCCAGGCCGAACGGACGACGGCGCGGGAGATGTAGAGGCGCTCGCGGGCGCGGGTGATGCCGACGTAGGCGAGGCGGCGTTCTTCCTCGAGCTCGGGACGGTCGCCGAGCGAGCGTGAGTGGGGGAAGACGCCGTCCTCGAGGCCGGTGAGGAAGACGGTGGGGAACTCCAGGCCCTTGGCGGTGTGGAGCGTCATCAGCGTGACGACGCCCTGCCCGCCGTCGTCCTCGGGGATCTGGTCGGTGTCGGCGACGAGGGCGACCCGCTCGAGGAAGTCGGCCAGGCCGGGGGCGACCAGGTCGGCGTCGACGTCGGCCGGGTCGGCCGACGGGCCCGCCAGCGGGTCGTCGGAGAACTCGCGGGCGACGGCGACGAGCTCGCCGAGGTTCTCCACCCGGGTCTCGTCCTGCGGGTCGTCGGAGGCCTCGAGCTCGGCGAGCAGGCCGGACCTGTCGAGCGCCGTCGAGAGCACGACGTCGGCGCGCTCGCCGGCCTCGACCATCGCCTGGAGCTCCTCGACGAGGGCGACGAACCCGCGGATGTTGGTGAGGGACCGGGTGGCCAGGCCGGGGGCGTCCTCGGCCCGGCGCAGGGCGTCCCAGAAGGTGATCCGCTCGCGGTCGGCGAGCTCGTTGACGCAAGCGACGGCCCGGTCGCCGATGCCGCGCTTGGGCACGTTGAGGATGCGGCGCAGCGACACGGAGTCGTCGGCGTTGACCAGCATCCGCAGGTAGGCCAGGGCGTCGCGGACCTCACGGCGCTCGTAGAACCGCACCCCGCCGACGACCTTATAGGGCTGGCCGGTGCGGATGAACACCTCCTCGAAGACCCGGGACTGCGCGTTGGTGCGGTAGAAGATCGCGACGTCTCCGGCGCGCTGTCCTTCGTCGCTCAGCTTGTCGATCTCGTCGCTGACGAAGCGGGCCTCGTCGCGCTCGTCGTCGGCGACGTAGCCGACGATGCGGGCACCGTCACCGGCGTCGGACCAGAGCCGCTTCTCCTTGCGGCCCTGGTTGTGGCCGATCACCGCGTTGGCCGCGGTCAGGATCGTCTGGGTCGAGCGGTAGTTCTGCTCGAGGAGGATCGACGTCGCGTCGGGGAAGTCCTGCTCGAAGTCCATGATGTTGCGGATGTTGGCGCCGCGGAAGGCATAGATCGACTGGTCGGCGTCGCCCACGACCATCAGCTCGGCCGGCTCGACCCGCTCGTCGTCGGTGAGCTCGGGGTTGTCGGCGCAGAGCTGGTGGATGAGGGCGTACTGCGCGTGGTTGGTGTCCTGGTACTCGTCCACGAGCACGTGACGGAAGCGCCGCCGGTACGTCTCGCGGACGTCGGGGAACGTCTGCAGCAGGTGGACCGTGGTCATGATGAGGTCGTCGAAGTCGAGGGCGTTGGCCTCGCGCAGTCGCCGCTGGTAGAGCGTGTAGGCCGCTGAGTAGGCCTTCTCGATGTTGTTCTTGAGGTCGGTGGCGACCTCGTCGTGGTCGCGCAGCTCGTTCTTGTGGTTGCTCACCCAGTGCAGGACTGGGCCGGGCTGGAACTGGCGCGGGTCGAGGTCGAGGTCCTTGATGACCAGCGCCATCAGCCGCTTCTGGTCCTGGGCGTCGTAGATCGAGAAGCTCGACTTGTAGCCGAGCTTGTCGATCTCCTTGCGCAGGATTCGCACGCACGCCGAGTGGAAGGTGCTGACCCACATCAGGCGGGCCCGCTTGCCGACGAGCTCCTCGACGCGCTCCTTCATCTCGGCGGCGGCCTTGTTGGTGAAGGTGA
>NZ_JAURVJ010000193.1 GCF_030655615.1 Nocardioides sp.
GCTCCGCGACCGCGTAGCGGCGCCGCAGGCGTCCTTGACGCCGAGACGCGGTCTGCTACGCGCGCGGCCACCCGACCCGGACCACCCATGACCCGGTGACAGAAATGGGCTTCGAGGCTCGCTGCGCTCGCACCTCAGCCGACGCGGCTGAAAAGCAGACCTGGTTCCGACCCGCAGCTAGGCCTTTCGGTACGGAAGTCCCACGGCCGCAGGAGCACGGGACCGGCCGACGAGGCCGGCGACGGCGACGATGGTGACGACGTAGGGGAGCATCAGCATGAACTGGCTCGGCACCGGCGAGCCGATGACCGACAGGACGCCCTGCAGGTTGGACGCGAAGCCGAACAGCAGGGCGGCGAGGGTGGCCTTGATGGGGTCCCACTTACCGAAGATGACGGCCGCGAGGGCGATGTAGCCGGCGCCGCCGGTCATCTCGCGGTTGAAGCCGGAGACCGAGACCATCGTGTAGAACGCGCCGCCGGCGCCGGCGATCGCGCCGGCGATGAGGATGGTGCGGTAGCGGGTGCGGTTGACGTTGATGCCGACGGTGTCGGCGGCCTTGGGGTGCTCACCGACGGCGCGGACCCGCAGGCCCCACTTGGTGCGGTAGAGCGACCAGGTGACGACGCCGACCGCGATGTAGAGCAGGTAGACGAGCGGGGTCTGGCGGAAGAAGATCGGGCCGATGAGGGGGATGTCGCCCAGGACGGGGATCACCCAGGCCTCGAAGCGCGGCGGGCTGTTGAGCTCGGCGGCCTTGGGGGCGAGGACCTGCGAGAACATGAAGCTGGTGAGGCCGATGACCAGCACGTTGAGCACGACGCCGACGATGACCTGGTCGACGTAGTAGGAGATGGCGAAGATGCCGAGCACCAGCGCCACCAGGACGCCCGCGGCCATGGCGCCGAGGAGGCCGGCCCACACCGAGTCGGCCAGCGAGCCGACGAAGGCGGCCGCGAAGGCGCCCGCGAGCAGCTGGCCGTCGATCGCGATGTTGACGACGCCGGCGCGCTCGCCGAGGACGCCGCCGAGGGCGCCGAAGACGAGGGGTACGGCGAGGGCGAGGGAGCCGGCGAGCAGCCCGACCACCGGGATCGACCCACCGGCGGCGGCCCACGACAGGAACCCGACCATCGCCACGAAGGCGAAGGCGGCGGCGATCCACAGCGGGGTGCTGCGGCGCGCGAGGTAGCGGCGCCAGGCCTCGGCCGAGCCGAGGGCGAGCAGGACCACGACGACCCAGGCGGTGCCCTGGGACGGGACGGTGATCTCGGGGAGCTCGAAGAAGTCGTCGCGCGAGGCGAGCCGGAACGTCGTGTCGCCGGACTCGCCGCCGAGCAGGACCGCCGCCGCGAGGGCGAGGGTCAGGATCGAGAAGAGGACAGGGGTCTTGCGGCTGACGACCGGGATGACCTGGGGCTCGTCGGTGACCTCGGTCGAGGACGAGCTGGGCGGGCCGGCGGTGGCCGGCTTGGCGAGGTGGCTCACACCGCCTCCTTCACGGGTAGGCGGAAGAGTGCTCGGACCAGTGGGGGAGCGGCGATGAACAGCACGATGAGGGACTGGATGACCAGGACGATGTCGACCGGGATGCCCTCGGAGGCCTGCATCGCGAAGCCGCCGGCCTTGAACGCGCCGAACAGCAGCCCGGCGCCCAGGATCCCGAGCGGGTGGGAGCGGCCGAGCAGGGCGACGGTGATGGCGTCGAAACCGATCCCGGCGTCGAGGTCGACCGTGACGCCGCTGGTGACGGTGCCCAGGGTCTGGTTGGTGCCGGCGAGGCCGACCAGGGCCCCGGCGATGAGCATCACCGTGACGTAGGTGCGGCCGACGTCGATGCCGGCGCTGCGGGCGGCGCTGGGGTTCTCGCCGACGGCGCGGAACCGGTAGCCCATCGCGGAGTAGTTGAGCAGCCACCACACGACCCCGACCGCGGCGACCGAGAGCAGGAATCCGAGGTGGAGGTTGTAGCGGACGCCGAGCAGGTCGGGCATCACGGCGTCCTCGGGCATCGGCAGCGACTTGGGATTGACCGAGCCGGGCGCCTGGAGGATGCCCTGGCGCGACAGCGCGAAGAACACGAGGTAGTAGCCGACGTAGTTGAGCATGATCGTGACGATCACCTCGTGGGCGCCGGTGCGGGCCTTGAGGAGACCGGCGAGACCGGCCCAGAGGGCGCCGACGACCATGCCGACGACGATGGCGCCGACCATGAGCAGCGGTCCGGGCAGGTTCCAGTTGATGGCGACGTAGCCGGCCGCGGCCCCGGCGAGGAGCATCTGGCCGCGCCCGCCGATGTTGAAGAGGCCAGCGCGGAAGGCCAGGCCGACACCGAGCCCGGCTGCGATGAGCGGGCCGGCGAACTTGAGGGTCTCGGTGAGCGGGCGGATGCCGGTCTGGAAGTCCTCGGCACGCGTGTTGTAGATGGACCCGCGGAACAGCGCCGTGTAGGCGCCCTCGATCGCGGCGCGCGACTCGAGGAAGAAGTCCTGGGGCCGCGAGAAGATGTAGCCCGAGGAGGCGCGTACGTCCTCGTCGGTGAACATGATGAGCAGCGAGCCGACGATGACCGCGAGCAGGATCGACAGGAACGCGACCAGCGCGTTGCCGACCGTGATCGAGCGCAGCACCGTGTGCCAGTGGTTGTGCTCGGGCGGGGGCGGGACGTCGTCGAGGTCGACGGGCGGGGAGTTCTGCTTGGTCAGGTCGGTGCCGCCGGCCTTGTGGGTGGCGGGGACCTTGCCGTCGTCGCTCACGCCGGGACCTCCGGACGACGCTCGCCCGTCATCATCAGGCCGAGCTCCTCGCGGGGGACGTCGGCCGGGACGATGCCCACGATCTGTCCTCGGTACAACACCATGATCCTGTCTGCGAGGGCCACGACCTCGTCCAGCTCGGTCGAGACCACGACGACCGGGATCCCGGAGTCGCGGGTGGCGATGATCTGCTTGTGGATGAACTCGATGGAGCCCACGTCGACACCGCGGGTCGGCTGGGCCGCGACCAGGAGCCGCAGCTCCTTCGACAGCTCACGGGCCACGACGACCTTCTGCTGGTTGCCGCCGGAGAGCTTGCCGGCCTGGGTCGTGATGCCGGGGGCCCGGATGTCGTACTCCTCCAGCTTCTCGCGGGCGAACGCGTCGCGCTTGCGGCGCTGCAGGGAGCCGGCGGAGACGAACGGTGACCCGAAGCTGCGGTCGAGCATGAGGTTCTCGGCGATGCTGAAGGTGCCGACGAGGCCGTCGACCTGCCGGTCCTCGGGCACGAAGCCCACGCCGGCGTCGAGGATCTTGCGGACGCTGCGGCCGAGCAGCTCCTTGCCGTCGAGCTTGATCGAGCCGGTGACGTGGTGCTGCAGGCCGAGGAGCGCCTCGGTGAGCTCGGTCTGTCCGTTGCCCTGGACCCCGGCCACGGCGAGCACCTCGCCGGCCTTGACGGTGAAGCTGAGGTCGTTGACGTGCACGAGGCCGGCGTCGTCGACGACGGTGAGGCCCTCGACGACCAGCGCGTCCTTGCCCGCCTGCGCGGGTTCCTTGTGGACGGTGAGCTCGACCGGGCGGCCGACCATGAGGGAGGCCAGCTCGGCGTTGCTGGCCGTCGGGCTCGCCCCACCGACGACCTTGCCCAGCCGGATGACGGTGATGCGGTCGGCGACCTCGCGGACCTCGCGGAGCTTGTGGGTGATGAAGACGATGCCGACGCCGGACTCCTTGAGCTGACGCATGATCTGCATCAGCTCGTCGGTCTCCTGGGGAGTCAGGACGGCGGTCGGCTCGTCGAAGACGAGGATCTTGGCGTCGCGCGAGAGGGCCTTGATGATCTCGACCCGCTGCTGGACGCCCACGGGGAGGTCCTCGACCACGGAGTCGGGCGAGACGTGGAACCCGAAGCGGGCGGAGATCTCACGGACCCGCTCGCTGGCGGCGTCGAGGTCGAGGGAACCGGCGAAGCCGGTGCTCTCGTCGCCGAGCATGACGTTCTCCGCGACGGTGAAGACGGGGACGAGCATGAAGTGCTGGTGGACCATCCCGATGCCCGCGGCGATCGCGTCGCCGGGGCCGGAGAAGTGCCGGACCTCGCCGTCGAGCACGATCTCGCCCTCGTCGGCCTGGTAGAGGCCGTAGAGCACGTTCATCAGCGTGGACTTGCCCGCGCCGTTCTCACCGAGCAGGCAGTGCACCTCGCCGGGCTCGACGGTGAGCGAGATGTGGTCGTTGGCCACCAGGGCACCGAAGCGCTTGGTGATGTCGCGCAGGACGAGCTGCATAGGGGCGATCCTAGGAGAAGGGGGGCCTGGGGCAAGGACGTCGAGAGGGGAGGCCGACGGGTCGTCGGCCTCCCCTCTCTCGGGTCACGGTGTCACTGGTTGAGGTACGACTTCACCTCGACGGAGCCGTCGATGATGCCGGCCTTGATGGTGTCGAGCTCGCCCTGCAGGGTGTCGGAGATCTCGCCCTCGAAGTTGTGGAACGGGGCGATGCCCACTCCGTCGTTCTCGAGCGTGCCGACGTAGGCCTCGGGGTCGAACGAGTCGTCGCCCGCGGACATGACGGCCTCGTAGGTCGAGACGTCCATGTTCTTGAGGATCGAGGTCAGGATGACCTCCTGCGTCTTCGGGTCGGACTCGAAGACGTCGGCGTCGGTACCGATCATCGTGGCGGAGGCACCGGAGTCGGCGATGGCCGTCAGGGCACCTTCGTAGATCGGGCCACCGACCGGGAGCACGACGTCGGCACCCTGGTCGAGGATCTGCTTGGCGGTGTTGGTGGCCGCCGGGTTGGCCTCGAAGCCACCGGTGAACGAGCCGTTCTTGCCGTCCCAGCCGACGAACTCGACGTCGGCGTCCTTCTGGGCGTTGTAGTACTCGACGCCCTGCTTGAAGCCGTCCATGAAGATCGTGACGGTCGGGAAGGGCTGGCCACCGTAGGTGCCGACCTTGCCCGCCTCGCTGAAGTCGGCTGCGGCGTAGCCGGCCAGGAACGCGGCCTGGGCGGTGTCGTAGAGCAGCGGCTTGATGTTCTCAGCGTCCTTCTTGCCGTCGAAGTCGGCGTCGGCGTCGCTGTCGATGATCACGTACTCGATGTCGGGGTTGGCCGTCGCCGACTCGACCGTGGCGGTCGCCAGGGCGAAGCCGACGGTGACGATGACGTTGCAACCCTCGGCGACCAGGCTCTCCAGGTTGGGGGCGTAGTCGTTCTCGTTGTTGGACTCCACGGCCTTGAAATCGGCACCGAGCTCGCCGGCCGCCTTCTCGACGCCCTCGTAGCCGAGCTGGTTGAACGACTTGTCGTCGAACCCACCGGCGTCGGAGACGATGCAGGGCAGGAAGTCGGTCTTCGGCTCTCCGGCGTCGGAGGTCTCGGACCCTCCGCCCGTGCCCGGCTCGTCGTCGTTCTCCGACGGAGCATCGCCGCACGCTGCCAGCACCATGGATGTGGCCAGTACGGCGATTCCGCCGCCGATGGCCTTCCGCATCTTGTTCACAGGGGTTCCTCCCACCTCTTCGCCCCACGGGAACGGGGGCAGCGGTCGGCAGGCTACCCCCGATCGAGGGGCCCGTCGTGCGATACGGGCAGGATGGCCTCAACGTTACCTAGTTGCGATCCGGATGGAACACGACGAGGAGTTGAGGACCCATGACGAAGACCCCCGACGAGGGCTGGGCGGCGCTCGAGGACGCCGCCGTGGCGGCGATGGAGCGGGCCTACGCGCCCTACTCCGGCTACCAGGTCGGGGCCGCCGCACGGGTGGACGACGGCCGGGTCGTGTCGGGCTGCAACGTCGAGAACGCCGCCTACGGCGTCACCCTGTGCGCCGAGTGCGGCCTGGTGAGCCAGCTGCACCTCACCGGCGGCGGCCGGCTGACCCACTTCGTCTGCGTCAACAGTGACCGTTCCGTGATCATGCCGTGCGGCCGCTGCCGCCAGCTGCTCTGGGAGAACGGCGGCGCCGAGCTCGTCGTGCGCACGCCCCAGGGCGACCTCACCATGGCCGAGGTGCTGCCCCAGGCCTTCGGCCCCGACGACCTCGCCGCCGTGGTCGACCGGTGAGGCCCGTCCGCCGGCCCACCGCCTAGGGTCGCCCCCATGAGTGATCACGACGCCGTCGAGGTGATCCTGGCCAAGCGCGACCGGGCATCCCTCACCGACTCCCAGATCGACTGGGTGGTCGACGCCTACACCCGCGGCGAGGTCGCCGACGAGCAGATGTCCGCGCTCGCGATGGCCATCCTGCTCAACGGGATGGAGCGCCGCGAGATCACCCGCTGGACCGCCGCGATGATCGCGTCGGGGGAGCGGATGGACTTCTCCTCGCTCTCGCGGCCCACCGCCGACAAGCACTCCACCGGCGGGGTCGGCGACAAGATCACGCTGCCGCTGGCCCCCCTGGTCGCAGCCTGCGGGGTCGCCGTGCCCCAGCTGTCCGGCCGGGGCCTCGGCCACACCGGCGGCACCCTCGACAAGCTCGAGTCGATCCCGGGCTGGCGGGCCCAGCTGTCCAACGCCGAGATGCTCGCCCAGCTCGAGTCGGTCGGCGCGGTCATCTGCGCCGCCGGCGACGGCCTCGCCCCGGCCGACAAGAAGCTCTACGCCCTGCGCGACGTCACCGGCACCGTCGAGGCGATCCCGCTCATCGCCTCCTCGATCATGAGCAAGAAGATCGCCGAGGGCACCGGCGCACTCGTGCTCGACGTCAAGGTCGGCACCGGCGCCTTCATGAAGGACGTCGGACGCGCCCGCGAGCTCGCCGAGGTCATGGTCGCCCTCGGGACCGATGCCGGCGTGCGGACCACCGCCCTGCTCACCGACATGTCGACCCCGCTGGGCCTCACCGCCGGCAACGCCATCGAGGTCACCGAGTCGGTCGAGGTCCTGGCCGGCGGCGGCCCCGCCGACGTCGTCGAGCTCACCCTGGCCCTGGCCCGCGAGATGCTCGCCGGCGCGGGCCGCGACGACGTCGACCCGGCCGACAAGCTCGCCGACGGCTCCGCGATGGACGCCTGGAAGGCGATGATCCGCGCCCAGGACGGCGACCCCGACGCCGAGCTGCCCGAGGCCCACGAGTCCCACGTGGTCACCGCGCCGTCGTCGGGCGTGCTGACGCGCCTCGACGCCATGGCGGTCGGCCTGGCGGCGTGGCGCCTCGGTGCCGGCCGGGCGCGCAAGGAGGACCCGGTGCAGGCCGGCGCCGGCGTGCGCTGGCACGCGCGACCCGGCGACACCGTCACCGAGGGGCAGCCGCTGCTGACCCTGCTCACCGACACCCCCGACCGGTTCGGCCGGGCGCTCGCCTCGCTCGACGACGCCTTCGACATCGGCAAGGCCGGCTCGGCCCCGACGACCCCCCTGGTCATCGACCGCATCGGCTAGGCCGCACGCCCTGACGCGCGCCCTGACGCGCGCCCCTGGGCGTGCGCCCTGGCCGTGCGCCGGGCTCAGGCCGGCTGCGACCGGTCGCGGCGGGTGATCGAGGCCCAGTCGCCCCAGGCCGGGACCGGCTCCCAGTGGCTCGCGAAGTCGCCGCCGGCGTGCTCGGACATCGTCACGTCGGTGCGGCCGTCGGGCTGGGTCGTCCGGACGACGACCGAGCTGGTGCCGTCGGGTGAGAAGGAGTGCTCGGTCAGCACGGCCCACTCGTTGTCCTCGACGAACCGGGAGGTGTCGGTGAAGTCGAGCTCGTCGACCTGCGCGAGGAACAGCCGGCCGTCGTCCTGCCGGTAGAAGTAGTGGGCCGCCACCCGGGTGCCCCAGAAGTTGTAGAACTCCACGATGGCCACGCCGGGCTGGTCCGGCCGCCGCTCGTGGCGGGACAGCTCGGTGTAGAGCTCCCACTCGGCGGGCTGCTCGCCCTCGAAGTCGAGGTCGTCCGGCGGCTCGGCGGCCAGCTCCTCGACACCGCAGGCGATGCTGACCTCGAGGCCCTGCTCGTAGCGGGCGCGGGCGTCGTCCTCGCTCATCGCGTCGAGCATCATCGAGAACCCGTTGTTCCAACGCGAGCCGAAGATCAGGTGGGCCATCAGCCGGGCAGCCTTCCGGTCGGGAACTGGTAGGAGTAGATCTTGCCGTCGGTGTCACGGATGGTGATCGGCGGCCTCCTCCTCGAGGCGTACTTGAGGATGTTGGGGTCGAGCGGTCCCAGCTGGGGCGGGATCTCGAGGAGCGGCTTGCCCGACAACGGCTTGCCGGCCGCGTCGCCGAAGTGCTTGACGTTGCCCGGCGTGCGGGGGACCAGCTCGCCGGGCTTGTACTGGGTGGCGAGCAGGTCGATGTCCTTGCGCAGCTGTTGCGCGTCCTTGAGGTCGGCGTACTGCCGGTACTTGCGCTCGACGATCCACTTGCCGGGGTCGTAGGAGTCGAGGCGCTTGCCGTTGGCGAGGTAGATCTCGTTGTGGGTGTAGCGGCTCCAGTTCTGGATGTTGAACGCCTCGCCGTGTCCCCAGATGGGCTTGAACCGGCTGACCGCGATCAGCTCGAGCGTGCCGTCGACGTTCTTGCGGAAGGCGTGGCCGGAGTAGCGGATCTCGGTGCCGGTGGGCAGGTGCTTGAGGTGCTCGCCCAGGGCCATGAACCGGCGCATCCCGCCCTTGCCGCCGACCGTCAGCACCCCCTTGGCGTCGGTCGTGAAGTAGAGGTCGCCCGACTGGTACATCGTGTTGGGCTGCGGCGTCTTGAGGGCCGCCGCGAGGTCGTCGGCGCTCTTGAAGTCGACGTGGGTGAAGTCCTTGCCGTTGAGCTTGTAGACGTCGAAGCTGACCTGGTCGCCGAGGGAGTCGAACTGCTTGGTGAGCTTGGCGACGAGGTCGGGCGACACGTCGGCCAGCCCCTTCAGCCCCTTGAGGCTGAACTTGCCGCCCGTGGCCGCCCATCCGGCGAAGGGCAGGGCCCCCGCGGCCGAGAGACTGGCGTTGAGGTGGTCGCCCTCGGCCTCGTACCAGCCGGCGTTGACCAGGTCGGCGGGCTCGCCGATGAACGGGACCAGTCCACCGACGTCGAGCACGAGGTGCCCGAGGTCGACGTACCAGGGCTTGTCGTTGCGCTCGGCCTCCTCCTCGGCCTTCTTGGTCTGCTCCTCGCCGTAGGTGATGACGCCCTGGAGCTGGCGCGCGAGCTCGGCCGGCGTGAGGTCGCCGGGCTTCTCCTCGAGCGCCGCCTTCAGCAGGTCGCCGACCGCCTTCTCGCCGGTGGGGCCGTTCCACTCCCGCTCGAGGAGGAGGTAGGCCAGCGTGTGCGAGACCTCGACGTCGTCGCCGTCGAGCTCGAGCGTGCGCTTGCTCGCGGTGTCGAGCAGCTGCTGGGCCGCGGAGCGGTTGCGTCCCAGCGCGGTCGCCAGCGCCTGCACGGGGTCGAGGAAGTAGCCGTCGGCCGTGTCGGCCGTGGCCCGGCCGGTGTGGAACTCCCACTCGTCGGAGCCGCCGAGCTCGTCGCGCTCGAAGACCAGGACCCGCTCCATCACGTCGGCGAGCAGCGTCGGGTCCCAGGAGCCCTGGGCCATCAGGGCCGCCACGACGGTCTGGCTGCCGGGCCACACGTCGGGGCGGCCGTAGGTCTGGGCGGCCGTGATGGCGCCGTACCACTCGTCGACCTTGCCGTCGGGCAGCTGGTAGTCGCCCTGGACCAGGGAGCCGAGCCCGAGCAGCGGGCCGATCGCCTTCATGAGCTCGTCGGTGTAGGCGTAGGAGTCGTCGAGGGCGGTGCCGTCGGCCCACGGGCCGTCCTGGGCCTGCGCGATCGCGTTGCCGAGCAGCTGGACGTCGACCTTGCCCGCCAGCATGCCGGCGAACTCCGGGTCGCCCTGGTGCTTCTTGAGGAGCTCGAGCAGCTCGTCGCGCTCGTCGGTGTTGTTGCTGTAGTTGTAGAGGATCTTCTCGACCCGGTCGCGGTCGTCGACCTTCTCCTGGTCGTCGAGCTCGTCGAGGTCCTTGACCAGCGTGAGCTGGTTGCCGAGCGTCTCCTCGGCGGCGTCGTACATCGCCGCGTAGGCGTCCTGGGCGCCGGCCGGGTCGCTCAGGTTGAGCGTGATGCTCTGGGGCACCTTGACGTGCACCGCGTGTGCCAGCGCGCCGGCGCAGGTGGTGGTGGCGAGGCGGCACTCCTCGACGACCTCGGCGAAGCGGGTGTCGAGGGTGCCGAGGACCCGGTCGAGCTCGGCGGTCGCGCCGGACCGCCTCGTGGCGTAGCCGTCCGCGAGCTCCTCACGGAGGTAGCGGTTGGGCGGCGCCGTGGCGAGGTCCCTCTCCTCCTTCTCCTGGGCGCGGTCGAGCGCCGCCAGGTCGCTCCGGCAGTCGGCCTCGGCGTCGGCGCGCTGGCTGTTGAGCCGGCCGATCGTCTCGAGCCCGTCGGCGTACGCCGTCGCGAGCGTGCTGACTGCCGTGGACGCGCGCTCGAGGTGGCCGCGGTAGGTGCCGAGCAGCGAGCCGACCGCGCGCATGTCGGCCTTGACCGTCGTGGCCGTGCCGCCCTGCCAGGCGTCGCCGATCTCGTCCGGCGTGGCACTCACCTTGTCGGCACGGGCGTCGAGCTCCTCGGCCATCGCGGCATAGCTGCGCGCGACCTGCCGGAGGCCGGCCGGGTCGACGTCGAGCTGGTAGTGGTCCATGTCAGCCCTCCGAGAGGGTGCGGTCGAGCTCGGTCACGTCGAGGGAGACCTGGTTGACGTTGCGGGCGATGAGCCGGGCCTCGTCGGCGGTCAGCATCAGGGCCGTCTGCCAGGAGGCCGTGAACGAGGTGATGCCGGGATCGATCTGCGCGAAGAACGACCCGCACGACTCGGTCACCAGGGAGTAGCCGCGGGGGAGCTCGTCGGCGATGCCGGCACACAGGTCGGCGAGGCCGGTGTAGCGACGACGGGCTGTGGTGACGGCCTCGTCGGTCATCGCCAGCACGGCGGACCCACCGCCGTCTCCTGCTGCTCGAACCATGGTCGCCCCCGTTCTCCTGCGTCCCGCTGCGTGTCGTACGTGCTCGCTCGCCGCGACCTCTTCCCTGGTCGGCGACGCCTCAACCACCGAGCGACGGATCAGAAGTCTTCCGGGACGGATGTGTTTGTGGCGTGGGACCTGCGGGCAGAGGGGCGTTGTCCGCGTCACGAACATCACAGGAGAAATCATGAGCGACGGCAAGATCTCCGTAGTCCACGGAGACATCGAGACCCAGGCGAAGCAGCTCGGCGAGATCAAGAACCAGGTGGAGCAGATCCTCCACACGGCGAAGGGTCAGGTCGACTCCCTGCGCGAGAGCGGTGGCTTCTCCAGCGCCGCCGGTGACTCGTTCAACGCCACCTACGAGGAGTGGACGGCGGCCAACCTCAAGAGCGTCGGCCTGCTCGAGGAGATGTCGACCTACCTGACCAAGGCCTCCGGCGCGTTCGCCGAGATCGACGCCAGCTTCGTCATCAAGTGAGCTGAACCAGATCGAGAGGACCCGGTGCGTCTACGCGCCGGGTCCTCGTGTGTCGTACCGTCGTCACGCCGGTACGCCCACCCTCGGAACGGACGACCAGGAGACCAGGTGCCTCGACCACGCTTGATCGGCGCGCTGCTGCTCACCACCGTCCTCGGCGCACTGGCCGCGTGCGGTGGTGGTGGCGACGACGAGCCGTCCCTGGGACAGGGGTCGTCCAGCACGTCCGAGGCCCCGACCTCCGAGCCGGCGACCTCGACCCCGACCCCTGACGCCGCCGAGGACGAGGAGGCGCTCGTCGCCCTCGTCAGCGGCTACGAGAAGGCGCTCGCCCGGCTCCTGTCGACGTCCGGCAAGAAGGCCGACTTCGACCAGGTGGCCACCCCGGCGTTCGCCGACCAGGTGGTCAGCACCTGGCGCGAGGGCACCTTCGACGCAGGGTTCGACATCGTCGGGACCTTTCTGTTCGAGGAGCTCTCCGCCGAGGTCGATGGCGACGCCGCCGTCGTCGAGGTCTGCTCCGACGGCCAGGGCGTCATCCCCGTCAAGCGGGGCGAGACCCTGCCGCCGGGTGCCACCGGCAGCCCCCGGGCCGTCACCACCTTCACCGCCGTCCGCCAGGACGGCCAGTGGCTCTTCGACTCGAGCAAGATCGGAACGACGTCATGCTGAAGCGCCTGCTCGCCCTGTGCCTGGTGGTGTCGGCCGCCGTGCTGGTGCTGCCCGGCTCCGCCCAGGCCGCACCCCCGACCTGCGTGCCGCCGGCGGTCATCGTGACCCACCCCGACGGCACCTACGGCTGCACCGTGCCCGGCAACCCGGGCAACCCCGGAGAGCCGGGCGAGCCCGGCGACGGCACCGGCGGGACCAGCCAGCCGTCGTGCCAGATCTACGGCAGCTACACCTACTGCCTCGGCAACCAGCCCTGCCGCGACGTCCCGTGGACGCCCGCGATGGGGCAGCCCCCAGGGCCCAAGCCGTCCCCCGACTCCGAGCCGCGCGCCCGCATCTGCGGCTTCCCGGACCCGCAGACGCAGGGCCCGATCCCCTACACGATCTACTGGTCCGGCACCGAGCCCGAGCCGCCCACCCTGGCGGAGCAGGCCCAGACCGCCATCGGCGAGATCGACCTCGCCCTCCCGCCCGTGCTGACCAGCCCGCCCGAGCGGACCGTGGTCAACTTCCCGACCTGGTTCTGGATGGACGGCGGGTCGCCGGAGCTGTCCGGCAGCTCGGCGTTCGGCCTCGTCGCCATCGCGACGGTCGCCCGCATCAACGTCGACCCCGGCGACGGCAGCGGCGGCTTCACCTGCCCCTGGGTGTCCTCCGAGGAGGAGGCGTCGTCGTCGTGCACCTACGACTACAAGCGCGACTCGAGCCGCGGCACGGCGACCCAGGACGGCCGCCCGGCCTACGAGGTCGGCGTCTCGGCCGACTGGACCGTCCGCTTCGAGCTCGGGGGCAACGTCATCGACATCCCCGGCGCCCCGACCACGCTCGACGGCCCCACCAGCACCACCGTCCTGCGCGTCGACCAGGTGCAGTCGATCAACACCCCGACCCACTAGCGGGGAGTTCGGCGCCCACCCCGCGGTGGCCGAGCCGCAGGGACGAAGTCTCTGCGTGCGCGATCCGACCTCACACTTACGGTGATCGAGCCGACGGGCCGGCTACGGCCCGGCGTGTCGAGATCCCCGCAGCCGGTAGGCCGGACCGGGCCGCGGAGGTCGAAGAGGCCGCCCGCGGCCGTCACGAGCCCCGCACCAGCTGGGCTCGAACGCATCATCGAATTGTCGGTGGTCGCCGCTAGAATCAGACCATGCCCAGCACCCACCGGACCACCACGACTGCGAGCAGCGACCCGCTGCTCGAGTCGGTCCGCGGTGCCTGTCTCGACATCAGTCGCGACGAGGTCAACAAGCTCAACGCCGTCCTCGACTGGGCCGCCGCTCACACCGCAGGCGACACCGAAGCAGCCGAGCTTCATGACTGGAACGACGAACCACCCCTGCAGCTCGCCGGAGCCGGAGCACCCGTGGTCGCCGAGTACGCCGCCCTCGACCTCGCCCTGTC
>NZ_JAURVJ010000199.1 GCF_030655615.1 Nocardioides sp.
GCCCGGTGAACTTGGTCTCCGGCACGGGGTTGCCGGCCGGGTCGGTGTAGCCGGCGTCGCCGACCTTGACCCGCAACACGAGCACGGTGTCGGCGGGGAACTCGTCGCCGTCGGCGGCGAAGCCGTTGTCGTTGACGTAGCCGCCACCGCGGTAGGACCAGCTGGTGGTGTGGCCGGCGGAGAAGCTGGCGTCGATCGACGTGGCCTTCTGGCCGCCGGGGAGGTCGCCGCCCGACGCGAACGGCAGGTAGTCGACCGGCCGGGCGGGGGTGCCCTCGGCGGTCTTGGCGACCTCGGTGAGGTCGGTGAAGAGGTTGTAGGGCGCCGAGCGCGACGACTCGCGGTAGAACCCGGGCGCACCCTCGGCGTAGAAGTCGATGCCCGCGCCCTTGATGCGGTCGATGGTCACGGCGGCCGCTCCGCTGGTGACCATGCTGGCGTGGACCGGGCTGACGATGCCGATGTCGGAGGCCCGCATCGAGCGCACCGGCCCGACGTCGCCGGGGATCTTGGAGTAGTAGAACGCGGCGAGCCGGGTGACACCGCCCTCGACGAGCTCCTCGACGACGAGGTCGGCCGAGCCGAGGCCCTGCTGGGGGGCGCTGGACGGGGTGTTGTCGAGCTTGAGGACCAGGACGGGGTGCTTCTGGATCGACTCACCGCGCTCCACCATGAGGCCCGTGAGGGGCCAGGTGTCGGGGTCCCCACTGACCTCGGCCTTGGGGGCGCTGACGGTCTTGCCCTTGGACTCGGGCTGGTCGGCCGGGGCGTCGCCCCCGCAGCCGGCGAGCGCGAGGCAGGCGGCCAGGGCGAGCGCGGTCAGGGCGACCGGGGTCGGGCCGAACGGTGTCAGGGCAGGAAAGCGTGCGGTGCGGGGGAAGGGCACGGGGGAAGATCCTTCCGGGGCCGGCAGAGGATTGGTCTACCGAGTCTGTGGACTTATGACGTGGCCCCAGTGTGCGCTCCCCCGCCCCCTGCGTGGCGCAGGGGGCGGGGGTGTGTCGCGCGTCGTCGACCCGGCGCGGCTCAGCCGAGCTTGGCGCCGCCGTCGACGTAGAGCGTCTGGCCGGTGATGTAGGACGCCTCGTCGCTGCAGAGGAACGCCGCGGCCGCGGCGATGTCCTCGGGGAAGCCGACGCGCTTGACCGGGTTGGCCTCGGCCGCAGCGGCGCGGAAGTCCTCGACGCTGACGCCGACCCGGGCGGCGGTCGCGTCGGTCATCTCGGTGGCGATGAAGCCGGGGGCGATCGCGTTGGCGTTGATGCCGTAGCGGCCGAGCTCGATGCCGAGGGTGCGGGTGAAGCCCTGGATGCCCATCTTGGCCGCCGAGTAGTTGGCCTGGCCGCGGTTGCCGAGCGCGGAGACGCTCGAGAGGTTGAGGATCTTGCCGTACTTCTGCTCCACGAAGTGGGTCTGCGCGGCCTTGGTCATGAGGAACGCGCCCTTGAGGTGGACGTTCATCACGAGGTCCCAGTCGAGCTCGGTCATCTTGAACAGCAGGTTGTCGCGGGTGACGCCGGCGTTGTTGACCAGCACGTGGATGCCGCCGAGCTCGGCGACGACCCGCGCGATGGCGGCGTCGACGGCCTCGCCGTCGCTGATGTCAGCGCCGATGCCGACGGCCTTGGCACCCTCGGTGAGCGGCAGCTTGCCGGCGGCCTCGGCCGCGGCGGCCTCGTCGAGGTCGATGACGGCGATCGAGGCGCCCTCCTCGGCCAGTCGCGTGGCGATGCCGAAGCCGATGCCTCGGGCGGATCCGGTGATGACGGCAACGCGCCCGTCGTAGCGACCCATCGATGTGACTCCTCTGCCCGTGTGTCTTTGTGGAACTGTCGGCCCCACGGTAGATGAGGGGTCAGGTGGGGCCGATCGGGGCCTGCAGGGCGAACGCGACGACGGTCAGCGCCACGATGGCGAGTGTCCCGAGCACAGTCTTGGTCATGCTCGTGGAGACGCGCTGGGCGCCGGATCGGTTGCCCGGTCAGGCGAGGACGTCGCGGAGCCGCGCCGCACAGGACGCGGCCTCGCCGTCGGCGTACGTCGTTCGCGGCCAGAAGAACCCCCGCAGCCCGTCGCCCTTGGTGCGCGGGACGACGTGCAGGTGCAGGTGCGGGACCGACTGGCTGACGGTGTTGTTGACGGCCACGAAGCTGCCCTGCGCCCCGAGCGCCTCCTTGACCGCCGTCGCCAGCCGCTGGGCCGCCTCGAGGAAGTCGTCGCGGAGCTCGGCCGGCAGGTCGGGCAGGGTCTCGACGTGCTCGCGCGGCACCAGCAGGACGTGGCCCTGGAACACCGGGCGGACGTCGAGGAACGCCAGGAACGACGGCTCGTCGAGCACCACGTGGGCCTCGGCCTCGCCGGCCACGATCGAGCAGAACACGCACGGCTTCGCCACGCCCCGAGGCTAGCCGGGCCCTCCCCCATGGTGGTCGAGCCGGGCGAGCCCCCGGCACGGTGGTCGAGCCGGGCGAGCCCCCGGCGAGCCCGCGTCGAGACCCCGCGGCCGACGTGCCCGGGTCGACCTGCCCCTGCGGGGGTCTCGCCGCGCGGTGACTCCGTCCCCGCGGCTCGACCACCGTGGTGCGAGCGGGTCAGCCGAGCCAGGCGTCGCGCGCGTCGACACCGGAGTCGGTGTAGTCGGCGAAGAAGCCGTCGATCCCGGTGTCGAGGAGCGACTCGATCTCGCCCCGGACGTCGCCCTTGGCGTCGGGGTCGGTGCCGCGGCGGAAGTTGGTCGGGAGGAACTGGTTCTCGTCGCGGACGGTGTAGACGACCACGCGCAGGCCGATGCGGTGCGCGTCCCGCACCAGCCTGGTCGGCCGCGAGGTCGCGCCGGCGGCGTCGCGGGGCAGGACCTGGCTCTTCTCGGGGCCGACCCAGTCGGCGTACCGGCGGACCTTCCTGAGCCCGTCGGCCGAGACGATCTGGGCGTAGGTGGTGCCCTGGCCCCGGAGGTCGAACGGGCCGCCGGTGGCCTCGGTGAGCTGCGAGAGGGGCACGTCGATCAGGTGGTCGAGGTCCTTGAGGTTGGAGACCTCGAACGACTGGATGACGACCTTGCTCTTCCTGGTGTCCTTGCCGAACTGCTCGAGCGTGTCGACCAGCGGCTCCTCGAGGGAGAGCCCGATCGAGTCGAAGTAGGTCGGGTGCTTGGTCTCGGGGGCGACGCCGATCGTGGTGTGCAGCTTCTTCTCCCACTTCCTCACCAGGCGCAGGACCTCGGCCAGCGTGGGGATCGGGAAGCGCCCGTCGTAGCGGGTGTTGCCCGGCCGCACCAGCGGCAGTCGCTCCTTGGCACGCAGGGTCTTGAGCTCACGCAGGGTGAAGTCCTCGGTGAACCAGCCGGTCACCTGGACGCCGTCGATGCTCTTGGTGGTCCTGCGGGCGGCGAACTCGGGGTGGTCGGCGACGTCGGTGGTGCCGCCGATCTCGTTCTCGTGGCGGGCGACGAGGACGCCGTCCTTGGTGGAGACCAGGTCGGGCTCGACGTAGTCGGCGCCGAGCCGGATCGCGAGCTCGTAGGCGGCGAGCGTGTGCTCGGGCCGGTAGCCGGAGGCGCCGCGGTGGGCGAAGACGAGCGGTACGTCGAGCTGTTGGACGGCGCGGGCTGCGGGCTGGCGGTCGGGCCCCTCCGCGGCGTCGGCGGGGAGGGTGGTGACGGTGAGGGCGAGGGTGGCGAGCACGGCCGCGGGCGCGGCGAGTCGCAGGGTCCGAGAGGTCATGGTGCGACCTCACCGCTCGGCGGTGGCCGGCGCGTGAACACGACGCGGGCGGACGGTGAGCGTCTGCCTGCTGATCGGCGCACGCGACGGCGGGTCGTCAGCGGGTCGTCAGCGGAGGCATCAGTGGCAGACGAACCCGCCGCAGGCGCGGGCGGAGGGGACGGCCACCTTGCCGTTGCTGCCGACGGCGTCGAAGTGCTGGCTGTCGCCGGTGGCGTAGGTCCAGCGGAACCCGGCGCGCAGGAAGAGCCGCACGACGGGGTGCGAGCGAGAGCGCCACGCGACGCGGGGGTGGGAGTGGCCCTGCCACCAGCTGTTGGGCACCAGGCCGGTGGCCGAGCGGTAGGGGTTCTCCCACGTGTTGACGTCGAGCGCGCGGCCCGAGGCGTGGGGCGAGCGGACGCCGGGGCGGTTGACGACGTCACGACAGTTGAACGCCGAGGTGTTGCCGGCGGCCATGGAGCGGTAGTCGTCGGCGCCGTTGAGGCGCCCGGACCAGCCGAAGCGGTCGACGCGGTACATCGAGCGGATCGGGAAGCGGCCGTCGTACATCGCCGTGAGGGCGCGGGCCATGTTGTCGATCGCGCTCGTCGCGGCGACGACCTCGCCGCGGTAGCGGTAGCCGTCGTAGCCCCAGTAGTTGACGCGCAGCAGCCGCAGTCCCTCACGACCGACGGGGCAGCCGGTGTGCCAGCTGCGGCCGACCATCGAGGCCCAGACGCCGTTCGGGATCCGGGTGACGACCGGGTGCGCACCCCTGGTCGTCGCGCGCGGCTGGGCCGGGACCTTGACGCGGGGGCTGGGCGCGCCGCGCGGCAGCCGGACCGGGGAACCCGGCGGCAGGTTGTCGACGCGGTGGGCCGGGCTGCGGTCGCCGGTCACCCAGTCGGAGGCCTTGGTGACCGCGCGCCAGCGGGTGTCGGTGCGCGGCCGGACGACGAACGACGCGCGGCCGCGGTCGTCGGTGCGGACCGTGCGGAACGTCTTCCACGCCTGGCCGGACGCCGACCGCTCGACCCGCACCCACCCGGAGACCGGGGTGCCGGTGCTCGTCCGCGACACCACCTTGACGGTCGTCGTGCGCTCGTCGACCACCTTGACCGGTCCGCCGACCGTGACGACCCCCGTGCGCCGGGCCAGCCGGCTGGTCGCGGTCACGGCGGCGGGGTCGTGCGTCCCGTCGCCGGCGTACGACGCCCGGAAGACGTTGTCGGCCGCCGTCCGCGAGCGGGGCGTCGACGTGGTGGCCGCGCCGGCCTCGTCGGTGACGACCGTCGCGAGCGCGGTCCAGGCGCCGCCGACGCGGCGCTCGACGACCACGCTCGCCCCGACGAGCGGGGTGCCGTCGGCGGCCAGGAGCGCGACGGCCAGCGGGGCCGCCTCGTCGGCGTACCCGCCGGTCGTGGTCAGCGAGAGGGCCGCCGGATCGGCGGCCCGGGCCGGCGTGACGGCCAGGGCGAGGAGGGCCAGGAGGAGGGCGACGACGGTCCCGAGACGGAGCAGCACCCGGAGATCGTCGCTGGCCAACCTGTGGATCCACGTCACCCCGGAGGACGACACGCCGCACGGGCTCGGCGGACCCCATCGAGGTGAAGGATCAGCGATGCGCGGGACAGGACGGTCTCGCCGGGTGACGATCAGCACGTGCGCCAGTCCTTGTCTCGAGCCCTCTCGCTGCTCCTCGTCGTCTCGGTCCTCGGGGTGCTGTCCCCCGCGGCCACCTCCGCGACCGCGGCGGTGGCGTCGTCGGCGGCGGAGCCCGGCCTGCGACCGCCGGGACCGAAGCCCCCGGTCGTGAAGCGGCTGCACGGCGACGTCGTGGAGCGGCGGGCCACCGACCCGCGGCGCCGGGTCCGCTCCTGGCCGGGCCGGACGATCCGCTACTGGGACTCGCTCCCGGCGAAGTGGGACTGGAGCCTGCAGGACGCGGTCAACCGCTGGAACGGCACCGGGGCCCGGATCACGCTGGTCAAGGTCGCGAGCCGGGCCAAGGCGCAGCTCCGCATCCAGTACGGCGACACGGGCGGCGCCGACGGGATCGGCACCCTCGGCTACGCGCCCGGCCACAACATCGTCAACCTCTCGACGACCTACCGGCGGGTGGACGAGAACGACCCGGAGCAGCGCGCCTGGGTGGCGCGACTGCTCGCTCACGAGATCGGCCACAACCTCGGCTACGGCCACACCCGCCCGCAGTGCTCGCTGATGACGCCGGTCTTCCAGTTCGGGCTGTGCGGACCCCTGTCCCCCGGCAAGCCCGGCTACTTCCAGTGCGGCTACATCGACGCACCGCTGCTCAAGAGGCACGTGCAGGTCTACGGCGGCAAGGCGCGCAAGCAGCCGCGCGACTGCCTGCTCGCGCCGCTCCCGCCGCAGCTGGCCGACGTGAGCTTCACCGGCGGTGGGGGCGCGGGCCCGGTGACCCTGGGCTGGCGCACCGTCCGCCCGCCCACCGGCGCCCGGTTGCGCGTCTACGTCTGGCGGGGCGCCGCGTGCGGCGTCGTACCGCGCACGGCGGCGGACTACGCGCTGCCGATCACGGCGCGGCGCTGGGTCGACCCCGAGACCGGCAGCGGCACCTACTGCTACGCCGTCGCGGTCCGCAACCGCTTCGAGGGCGAGCAGCGACCGGTCGCACGAGCCCTCGCCCGCTACAAGCCGGTGCCCGTGGTGCCCCAGGTGACGGTGACCTGGTCCCCCCACGCCCAGGCCTACCAGGTGCAGTGGAAGCCGCTGCGCGGCCTGACGCTCTACTTCACCAACGGCGACCCGACCACGGGCTCCTGCGTCGTCGATCCCACCTACGCCGACTACCTGACCGACTCGGAGAGCGTCAGCGAGATCTACCCGAACCGGACCAGCGAGTGCCTGACCTTCTTCACGGCCAACGACTTCGACGAGCTCAGCGGTCCGCGATCGGTCCAAGCAGTCGTGCCCGCGCCCTCCGCGACACCGGTCATCGGCCCTGTCTCGGCGGCCGCCCGCTCGGACGGGCAGGGCCTGCGAGTGCAGCTCAGCGGTCTGGGTCAGGACCTCGGGGGCATCGCTGCGGTCCGGGGCGCGTGCGTGGCCGACCCCGAGAACCTCTACCTCGACTCCTTCGAGCCGAGCCCGGGCGTCTTCGAGTTCGCCCTCAGCAGCGAGGGACCGCACTGCCTCTACGCAGCGGCGACGGACCGGTTCGACCGCCGCGGCCCGCTCGCCGCGCGGGCGTTCGTGGCCGACTTCCCCGACATCACGAGCACCCCGACGGTCGGGCAGGTCACCGCCACCACCGATCCCTTCACCTACCGGGTCCCGGCCAGCCTGTCGCAGCCGGCGGACGAGTACGCCTCCATCGCCGCGGAGGTGCTGGGAGGCGCCTGCCCGACGTCGGTCCCGGCCGGCCTGGCCTACGACGACGGCTACGCCGAGGACGCCAGCACCCTCGCCCTCGGGGCCTACGACGGCGGCGGCGACGGCCCGCACTGCGCGCTGGTCACCGCCGTCAACGGCACCGACGACGCGTCCGACGCCGTCCGGCACGGTCCGGTCGTGATGCGCGCCTTCGTGGTCAGCGGCACCGACTGAGCGCGCGACGACAGAGCCGCACCCCGGGTGGGGTGCGGCTCTGCTCAAGAGGCTGGTGGTGATCTGATGTGGTGCTGAGGTGGAGCTGCGGGGAATCGAACCCCGGTCCTCGAGCGCCGATCCAGGTCTTCTCCGGGTGCAGTCGGTGAGAGCGATTTTCTCGGCCCCGGCGCTCGCACAGACACGTCGCCGACAGGCCCAGTCAGGTTTGAGTCCCGGTCACCCCTCCTGACGAGAGGTGAGCAGCAAGTCTCCTAGATGACGCCAGGGTCCGGGACGGAGACGGATGCCCGGTCTGACGGTTCGATCACCGATCAGGCGGCGAGAGCGAACGAACTGCGCTTAGCGTCGGCAGTTATTGGTTTCCAGCGATCGTTCACGAGATGACGCTGGCTCCTCGACCCGCTTCATCTGGAACTAACGTCCCAAGTCGAAACCGATCAGCCCCTCTTGAGTTGTCGTGCGCTGCCTACCCTACCCGGCCCCGACGACGAACGCCCGCGAGATGGGCGACGGCTCAGCAGACCAGGGTGCGCAGCGTGCGCCCGAGCTCGTCGGCGCGGCCGCCGGCGGCGGCGCCCTCGAGCACGACCGCCAGGCAGAGCACCCGGATGCAGGTGCCCAGCCACGCGTCACCGAGCTCGCTGAGGACCTCGCCGCGCGCCCGGCGGCGCGCCAGGAACTCGACCAGCGGCTCGGCGGCGAGGCTCGCGTGCGCGAGCTCCTGGATGCGGCGCGAGGTGGCGGCGACGAGGCGCGCGTTGTCCTGCGCCAGCGCCACGACCTGGCCGGCCATCAGGTCCAGTGCCTCGGCGAGCGGAAGCTCCTCCATGGCCTCGAGGAGCGTCACGACGGTGGCGGCGGCGTTGGCCAGGAGCATCTGGTCGAGCAGCGCGTCGCGGCTCTCGAAGTGGCGGTAGACCGTCGCCCGGGTGACCCCGGCGGCCCGCGCGACGTCGGTCACCGAGGCATCCGGGGCCTCGGCCAGGAGCGCCGTCGCCGCCTCCAGGATCGCGTCCCGGTTGCGCTCGCCGTCGGCCCGACGCCCACCCCTGCCCACGCGCCGACTCTAGGGCGTCGGCAGGGCGCGCCTGGGAGAGCGGATGAGACGCCGGGTTGACGAATAACCGAGACACCTGTCTCATTTAACGCACTCTCTCGGAAGGACCACCCATGGCCCACGTCTCCCGTCGTGCCCTCGTGGCCGGCACCGCCGCAACCGCCGCAGCCGTCTCCGCCCTGCCGGTCGCGGCGTCCGCCCGCGTCCCCGTCCGGCGCCTCCGGCGCCGGGTCGTCGTGGTCGGCTCCGGCTTCGGCGGATCGGTCGCCTCCCTCCGCCTCACGCGGGCCGGCGTACCGGTGACGCTCCTCAAGCAGGGCCGGGCGTGGCCCACCGGGCCCGACGCCGAGACCTTCCCCCACGCGACCAGTCCCGACGAGCGGGCGCTGTTCTACGGCTCGGCCCCGGAGCTCTTCGGCCGGCCGCTCAGCGTGGCGCCGTACGCCGGGCTCTTCAACGCCATCGCCGGGCCGACGATGACGATCATGACCGGCAACGGCTACGGCGGCGGATCCCTGACCTACCAGGGCATGAGCCTCCAGCCGGCCCGCGCCGTCTTCGAGCACGAGTTCCCCGCGGCCGTCGACTTCGACGAGATGCACCGCACCTACTACCCGCGGGTCGCTCGCATGCTCGGCCTGCGGACGGCGCCCGACGCGCTGATCAGGAGCGAGACCTATCAGCCGGCCCGGATCTTCCGGCGCAACGCCGAGGCCGCGGGCTACGACGTCGACAAGATCCCGATGCCCATCGACTGGTCGTTCGCGCTGCGCGAGCTGCGCGGCGAGATGAAGCCGTCCTACACCAACGGCGACTGCGGGATCGGGGTCAACAACGGCGGCAAGCACTCCCTCGACCGCACCTACCTCCGGCGCGCCGAGCGCACCGGCAAGCTCGAGGTCCGGCTGCTGCACCGGGTCACCGACATCGGCCGCACCGCCCGGGGCGAGTGGCTGCTCACGGTCGTCCGCACCGACGTGCGGGGCAGGACGCTCGAGACCAAGCTGATCACGACGCCGACGCTGATCATGGGCGCCGGCAGTGCCGGCACCTCGCGGATGCTGGTCCGGGCAGGGGCGACGGACCAGGTGCGCGACCTCCCCGACGCCGTCGGCCGCAACTGGGGCAGCAACGCCGACCGCATCTACATCTGGACCAGCCTGGCCGACGACTTCGGCCCGGTGCAGGGCGGCCCGGTGGTCTACGGCAGCAAGGAGTGGGGCAACCCGGCGCGCGCCAACACCGTGATCCAGGCCTCGCTCCCCCCGATCGCCCTCGGCCCGGTGGACGTCGACGCACGCAGCACGGTGCTGGTGGGCTACGGCGTCAGCGCGGCCCGCGGCCGGTTCCGCTACCGCGGGCTCACCGACACCGTCGACCTGCAGTGGGCCCACGAGGCCGACGCCGCCATCCAGCGGCGGATCGGGCAGCGGATCAAGGCCGTCGCCGGGCCGGCGTCGGTGCTGCTCGACACCAACGCAGTCGTCCCGTCGACCTGGCACCCCATGGGCGGGATGGGCATGGGCCAGGCGTGCGACGTCGAGGGGCGGGTCGAGGGCCAGCGCGGGCTCTACGTGCTCGACGGCGCCCTGCTGCCGGGCACGGCCGCGGCGTGCAACCCGTCGATGACGATCGCCGCCCTCGCCGAGCGGGCGATGGACCGCATCGTCCGCAAGGACGTCGGCCGCATCATCTGAGGGCGAAGGCGCGGAGCAGCCGGGCGCCCGGCCCGACCAGCTCGTCGAGGCGCGGCGCACGCCCCGTCAGGGCGAGCGCGAGGGCGGCGGCGGGCGCCTCGACGCGCGGTCCGGCGCCACGCGTCCAGGTGAGGTCGGTGGCGGCGTAGGTCAGCGCGGGCGCGGCCGACGGCAGGAACCCGAAGCGGGCGCGCCGCGACAGCAGGAAGTCGAGCGACGGCTCCCAGCGTGTCGGGGGCCGGTCGTCGACGATGCCGAGCGGGATCCGGATGTCCTCGCCGTGGACCAGGGCATCGGTGTAGGGGCCGAGCATGCCGACGAACGGCGGTGCGGTGTCGACCTCGGCGTTGGCGCGGATCCGCGCGACCAGCTCTTCAGGCGGCAGGTCGGCGAAGTGCTCGGTGACCAGCAGCCCGAGGCGGTCGACGTTGCCGCGCGAGCGCACCATGAGCCGGAGGAGCAGGCCGGTCGACCCCTCGGTCGGCGCCAGGAGGTGGGCAGCCATCTGGTGCACGTCCCACGCGGCGCACAGGGTCTGCGTCTGCCACTGCTCGGGCGTCAGGGACTCGAGCAGGTCGGCGAGGGCGCGGCGCTCGTCGGCGAGGTCGGCGGCCAGGTCGTCGTTCGGAGCCATGGCGCCACCCTAAGGTCGGTCCCGTGCACCCCCTGGCGACCACGGCAGCGCCGCACCCCGACTGGCGGCTGGCCGCCGTGCTGCTGGTGCTCGTCGCGGTCGCCGTCGCGACGTCGTCGGTCGGGAGGCTCGGCGTGGGCCGTGTCCACCTGACGGCCGCTGCCCGGGCGGTGGTGCAGCTCGCGATCGTGTCGTCGGTCATCGCGGCGCTGCTGACCTCGTTGTGGGGAGCCATCGGCTTCGCGCTCCTGATGTACGTCGTCGCGACCGCCACTGCCGTGCGCCGGGTCGGCGCGGCGCGGCGCCAGGGCGGCTGGGTCGCGCTGTCCGTCGCCGCCGGGGTGCTGCCCGTGCTCGCGCTGTCGCTCGGCTCGGGGGTCGTCCCCTTCAACGGCGCGGGGATCATCCCGGTGGCGGGCATCGTGATCGGCGGCGCGATGACGGCGGCGACGCTGACCGGGCGCCGGGCGGCCGACGAGCTCGTCGCCCACCGCGGCACCTATGAGGCGGCGCTGGCGATCGGCCTGCCGTCGACCGAGGCGGCGTACCTCGTGATCGAGCCGTCGGCGCGCGAGGCGCTGATGCCCGGCCTCGACCAGACCCGCACCGTCGGCCTGGTCACGCTGCCGGGCGCGTTCATCGGTGTGCTGCTCGGGGGCGGGACGCCCCTCGAGGCGGGCGCGGCCCAGGTGCTGGTGCTGATCGGGCTGATGGCCGGGCAGGCGATCACGTGTGCGGTACTGCTGCGGCTGGTGGCGTCGGGCCGCGTGGTGCGTCGGGACCTGGCGGCCGTGTTCCCGCGCTAGACGCAAGCCGCTGCTGCCGCCGACCGTGCCTCCCCCGCCTCGATCTCGGCGAGCAGGTCGACGACGTAGCGGCCGAAGTCGATCTGGATCGTGTGCCGCGGCGAGGCGTAGTACTGCTCGAGGTGGAAGGCCTCGTCGGCCGCAGTGGTGCGCACCTGCTCGTCGACCGGCGGCAGCGCGTAGGAGCCGGTGAGCAGGCGGGCCAGCAGCTTGGACTGCTGCTCGGCCAGGTTGACGATCGTCGGCGACGACTGCGCGAGGCCCAGGAAGAAGAGGTGGTCGACTCCGGGCTTGACCATCCGCTTGAACAGCGGGTAGCGGTGGTCGGAGTCGGGATGCAGGTCGGCCTCGTCGTCGTCGAAGAACGGGAAGCCCATGTCGTAGCCGGTGGCGGCGACGACCACGTCGGCCTCGACCGAGGTGCCGTCGACGAGGTGAACCGTGTGGCCGTCGAAGCGCTCGATCGCCGCGATCACGTGGATGTCGCCCGAGCCGGCCTTGGTGAGGAAGTCGGCGCTGACCGACGGGTGCGCCGCGAGGGGCTCGTGGTCGGGCTCGGGCAGGCCGTAGCCGCTCATGCTGCCGACGAGGTCGCGGATCAGCGCGCGCGAGGCCGCGAGGGCGACCTCCTTGGGGATGTCGGGCGGCGCCATCACCTTGTCGGCGGCGACGCCGTTGCGGTACTTGGGCAGCACCCAGACGCCGCGTCGCGCCGAGACGTGGAGCTTGCTGGCCATCCAGGGGAACGACAGCTCCGAGGCCAGGTCCATCGCACTGTTGCCCATGCCCACGACGACCACGCGCTTGCCGCGCATCTCCACCGGCTCGAACGGGTTGACGTAGGCGTGGCTGTGGATCAGCTCGCCGGCGAACTCCCCCGGCCAGTCCGGGAGGCGCGGCTTCCAGTGGTGGCCGTTGGCGACGACGAGGTCGGTGTAGCGGCGGGTCTCGCCGGTCGAGAGCGTGACGTCCCAGCCGCCGCCGTCCGCCCGGGCCGCCCGGTCGACCCCGGTCGAGAACGTGATGGCGTCGCGCAGGCCGAAGTGGTCGACGTACGCCTTGAAGTAGTCGTGGATCAGCGTGTGGTGCGGGAAGTCGGGGTAGTCGGCGGGCGCGGGGAAGTCCTCGAACTCGAGCCGCCGCGTCGAGGTGTCGATGTGCAGCGACTCATAGACGGCGGAGCGGCCGTTGGGGTTGCGGAAGTACCAGTTGCCGCCGACTTCGTCGCTCAGCTCGAACTGGTCGTAGGAGACGCCGAACTCCTTGAGGCGCTTGGCCGTCGTGATGCCGGAGCAGCCGGCGCCGATGATGCAGACGTGGGGGGAGGTCACAGGTCCTCCAGACAAGAAAGAGCGGTGCTCACATAGGCGTCGGTGCGCGGCGACGACACCATGTGCTCCGCGAGCTGGTTGGGCGTGTAGGCGATCGTCGTACGCCGGTCGAGGTCGTTGACGACGATGGCGCCGCCGTAGCCGGTCCACCAGCAGGTGCGCCCGGCCGGTACCGCGGGCGCCGACGGGCCCGGCAGGGCGTAGCCGGTGCCGAAGACCAGCGGCAGCACCAGCACCAGGTCGGTGCCGTCGGCCTGGACGTCGAAGATGCGGTCGATGGTGCCGTGGCCGAGCAGGCGGGTGCCGTCGAGCTCGCCGCCGTGGGACACCACGGCCTGCGCGCGGGCGACCCCGCGGGCGTTGCCGTGGCCGCCCGCGGCCGCCATCGCCCCGCGCCGCCACGGCTCGCTGTTGCAGACCGGCATCGTGAGGAACGGGTTGGCGATGGTGCGCAGCAGGAAGTGGTCGGGCGGGAGCTGGGAGAAGTCCACGGACGAGCGGGGCGGCGACAGCAGGTCGGCGCAGTCGTCGAGCCGGTCGTCGGGCACGCCGATGAAAAAGTCGGCCCCGAGCGGGCCGGCGACCTCGTCACGGAAGACCTCGGCCAGCGGCCGCCCGGTCGCCCCGCGCACGATGCCGTCGACGAGGTGGCCGTGGTCGAGGATCTGGTAGGCCGACGCCGAGCCGGGCTCGTACCAGGGCGCCTCCTCGGCCAGCCAGCCCTCGCTCAGCTCGAGGTCGAGCAGGTCCTCGACCGACACCGGCCGGCTCCAGCCCGGCACGCCGCTGGCGTGGCCCAGCACCTGCCCGACCAGGACGTCGCCCTTGCCGGCCGCGGCGAACGCCGGCCAGTACGTCGCGACCGGCGCGTCGAGGTCGACCTCGCCCCGGTCGACGAGCACCAGCAGCGTCAGCGCGGCCATGGTCTTGGTGACCGACCAGACCTGCACGATCGTGTCGCGCGTCCAGGGCACACCCGGCCGCGCCTCCCCGCCCCACAGGTCGGCGACCAGGTCGCCGTCGTGGACCACCGCAACCGCGGCCCCGACGTCGGAGCCGTCCGCCAGGTTGCGCTCCAGCAGGTCGCGCAACGGCCCGAACGCCCCGGCGTACTCCCCCTCGATCACGCCCGTCACCCTAGAACGTGTTCTAGTCCGAGGCCAGACCGACGATAGTCCCGGGCGATCTCGCCCCTGAGACGCGTCTTGAGGGGCCATTTCGCCCGGGACTATCGCGGCGGTCGATTGCTCAGGGGCGCTCGGAGCCGATCAGGGCGGCGGCGTTGTGCCAGAGGACGTCGCGGAGCCAGTCGTCGCCGAGGTCGAGGGCGGCGAGCGCGTCGAGCTGGTCGACGTAGGGGAACGGGAGCGTCGGGAAGTCCGACCCCCAGAGCACCCGCGGCTGCAGGTCCGCGAGCATCGGGACGACGGAGGGGTCGAAGTGCTCGCCGAAGAACGGGCTCACGGCCATCGAGGTGTCGAGGTAGACCCGGTCGTGCCGGGCCGCCAGCCGGGCGAACTCCACGCACTCCGGTGCGCCGAGGTGGGCGACGACGACGGTCAGCCGGGGGTAGGCCGCCAGCAAGCGGGCCATGGAGGCCGGGCCAGTGAACTCGGTGCCGACCGGACCGGATCCGGCGTGGACGAGCACCGGGGTGCCGACGTCGGCGAGCACGTCCCAGACCGGGTTGAGGAGCGGGTCGTCGAGGTGGAACCCGCCGACCTGCTGGTGGAGCTTGAAGATCTCGACCCCGTCGTCGACCAGCGCGCTCACGTAGTCGGCGGCGCCGGGCTCGGGGTAGAACGTCCCCGACCAGACTGCCTCGGGCACCGCGGCGGCGAAGTCGCGCGACCAGTCGTTCATGAACGTGGCCACGCCCGGCTTGTGGGCATAGGGCAGCGTCGTGAAACGGCGGACACCGAAGGAGCGCAGCAGCGCGACGCGCTCGTCGATCGACTGGCGGTAGCGGATCGGCCACTCGCGCCCGATGAGCGGACCGGCCTCGTCGAACACCCGCCACACCGCCCGCTCGATCGGCGGCGGGAGGAAGTGGGCATGGACGTCGATCAGGCCGGGGAGCCCGAGCCGCTCCCAGGACGCGCGGGTCCGCTCGACCGGCTCGACGTCGGCGTCGCCAGCGGCGTCAGTCACTCATGCCCTTGAGACGGCGACCGACGGCCTGCTCGACCTCGCGGTTGGCCTGCCGCTCGGCGAGGGTGTTGCGCTTGTCCCACGACTTCTTGCCCTTGCCGACGCCGATCTCGACCTTGGCCCGGCCGTCGAGGAAGTAGAGGGACAACGGGATGACGCTGAGCCCCTTCTCGCTGACCCGGCGCTCGATCTTGTCGATCTCGACCCGGTTGAGGAGCAGCTTGCGCTTGCGGCGGGCGGCGTGGTTGGTCCAGGTGCCCTGGGTGTATTCAGGGATGTGGACGCCGTGCAGCCACGCCTCTCCCCCGTCGATGTCGACGAACCCGTCGACCAGCGAGGCCCGGCCCTGGCGCAGCGACTTGACCTCGGTGCCGTGCAGCACGAGACCGGCCTCGAAGGTGTCGTCGATGGCGTAGTCGTGTCGCGCCTTCTTGTTCTGCGCGACCAGCTTGCGCCCCTGCTCCTTCGCCATGGCTCCATCCTCCCAGAGCGGGCAACCGGATTGACCCCGGCTGACCCCGGCAGACCCCTACAGGTAGTTCATGGGGTTCACGGCGACGCCGTTCTCCATGACCGTGAAGTGCAGGTGGCAGCCGGTGGACCAGCCAGTGGTGCCGGAGAGGCCGAGCACGGTGCCACGCTCGACCTTCTGCCCTTCGGAGGCCTTGTAGGCCGACAGGTGGTTGTAGATCAGCACGAGGCTCTTGCCGTTGACCTTGCCGAGCGACAGGTAGAGCCGGTTGCCGTAGACCGAGTCGTAGTAGGTGTCGATGACGGTGCCACCGGCGGAGGCATAGACGGGGGCGCCGCAGCCGGTGCCGAAGTCGGTGCCGTTGTGGAGGCTGTAGTAGCCATAGATCGGGTGGACGCGGTAGCCGTAGGGCGACGTCACCGGTCCGCTGGCGGGATAGCTCAGGTAGCCGTCGGACTGGCCCTTGAAGCCGACCTGGTCGCGCTGGCTGCGGGCGAGCGCCACGAGCTGCTGCTGGATCCTGTCCTCGCGGGCCTTCAGCGCTCGGAGGGTCTGACGGTCGCGGGCGCGGGCGGCGAACGCCTGCTGACGGGCGGTGCGGGCCTCGCCGACGAGGCTCTGGACGCGCGCCTCGGCGGCGACGGACTCGTCGTAGAGCCCACGGACCTCCTCGAGGTGCGCGGCGGCCTCGCGGCGCTTCTGCTCGACGGCCTCGGCCTTGTCCTCGACGTCGGCCTGCTCGTCGGCGAGGTCGGCCTCGACCTCCTCGAGGTCGGCGAAGATCGCGGTCTGGCGGTTGCCGATGACCTGGGCGCCCAGCCGGCGCTCCTCGAGCTCCTCGATCGACCCGCTGTCGAGCAGCGAGCCGATGGCCTGCAGCCGGGAGTCGTTGCCGCTGTAGATCGAGATGGCGGCGTCGCGGACGACGTCGCGCTGGTGCTCGACGGCGGCGACGCCGGAGGCGAGGGCGGCACTGGCCTGCTCGAGCTCGAGCTCGGCCGTGGCCAGCTCTGCCTTGAGACGGGCGTCGCGCTCGCGGGCCGCGGCCAGCCGGGTGCGTACGCCGGCCAGCTCGGTGCGCGCGGCGGACAGCTGCTCGGTGGCCCGGGAGAGGCGGGCGGAGGCCCGGGTGACCTCGCGGCTCGCCTCCTTGAGGTCGGAGGCGGCGTCGGCGATCTTGCCCTTGACCTCGCGCTGGCGGGACTTCAGGTCGTCGTCCTCGTCGGCGTGGGCGAGCGGTACCGCGAGTGCAGCGAGGGAGACGAGACCGACGCAGGCGACGGTGACGCGCTGTCGAGCGGCGCTGGGGAAGAAGCGCACAGGAGAGCCGTTCGTTCGGGGAAGTGAACGCTCCGACCGTAGGCGACCAGGGTCAGTATTTGAGGTATTTGCGGGTCAGCAGGAGTGTCGGCAGCACCGTCAGCAGCGGACCCGCGACGACGACCACGAGCATCGCGAAGCCGTAGGCGTCCCAGCCGACGAACGGCAGGCCGGAGAAGCGGGCCTTGATGCCGTCGATGACACCGAACTGGGTGAACGCAGCCAGCGCTCCGGCGGTCAGCGCGACGCCCACGACGGCGTTGAAGATCGCCTCCAGGAGGAAGGGCAGCGCGATGAAGATGCGGGAGGCACCGACGAGACGCATGATCTCGATCTCCTTGCGGCGCGCGAGGGCCGTCAGGCGGATCGTGTTGGCGACGAGCATCACGGCGGCCAGCACCAGCACGGCCGCTGCGCCCCAGGCCGAGTAGCGCAGCACGTTGATCGTCGTGAAGATCGGGCCGACGAGCTCGCTGGCGGGGACGACCTCGCGGACGCCGTCGAGGTCCTCGATGGCGCTGATGACGCCGTCGTACTCGTCGGGCTCCTCGAGGGTGATGCGCAGCTTGCGCGGGAGGTTCTCGGCGGTGATGAGCGGGTCGGGCCCCTCGACCTGGTCCTCGGTGACCACGCCGCGGTCGATGAGGTCCTGCAGGCCCTTCTCGCGCGGCACCTCCTCGACGTCGCGGACCTCGGGGCTCTTGTCGATCGTGTCGAGGATCACCGCCTCCTGCTCGGCGGTGACCTCGCCGGTGCACTGCGGGAACGCCGCCTCGTCGGGGATGCAGAGCGTGACGGTGACCTGCAGCTCGCTGCCGATGACGTCGGCGGTGAGCTCGGCCTGCTTGCTGAGCATCACCCCGATCCCGGCGAGGGTCAGGGACACGAACAGGGTGAGGATGACGGCCGCGTGCATCGACATGTTGCGACGCAGGCCCTGGCGCAGGTTGGTGGAGACGTGGCGCAGCTGCATGAAGCGGGGTACTCCTGGGGATCGGGGCGGGGCGGCGGGCCGGGCGGGAGGCCCGGGCCGGACCTCAGTGCTGGAAGCCGTAGACGCCGGTGGCCTCGTCGCGGACGACGGACCCGTGGTCGAGCTCGACGACGCGCTTGCGCATCTGGTCGACGACACCGTGGTCGTGGGTGGCCATGAGCACCGTGGTGCCGTTCTGGTTGATCCGGTCGAACAGCTTGAGGATGCCGACCGAGGTGGTCGGGTCGAGGTTGCCGGTGGGCTCGTCGGCCACGAGGATCATCGGCTCGTTGACCATGGCGCGGGCGATCGCCACGCGCTGCTGCTCGCCACCGGACAGCTCGTCGGGCATCCGGCCGGCCTTGTCGGCCAGCCCGACCAGCTCGAGGGTCTTGGGCACGGTGGCCCGGATGTCGCGGCCGGAGCGGCCGGTGACCTGGAGCGCGAAGGCGACGTTCTCGGCGACGGTCTTGCCCTGGAGCAGCCGGAAGTCCTGGAACACGGTGCCGATCTGGCGGCGCAGCCGCGGCACCTTCCAGGTGGCCAGGCGGTTGATCTCCTTGCCGGCCACGTAGACCCGGCCGGTCGTCGGCCGCAGCTCGCGGAGGACCAGGCGGAGCGCCGTCGACTTGCCCGAGCCGGACGCGCCGACGAGGAAGACGAACTCGCCCTTCTCGACGTCGATCGACACCTGGTTGAGCGCCGGCTTCCCCGGTCCCGGGTAGGACACCGTGGTCTTCTCGAAGCGAATCACCGAAAAGACGGTACTCGCTCTCGCGGTGGCAGCCCGCTTCGGCGTGTCGCGGCCCGTCCGTAGGGTGGCGGACGTGTCCCGCGCCCTCGTCCTGCTGCTCGCCGGTGTCGTGACCGCGGTCCTGGTCGCGGTCGGGCTGGTCGTCGGGCTGGGCGGCGACGACGGCGACGGCGAGCCCGACGCGGGCTCGAGCCCGGCGACGACGGCCCCGCCGACGACCGCGCCGACCGTGCCGCTGGCC
>NZ_JAURVJ010000210.1 GCF_030655615.1 Nocardioides sp.
ACCTCGCGGTCGACCTCGCCGCGGCCCTCGCGGCCGGCCCACGACACCCAGAGCATCGCGACGACCGTCACGACGACGGTGGGCACGAGCCAGAGCAGGACCATCCCTCGAGGGTAGGTCGGCGCGGGCCCCGCCTCGGGAGACACGCCCTACGGCGTGCCGACCCACTCGTCGGAGCCGTCGGCGAAGACCTGGTGCTTCCAGATCGGCACCTCGTCCTTGAGCGTGTCGATCAGGTCGCGCGAGGCCTCGAACGCGGTGCCGCGGTGCGCGGCCGACGTACCGACGACCACCGCGAGGTCGCCGATGGCCAGCCGGCCGACCCGGTGGATGGCCGAGACCCCGTGCACGTCGTGGCGCGCAGCGACGAGCTCGCACACCTCCTGCAGCCGGGCGAGGGCGCTCGGGTGGGCCGTGTAGTCGAGGCCGCTGACCGCGCGCCCGCCGTCGTGGTCGCGGACCTTGCCGACGAAGAGGGTCACGCCGCCGTCGACGTCCTCGTCGAGGCTGGCCAGGACGTCGTCGACGACGAGCGGGGTGTCACGGATCTCGACGAGACGCACGGTGCTGGAGGTCACCGCCACACCCTAGGCGTGCGGCGTACCGTGGAGGCATGAGTGACCAGCCCGACGACGAGCAGCCCAACCCGTTCAAGGGGACGCCGTTCGAGCAGCTGTTCTCGGGCAGCGGCCTCGACTTCAGCAAGCTGGGCCTGGGTGGGCTCGGCAGCCCGGGCGGTCCCGGGATGCCCGACCTGGGCGCCCTGTTCGGGCAGATCCAGTCGCTGATGCAGCCCTACGACGGCGCCCTCAACTGGGACGTCGCCGTCGACATCGCCCGCAAGCAGGTCGCGCAGCACCCCGACCCGTCCGCCACCGCCAAGCAGTCCGACGCCGTCGCCGACGCGCTGCGCCTGGCCGACCACTGGCTCGACGAGGCCACCGAGTTCCCCTCGGGCGTCACCTCGACCGCGGCCTGGAGCCGCGCCGAGTGGATCGTCGGCACCCTCGACGTGTGGAAGGTCCTCATCGAGCCCGTCGCCGAGCAGTCGGTCAACGGCCTCAGCGGTGCCCTGCCCGCCGAGGCACAGGCGCAGGCCGCTCCGCTGCTCGGCATCCTCGGCAAGGCCGTCGGGGCGATGCTCGCGACCCAGGTCGGCTCCGGCGTGGGCGAGCTGGCCGGCGAGGTCCTCACCGGCTCCGACGTCGGCCTGCCGCTCGCCCCGCGCGGCAGGGCCGCCCTGGTGACCGCCAACGTGTCGGCGTTCGCCGAGGGCCTCGACGTCAGCGAGGACGACGTCGTCCTCTACCTCGCGCTGCGCGAGGCCGCCCACCACCGGCTGTTCAGCCACGTCCCGTGGCTGCGCGACCACCTGATCGGCGCCGTCACCGACTACGCCCGCGGCCTCGAGATCAACGCCGAGAGCCTGCAGCGTCGGGTCGAGGAGCAGCTCAGCGGCATCGACCCGACCAACCCCGAGTCGATGAAGCAGCTGGTCGAGGGCGGGCTCTTCGACCTGCCCCGCTCCCCCGCCCAGTCGGCCGCGCTCGAGCGTCTCGAGATCGCGCTCGCGCTCGTCGAGGGCTGGGTCGACGAGGTGGTCGGCCAGGCCACCGTCGAGCGGATGCCGGCCGCCGCCAAGCTCCAGGAAGCCGTACGCCGCCGCCGGGCCGCCGGCGGACCCGCCGAGCAGACCTTCGCCGCGCTGGTCGGCCTGGAGCTGCGGCCGCGGCGGCTGCGCGAGGCGTCGACCCTGTGGGCGTCGCTGCGCACCCGGCAGGGCACCGAGGCCCGCGACGGCGTCTGGCTCCACCCCGACCTGCTGCCGACCTCGGCCGACCTCGACGACCCGCTGGGCTTCCGCGAGGAGGCGGCGGCGCCCGAGTCGCTGAGCGAGGACGACTTCGACGCCGAGCTGCGCAAGCTGCTCGACGGTGACGAGCCCGAGGCGCCCGAGGACCCGCTCGCCAAGAAGCCCGACGGGGAGTGACCGCACTCCACGCCGACGCGCTCGCGACCCTGCGGGCGTGGGTGCCGCCGGGCGCCGGTGACGGGGAGCAGGCCAGGCTCCGAGACCGCTACGTCGCGCACCTCGAGGCGCACCCCGACGGGATGACGCGTGACTGCCGGCCCGACCACGTCACGGCCAGCACGCTGGTCCTCTCCCACGACGGCACCCACGTGCTGCTCACCCTGCACGCCAAGGCGCGCCAGTGGTTCCAGTTCGGCGGCCACCCCGAGGCCGAGGACACCACGCTGGCCGGGGCCGCGCTGCGCGAGGCGACCGAGGAGTCCGGCCTCGCCGACCTCGAGGTCCGCCCGCTGCCGGTGCACCTCGACGAGCATGCCGTGCCGTTCTGCGGACCGGCCGGCGGGACGCTCGTGCACCACCTCGACGTGCGGTTCGTCGCGGTCGCCGCGCCTGGCGTCGTACCGCTGGTGAGCGAGGAGTCGCTCGACGTGCGCTGGTGGCCGGTCGACGCGCTGCCGGCCGACGACCTGCGTCCGTTGGTCGACGCGGCCGTTCAGTCGCTGTCGGCGGGCTCGAACTCCGACGGCGGCGTGATCTGGGCAGCGGCCGACCAGCCCAGCAGGTAGCCCTTGGCCCGCTCCGACTGCGGGTAGCGGTCGACCCACGCCCAGAAGCTCGCGTCGTGCCCTGGCTCGATCAGGTGCGCGAGCTCGTGCACGATCACGTAGTCGACCACCCAGCCCGGCATCGCCTGGAGCCGCTCGGACAGCCGGATCGTCCGGTCGACGGGCGTGCAGGAGCCCCACCGCGTGTTCTGGTTGCCGACCCAGCGCACCGACCCGGGCGACGCGAGCCCGCCGAGGTAGCGGTCGCTCAGCGCCTCCGCGCGCTCGAGGAGGTCGGCGTCGGTGAGCTGCGCCTTCTTCTCGGACCGCTCGATCCGGGCCACCATCGTCTCGACCCACTCGGCCTCGTCGGCCTGGCTGAACGACGCCGGGATCAGCACCACGATCCGCTCGCCGTCGCGGTAGGCCGACACCGTGCGGCGACGCCGCTTGGAGCGGCGTACCTCGACGTCGGCGGTGGCCATGGACGCCAACCTACTTGCGCGCCCACTCCAGGAGCCGGTCCTGGGGCCACGTGTTGACGATCCGGTCGGCCTCGATGCCGGCGTCCTCGGCGCGCTCGCAGCCGAGCACCAGGAAGTCGAGCTGGCCGGGGGCGTGGGCGTCGGAGTCGATCGAGAAGACGCAGCCCGCGTCGCGGGCCAGGGCCAGCAGGTCGTCGGGCGGGTCGCACCGCTCCGGCCGCGAGTTGATCTCGACGGCCACGTCGTTCTCCACGCAGGCCTCGAAGACCGCCCGCGCGTCGAACGTCGACTGCTTGCGGGTGCCGCGGCTCCCCGTCACCATCCGCCCGGTGCAGTGCCCGAGCACGTTGGTGTGCCGGTCGCGGACCGCGCCGATCATCCGTCTCGTCATCGGCCCGGCGTCCATCGCCAGCTTGGAGTGCACGCTGGCGACCCGCACGTCGAGGCGCTCGAGCATCTCGTCGGTCTGGTCGAGCGAGCCGTCGTCGAGGATGTCGACCTCGATGCCCTTGAGCAGCGTGAAGCCGTCGGGCCCGTCGCCGCCGAGGTGCTCGTTGACGGCCTCGACCACGCCGAGCTGGCGCCGCAGACGCTCGACGCTGAGCCCCCGCGCGACCTTGAGGCGCGGCGAGTGGTCGGTCAGCACCAGGTAGTCGTGGCCGAGCTCGATCGCCGTCATCGCCATCTCCTCGATCGGTGAGCCGCCGTCGCTCCAGTCGGAGTGGGAGTGGCAGTCGCCCCGCAGCGCCGCGCGCAGCTCGGCCCCGCCCGAGGTGAGCGGACCGGCGTACGTCGCCTCGAGCTGGGCCAGCCGGTCCGGTGTCTCGCCGCGCACCGCCGCCGCGATCACCTTGGCCGTGCTCGCCCCCACCCCGGGCAGGTCGACGAGGGTGCCGTCCTCGACCGCCCGGGCGACCGCGTCGTCGCCGAGGGGCAGGATCGCCGCCGCGGCCCCCCGGAACGCCTTGACCTTGTAGGTGTCCTCGCGGCCGCGCTCGAGCAGGAACGCGATCCGGCGCAGCGCGGCCACGGGGCCGGCGTCATAGCTCTCGGGGTTGTCAGGCACTGTTTTTCTTCTCTCCACAGCCGGTGGACGAACGTCGTCGCAGGTCAGAGCAGCGTACGACGCCCGCGGGCGTCGGTCCTCCACACGACCTCCACAGCCAGAGCCCGGTCCTCGGTAGGGTTCTGGGCTTTCTCCACAGGCTTGTCCACAGGCTTGTCCACAGGCGTGGCGGCCGGGCGTTGACCCCCGCCCCGCACCTCTCTAGGTTGGGCCGTCAGATGGCCCTCGGGCCGGCGAGCGACACTCGCAAGGGGAAGGCGAGTGTCGGGAGCCGGTCCGGGGGCCGCCTGCTGTCGGCGGGCCGGCTGGTCAGCGGTCCTCGAACTGCGGCGCCCGCTTCGCCCGGGCCGCCCGGATGCCCTCCTGCAGGTCGCTGGTGGCCAGCGTGATCGGCTGCGCCATCGCCTCCCACTGCAGCGCGGCCTCCATGGTGGCGTGCCGCTGCCGCAGGGCCAGGGTGGTCAGCCGGCTGGCGATCGGCGCGGTCGCAGCGATCCCGGCCGCCGTCTCGAGCGCCGTGTCGAGCAGCGCGTCGGGCTCGACGACCCGCGAGACCAGGCCGAGACCGAGGGCCTCGTCGGCGTCGACCAGGCGTCCGGTGAGCAGCAGGTCGCGGGCGGCGGACTCCCCCACCACCTCGGGCAGCAGGTAGGTCCCGGCCATGCCGGGGTGCATGCCGAGCTTGACGAAGGGCACGCCGAGCTTGGCGCCGCGGGCCGCGAGGCGGAGGTCGAGCGCGAGCGGCAGGCACAGCCCCGCCCCGATCGCGGCGCCGTTGATCGCGGCGATGGTCGGCACCTCGAGGCGCCGCACCGACAGCCAGGCGCGGTAGAACGGCAGCATCCGCTGGCGCAGCCGGTCGACACCGGCGTCGGGCTCGCTCGCGATCCAGGTCGTGTCGCCGCCGGAGCAGAACGCCTTGCCCTCGCCGGTGACCACGACGGCGCGCACCGAGCGGTCGGCAGCGAGCTCGTCGACCGCCGCGACCCACGACGCGGTCATCTCGGGTGACATGGCGTTGCGCTGCTCCGGGTTGTCGAGCACGAGGAGCGCGACCCCGTCGGAGGGGCGTTCGAGGCGGAGGTGGGCGAGTTCGGGCATGGCAGGCACGATAACGGCGCACCGTGCGCCTTCCGCCGGCACCGGCAGGCGTGCCGTAGGGTCGCAAGCGGCTCAGCGGCGACGCGGAGCCCCGGGCGGGCTTCCCTGACGTCCCCCGCCGTGGCTAACCCGATCACGATACCCAGACAGACCGAGGGCAAGGAGGCCATCATGGCGGAGACCTGGAGCGGTGAGTTCTACTGCGTGAAGTGCAAGGAGAAGCGCGAGGCCGAGGGTGAGGTGAAGGTCAACGACAAGGGCACCCGCATGGCGAAGGCCGTGTGCCCCGTCTGCAGCACCAACCTCAACCGGATCCTCGGCAAGGCCTGATCCGCGCAGCACCCGCAGCACCCGCAGCACCCGCAGCACCGAGGTCGACCCGTCGCGTCCACGCGACGGGTCGGCGTCCTTTCCGGGCCTGTGGATGACGCCAGCGGGCAGGACGGGATCCGTGCCAGGGTCACGGGATGACTCGGGAGGCGTCAGCGGCGACGGCGGCAGCTGCGGCTCGGCTCGCGCCGGGGGTGCACGTGGTGCCACGCGACGACGACCACGTCCAGGTCGGCCTCGACCCGCCGGCCCGGGTGATCGTGCGGCGCGACCCCGACCTGCTCGGGCTGCTCGACGCGCTGCGCCGCGGCTGGCCCACGCCTGAGCCCACCGCGTCCGAGGCGGCGCTGCTCGGCGCGCTCGACGAGGCCGGCCTCCTCGTGGTGGCCGGCCGTCAGGCGCCTGCGTCGGGCACCGTCGCCCTCGTCGACCTCGACCTCGGTCTCGGCCCGATGGCCGACCTGCTTCGCCGGCGCGGTGTCACGGCGGCGACCGCTGCGGCGCCGCCCGACCTCTACGTCGTCGGCAGTGCCGGCCCCGTGGCCCGCGCCGACCTCGACGACTGGCTGTCCGAGGGGGCGCCCCACCTGCTGCTCGCCGGCACCGGGCGCCCGGGCAGCCTCCGGCTCGGACCGCTCGTCGAGCCCGGTGTCACGGCCTGCCAGCGGTGCGTCGACGCCGCCGAGGCCGACCTCGACCCCCGTCGTACGCTCGTGGTCGAGCAGCTGGCGGCGCTCCCGACCGCGCCGCTCGACCCGGCCCTGGTGGCGGTCGGACTGGCGTGGGCGGCGCGCGAGGCGGCGGCCTACGTCGCGGGCGGGCGGCCGCTCACCTGGTCGGCCACGGTCGACCTCGACGGGCCCGCACCCGTGGTGCGCACCTGGCAGCGGCACCCGCACTGCGGCTGCGCCTGGGACGTCATGCCTTGCTAGAGAAGGAGAGAGGGCGAGGGCGCCTCACCAGAACTCGGCGTCGAGCTTGCCCTCCATCGCCCGCAGGTGCTCGCGCGAGCAGGTGACGCAGTAGCGCTTGAGGCGCTTGTTCTCGACGCTGGTGGTCCACGCGAGCGTGTCGGCCTCCTCGGCCTGCCGCCCGCAGAAGTCGCAGGTCAGGGTCATCCGACCCATCGTAGAACCAGGAGAGCCGGGCCCGACGTGTGTCGGACCCGGCTTCCCGGTCGGTTCGTACCTGTGGTGGTGCTGAGTTCACCCGCGATCAGAGGGTGTTCCGGAGGTTGACGGTCTCCGGGAGTCCTACAGAGCGCGAGCGAGGGCGAGGCGAGCCTGCTGCGCGGCGCGCTCGGCCTTGCGGCTCAAGCGCCGGGCGCGGACGAGCTGGTGGCCCGTACGCCGCTGACGCGCCTCTCCCAGGCGCGCGCTCATCTGCGCGCGGGCCAGGTCTTCGTGCATGGTGTTCATGGTGGTGCTCCGATTCGGTTCGGTGGTCTGGGTGGTGGTGCTGGTGCCGCTCATGAGCATCTGGCTCATGCGACGGCGTCCTTGCGGGGCCGGCCCCGGGGCCGCTTGCGGGGGATGACCGTTCCCTGGAGGAACAGCTCACCGCCCCACACGCCCCACGGCTCGTGCCGCTCGAGAGCGCCGCCGAGGCAGAGCTGCCGGACCGGGCAGGCCTGGCAGAGGGCCTTCGCGTACTCGACGTCGGCCGGGAGCTCGGCGAACCAGAGCTCGGGGTCGTTGACGCCCGAGCGGCAGGGAAGCAGGGTCTCGTCGACCTTGCCGGCCTCGTCGTGCAGGCTGCCGAGGCTGGGGCCAGAAGTGGCCTGGAACTCGACCAGCTTGCCGTCGCTGCGCTGGAGGATGCTGGTAGTCATCGTGTCACCTCTTTCGTTGATCGCGGTTGGGGTGGTGCTGGGTCGTGCGGGGTGGTGCTGGGTGGTCATCTCCTGGCTTCCTGTGGGGAGCTGGATGCATCTGGGAAACAGAAAGGCCGCGGAACCCGGTGATCGGGTTCCGCGGCCTGGAGGCTGCTGAGCTGTTGGTGTCAACAGATCGGCGGACTCCAGGCGAGGTAACCCGGGACGTAGGCAACGAGAGCCACGTGTCCCTTGGCAGCCAGGTCCTTGCGGGTGCGAGCATCCGTGCCCTCGGTCATGAGACCGGTGGTGCGGATCCACGAGGTGCGCGTGTCGGCGAGGACGCCGAAGCAGGACTGGCCACCGTTGGGCATGCCAAAACCGGACGCGGGTCGAACGCTGCTCGGGATGCTGAGAGCGGTCGGCGTCTGGATGTTCTTGGTGATCTCCACGGGGGTCACCTCCTTCGGATCTTCTGGCGCGGGCGGTGTCAGTGCCCTGGTGCGCGGACTTGGTTGTTGACGGGAACGGTACGCGGTGCCCTTTGTAAGGGGCAAACCATTTTATGACTTATTTTCAAGAATCTTCTGCGGCCAGCATCGCGAGCACGTCGTTGCCGTACTTGTCGAGCTTGTCGGGGCCGATCCCACTGATCGCGAGCAGCGCCTGGGACGACTGGGGCCGGCGCTCGGCGACGGCCTCGAGGGTCGCGTTGCTGAAGACCATGAACGGCGCGATCTCCTCGGCCCGGGCCCGCTCGAGGCGCCAGCCCCGTAGTCGCTCGAAGAGCGCCTCGTCGTAGGGCGTCGGGCATTCGGCGCACCGGCGCCGGGTCTTGTCGGAGCCCGCCAGCGGCTTGCCGCACTCGACGCAGGTGCGGGTGCCGCGGGCGCCCTTGGCCCGGGCGGGCGCGCGGTCGGCGTCGGGCAGCAGCGGGTCGAGGAAGCGCGACGGCTTGCGGCGGGCGGCCTGGCCCGGGTTGCGGGCCTGCGCCCACGACAGGCAGAGGTCGAGGCGGGCGCGGGTCATGCCGACGTAGAGGAGGCGCCGCTCCTCCTCGATGGCCTCGGGGGTCTGGGCGTAGGTGATCGGGAGCGTGCCGTCCTGGAGGCCGACCAGGAAGACGGAGTCCCACTCGAGGCCCTTGGCGGCGTGGAACGTCGCCAGGGTGACGCCCTCGGCCACGGGAGCGTGCTGCTCGGCGGCACGACGGTCGAGGTCGTCGACGAACGAGGTCAGGTCGTGGGTCGCGCCCTCACCGGCGTGGCTCTCGGCCTGGCTGACCAGGGCCTGCCAGGACTCCCAGCGGTCGCGGGTCTGGCCGCGGGCCTCGGGCGGGTCGGGGGTCCAGCCCATGCCGGCGAGCGTGTCGCGGACCAGATCGACCCAGGTGTCGCCGTCGGCGGCGCTCACGCCCCCGCGCGCCGCGCCGCGGATGCGGGTGACGGCCTCGCGGACCTCGGGCCGGTCGAAGAAGCGGGCGGCGCCGCGGATGACGTAGGGGATCGACGCTGCGGTCAACGCCTCCTCGTAGGCCTCGGACTGGGCGTTGATGCGGAACAGCACCGCCATCTCGGCCAGCGGCCGCCCGGTGC